>JBILPJ010000005.1:0-37518 GCA_044373975.1 Flavobacterium sp. | reverse complement strand
GATTTGCAAACCTTTCATTAACGCTGCGTCATACGGCAGATTATTGTTCGTTGATGGGCGATAATTTATATTTGTTGGACTATTTCTTCTTTCCATAGAAGCTTTATTTCTATTGGCATTTCCAACAGGAAAAGGATAGCCAACAAGACAAGATTGATATTGAATAAAGGCACTCGAACCAATTTGATAGGTTGAATTTAGGGTTTCTAACGGAACATTATTGGCTATAGCCCCATTCATATACCAAAAATAGATTGGTACATTTGCTTCGAAAGTGCTATCAGGAATAAAATGTGCAACTACAGAAAAATCGGCATTTTGGGTAACCGTAATTTCTGAATTAGTGCTTGTTGAAGCCCCACTCCAATAACTGAAAACGAATCCTGGTTTTGCAATAGCTGTTAATTTCACTGGAATTCCATTGAAATATATTCCCGTCCAAGGATATGGATTTCCGATTATTCCTGGCGTTCCATCTTTTATGTCAATGGTATTCATTTTGATATAGCCGTGATTTTCATTGGAAACATCCAAATTCGCATTTATATTTGCAGCAATTCCAAATTTTAAACGAATGTGATCTCTTTGAAATGTTGGTCTTGCAACAGCAAAATCTTTCTGCCGATTTAGATATGTTTCCCATTGGGATAAATCTTCTGGCACACTCCAGCGAGAAATTTCCTCAGGCATTTCAGGTGCAATCACGGTTTTTAATTCGTCAATTTTAGAAATTATTCTGGAAGACAAGAACGAAGTATTCATCAAATCGGCAAATCGGTTGATAAAGTCAATTTTAAAAGTCTCGTTTTCTAATAATTTTCTTAGAATCAATGTCGCCCATTCTGGATTTACATCGGTGGTATTAATTGATGTTGCAATTGCCAATGAGTTTCCATTAAAATCATTCGTTCCAAATGAAAATGAAGCGTCCATATCGTGCAATAGCCAGCGCCATCTTCCATCCAATCCATAAGCCGCATTTGGTTCATACGAACTCGTTTTATTTCTCCAATATTGTACATTATTATTAGGAAAATCAGCATTTTGAAAGAAGATATTTGCAATAAAAAAATCACTAAAACTTTCAGGATCAAGTTGTGTTTTTATATAATCATAATTGGATTCCGAAGCCATAGAATTTGACTCTAAATAATTTGTCATTGCAGTGTAATGAACTTCGTCTCCTTCTTTAATATCGGCACTATTTTCTAATAAATCAACCGAATTAGTGTTGTAAACCCGTTGAAAATAGTTGTTATCGTAACGCTCTCGGATATTTAATATTCCGAAATATTCTCCATTTACAAATGAAATTGTTGGCTGATATGCTTCCGATTCTACGTGCAATGATTTACATAATTGGTGTGCTAATGCATCTCTAAATTTAGAATGACGGAAATCCCATCCAGAGTTGGAAAGTGTTAATCTGTCGTAACTTGTATATGGCAAATCCGGGAAAAAATTATAATCCATTGTTCCATCGCCATATTCAGATCGTGCATAAACGGTTAACGATTTTTTCTCGTATCTTCTGGTAGAACCGCCACGGATTTTCAAACCAATATCTTGATTAATTACTTCGGAACCATTAACAAAATAGCATATATTTCCAATTCTTTCATCATTTTCCTCCCAATAATAATTTCCAGCTTTACTTGCCCTTGCCACTCCGTTTGGGTTTGCAATTCGCCAATCATCAAAGACTTTTCCAGCCACATATATTCCGTTTTCATAGCCATAAAAACGGTCTTCATTAATGCTTAATGATATAACTGGCAATGAAAATCTAGCACTTCCTTGAGGTGTTATAAAATAGTTTTTGGTAGTTATTTTACTGCTAATAAAACCAGGTTTCACAACTTTTGCTCTTATAATTGTACCTTTAAAAATTGGATTATCAGGAATATAATAGGAAGGATCATAATCATACGTTGAAGAAATTGCCGAGACTTTATTGGGCTGGGAACTTCTATCGGTGATGTTAATTGGATTAGTATATTGATACGTTTGATAACTATTATTTAAAAGCTCCCCGAAGTGCTGCCCTGGCAATTCAGGATATTGATTTTTATAGGTATAAGTTGTTCCGTTCAAATTATTTTCAGTTGGTTCTGATCCGTCAAGAGTATAAAATATAGTCGAATCTGCATCTGTTGATGAAACTGTTAAATCGAAATCAGAAGTATAAAAACCTCCGTTTTGAGAAAATTGAGGTGGATTCAATACTCCAGAATATCCCTGAGAAGTGTTTTCGGTTGCGGGCGTTATTGTTTGAAAAAAAACGAAATTTCCAGTTCCATTTGGACTTCTACCATAGGAAATATCGGTGGGAATTATTGTTGCAGGAACTACGTCTAAAACATCTCCCGAGAAATTACTCAAAGTGATACTTTCTCCCGAAGAACTGATTTTATAATTGGTATGCAAAGGATTTCCAGGCGTTGTTCTGTTCTTGTCGGACGCCCAAATTAAAAGATATTGACCCGCTCCAATTGTAACATTTGGGAAGACCCATTTGTTCAAAACAGCAGCATCATCTGATAATCCAAAACCCGATAAATTTACAGCAACACTTCCTTTATTAAATAATTCTATCCAATCTTGTGGCGTTCCATCTTCATCGATGTTGGATGCAATGTTGGAAGTTAAAATCTCATTAATAACCAAATTTTGTCCTAATATAGGTTGTGTGTATAGAAATATTGAAAAGAAAATTAGCGTGAATATATTTTTCATTTGTAGTTAAATTTAGAGTTTAAGTATATTTATTGGTAAGAGACAAACGTTATTTCGCTTCAAAAAACCGTTATTTCTAAATTTTTATAAACAAAAAACGAAGGAAACGATTGAACCTCCGTTTTTTGATATTTTTTTATGGAGTTTAATTCTTAATGATTTTCTGCGTTTCTTTTTTTCCTTCGGATGCTATTTGAAGTAAATACATTCCTTTTGACAAATCACTTAATTGGATTTGAGCATTTTGAACAATTCCTTTTTTTAACAATTTACCATCAATAGTATAAATAGTATATTCAGAATAATCGTTTATTCCAACGATATTGATTACATCTGAAAATGGATTTGGATAACTTTTGAATTTCACAGTATTATTTTCATCCACAATCAAAGGAAGTTGAACTCCATCTACAGAAATGTTGTTGAAAGTCACTCTATTTCCTGCATCTAAAGTTAAATCTGTACCCGTAAATCGCAAACGAATTTTAAAATCGGGATTATTATTCGCCGCAACAATTGCAGAACAATCTATTTGAAGCAATTGATAGGCACTAAAAAGCGGTAACGATGTTGCTGATAATCCTGCTGTTAGCCAGATGGGTGTTCCTGAATTTACCGAATAATCAACAGAAATTCCATTTACACCTGCCAATTCATTGATAGCTGCAAATGATAGTTTTATGTTTTTAAAACCCGTTGTTGACAAATTGAAAATCATTAAGTTTTCGAGTCCGCCGTTTTGGAAAAACTGTTTTATTTGCAAGCCTTTCATCAACGCTACATTATAGGCAAGATTATTGTTTGCCGCAGGATTGTAATTGATATTTGTTGGACTATTTCTTCTTTCCATTGAAGCCTTATTTCTGTTGCTATTTCCAACAGGAAATGGGTATCCCGCAAGGCAAGATTTATATTGGATGAAAGCATTTGGACCAATACTGTAAGTAGAATTTAGTGTTTCTAATGGAACGTTATTTGCGATAAGCCCATCCATATACCAATAATATATCGGAACACTAACTTCATAAGTTGAATCTGGAATAAAATTGGCGATAATCGAAAAGTTAGCTGTTGGCGTAATTGTAATTTCTGGATTAGTGCTTATTGACGCGCCACTCCAACCACTAAAAATAAATCCAGGTTTTGCAATTGCTTTTAATTTTACAGGAATTCCATTAAAATAGATTCCAGTCCAAGGATATGGATTACTCGCAATTCCCGTTGTTCCTTCTGTAATTGCAATCGTGTTCATTTTGATATATCCGTGATTTGTATTGGAAACATTCAAAGTTGCATTGCTATTTGATGTAATTCCAAATTGCAAACGAATATGATCTCTTTGAATTGCTGGTCTTGCATTTGCAAAATCGGTTTGAGTATTTAAAAAATAATTCCAATCTCCAATATCAATTGGCTCAGCCCATCTTCCAGATTGTTCGGGAACTTCGGGTGCAAGAACTGCTTTCATTTCGTTCATTTTGGTAATAATTGTTGATGGCAGGAAGCAAGTATTTAGCAAGTCGGCGAACCTATTTATAAAATCAATTTTAAAATCGTTGTTTTCTAATAATTTACGTAATAACAATGTTGACCAAGCGGGATTTGGATAATCTACCCCATTTGGAGCCGTTGCCATAGCCAGATTATTAGTGTCAAAATTTGGATTAGAAATTGAAAAAGTATCGTCCATATCGTGAGCCAACCATCTCCATCTTCCGTCATTTCCATAAGGCGCATTAGGTTCATAATTTGCAGTTTTTTTCCTCCAATATAAAATATTGTTCATTGGCCAATCTCCATTTCCAAAGAAAATATTAGAAATAAAATAATCACTAAAATTTTCAGGATCAAGACGTGTTTTTATATAATCATAATTTGAAGGCGTTGCTAAAGAGTTGTTGGTAACATAATTTATCATATCTAAATAATTGGAATTATCAGCTCCTTCAAGAATAATATATTGTTCTTCAAGCAATTCAATTTCTGATGTAGGAATATTGAAAACTCTTTTGAAATACTGACTGTCAATTTTATCTCTGGCACTTAAAATTCCCCAATATTCTCCATTTATAAAAGTAATTACAGGCTGATACCCTTTCGTTACAACATTTAATGATTTCATTAATTCTTGACACAATGCATCTCGAAACATAGTTTGGTCAAAATCATTTCCTGAGTTATGAAGCACCAAATCGGAATAACTATCAAACGGTTTGTCATTAAAAAAAGGATAACTCATAGAATTATCGCCATAAATCGTTTTGGCACTAATGTTGAATGATTTATTTTGGGCAACTCTCGACGAACCACCGTGAACTCGAAGACCAATATTTTGATTGAGAACGTTTATCCCATTTACAAAATAATTCATATTTGCGATTCTCTCATTTGCAATACCTGAGCGAAAAAAATTAGCAGTAGCACCACTTGTTGGAGGCTCTAAAGTTGGATTTGCAGTTCTCCAAGTATCAAAATCAACTCCTGCAACGAGAATTCCATCGTTATAATCAAATAATTTATTTTCTGGGATACTCAAAGACATTACAGGTAGCGTAAATCGGTTGTTTCCTTGTGGAGAAATAAAATAGTTTTTGGTTTCGATAGTACTTGACAAAGCACCTGGTTTAATCAGTTTTGCTTTTACAACCGTTCCTTTAAATATTGGATTAGTTGGAATATAAGTTGGATTAAAACTATATGTTGTTGAAATTGACGCTATTTTATTAGCTAAAGCCGACCGATCAATAATTGGAATTGGCGCAGAATATTGCAAGGTTTGATAACTTTTTTGCAATAATGGACCCGATAAATTACCTGGAAATTCAGGATACTGATTTTTATAATTATATGTTGTTCCGCTAAGATTATTTTCATCGGGATCTGAGCCGTCAAGCGTATATAAAACAGTTGCTCCAGGAATGGTTGAGCTTAAAGTCAAATCGAAACCAGCTGTAAAAAAGCCACTATTTTGAGAAAATGTTGGCGGCGTTAACAATTCAGAATAACCAACTGTAGAATTCACAGCATTTGGTGTTATGGCCTGAAAAAACACAAACGCACCAGTTCCATTGGGTAATCTTCCATAAGAAATATCAGATTGCATTGGAACGGAAGGAACCATATCCACTGTGGTTCCGGCAAGATTCGTCAATAAAACTGCATTTCCAGCCATAGCTAATTTAAAGTTGGTGTGCAGCGGACTTCCAGCAACTGTTCGGTTTTTATCGGAAGCCCAAACTAATAAATACTCACCAGGGGCAATTGCAACACTTGGAAAAGTCCATTTAAAAAGAATTGTTGCATCGTCAGAAAGTCCGTAACCTGATAAATTTACAGTGGTTGCGCCGTTATTGTATAACTCTATCCAATCTTGATAGGAACCGTCTTCATCCATATTGGAGAAAGAATTTGAAGATAATATTTCATTGATTACAATGTTTTGACTTAAAACGGAATTTGTAATTGCAAGAAAAAGCAAAAGGTTAAATAAATTTCTCATCATTATATAATGTGTTGATTAATAATTAGATGAAAATTATGACAATAAAATAAAAAGATTTTTTTTAGTCGGTATTTAACCTTTTTAACCTTTAAAATGCAGGAAAATTTTAAAAATAAGAATTGGAGTGTTAAATTCAGTTTTTAGAAATCAAGAATTTGAAAAAAAAGAGATGTGTTATCAATATTTTAAGTATTTAGCCGTTTATTAAAGTAATTTTAATAGATTTACAGATTAATTATTAGTCCAATCCAATAACATAAAGCGAAAAAATTTGATGGCGTTAGATATTTCTATAATTGTTCCACTATATAATGAGCAAGCGGTATTTGATAATCTAATAGAAAGATTAGTGAAAGTTATTGATACAACATTGTTTTCTTGTGAAGTAATATTAATTGATGACGGAAGTACTGATAATACAAGTCAATTAGTTGAGGAAATATGCGGAAAAGATTCCCGTTTTACTGGAATATTATTGTCAAGAAATCACGGGCATCAATTAGCAGTTTCTGCAGGATTAGCCAATGTTCGAGGACTAAAAGGAGCTATGATTATTGATGGCGATTTGCAAGATCCACCAGAGTTGGTAAATGAATTCTACGAATTATTAGTTAATGGTTATGATGTTATTTATGCCATTCGAAAAAATCGTAAAGAAAGTTTCTTAAAAAAAGTAGCCTATTCGACATATTACAGGTTACAAAAAAAAATATCAAGTTTTAATATTCCAATTGATAGTGGCGATTTTTCCATGTTAAGCCGAAGGGTTGTTGACAACATGAACAATATGCCAGAGCAAAGCAGATACCTCCGGGGAATGCGAGCTTGGGTTGGGTTCAAGCAAATCGGCTATGAATATGACCGAGACGAAAGACAGGCTGGCGAAACTAAATACAGTTGGAAAAAATTATTCGAATTAGCATTCAATGGTATTTTTAACTTCAGCGATTTTCCAGTGAAATTCATTACAAGAACTGGCTTTATTACGGTTGTTTTTTCTTTAGTTTATTTCGGATATAATATTTACAGAAAATTCTTTTATGATGATGTTCCACAAGGTTTTACCGCAACAATTTTAGCAATAATATTATTTAGTGGAGTACAGTTAATTTCATTAGGATTAATTGGTGAATATGTTTTAAGAATTTATAATCAGGTAAGAAATAGGCCTTTATTTATAATTGAAAAGATAATTCAAGATGGGAAAGAGCAAATAGAAAAAAAATAAAGATGCAACACGATTATTATAAAGAATATTATGATTTAGAAAGACAACATTGGTGGTTTGTTGCTAGGGAAAAAATAATATCAAATTATTTAAAAAAAATAATTGATGATAAAATATTAAAACAGGAGAATTTAAAAATTCTAAATGTTGGCTGTGGCCCTGGTAGAAGTTCTCAATATTTATCAAGTTTTGGAGAGGTAACCTCAATTGAATACGACAAAGATTGCTGTGAATTTGCCTCTGAAAGAACTGGATTACAAATAATTAATGGTTCAATTACAGAGTTGCCCTTTCAGGATGAAATGTTTGACTTGGTTTGCGCATTTGATGTAATCGAACATGTGGAAGACGACCAATTGGCTGTTTCGGAAATGAAAAGAGTTGCCAAAAAAGAAGGTGTTATTTTCATTACTGTGCCCACTTTTATGAGTTTGTGGAGTCATCACGATGTTATCAATCATCATTTCAGAAGGTATAAATTAAGTCAAATTGAAAAATTATTCGAAAGTCAAAAAAACGGAAACGAAATTTTCAGCTCCTATTTTAATTTTTTCCTTTTCCCTGGAATTTATTTAATTAGAATTATAAGTAATATCTTGAAATTTGGAAAAAAAAGACCTGGATCAGGAAGTGATTTCGAAACATTTAAACCAGGTTTTCTAAATAATTTATTGTTTAATATAATGTATTTTGAAAGTAAATTCATTAATAAAAACATTAAATTTCCTTTCGGCGTTTCTTTATTATATACATGGAAAAAAAATAAATAATTATGAAGTTTTTCAATTGGTTTAAGGAAAATTATTGGTTAACAATTATACTTTTTGCTGCTGCATTTTTAAGAATTTACCATGTTAATTTTCAAAGCATTTGGTTGGACGAAATTCTTAGTATGAATAATTCCAATCCTAAATTGTCAATGAAACAATTCTATGAAGGAATTATGTTTTGGGAATTTATACCCCACATGTATTTTTTAATTCTTCGATATGTATTCGATATTTTTGGTTATTCTACTGTTGTTGCAAGACTTTTTTCTGCAATTGTTGGGGTTTTTGGAGTTTATTCTATTTACTTATTTGGCAAAGAACTTATCAATAAAAGAAGCGGTTTAATAGCCTCTGCTTTAGTTTGCGTAAATTTCTTTCACATTTCCTACTCTCAAGAAATAAGACCTTATGGAATGTTATTTTTATTTACAGTATTGTCTTTTTATCGAATGGTAATTTTCATTAAAAAGCCGTCTGTTATAAATGGAATAATTTTCGGTTTATTTACAGGTCTTTACCTTAATTGTCACTTTTTTGGGTTTATTACTTTGTTTTCGCAGTGCTTATTGCTTTTATTTTTTCTAATAAAGACCCCAAAAGCGGATAGAAATAAATTTTTTGCTTTTTGTATTGTATTTGGTATTATTACTTTAATAGTTTTTTCACCCGCTTTTGAAGCTTTACTAAGAGTAACCGAAATCAAATCATTTTGGCTTCAAAAGCCGGGTCCAGATGCTTTTACCTCAATGTTTAGAGAGTTTTTCGGTAATTCTGAAATGATTATTTATGGAATTAATTTAGTAGTTGTTTTTTATACAATTAATTTATTTAAAGAAAAAAGTATTAACTCCAGTTATAAAGCAATAATCAGCAACAAAGTAATTTTTAGTTTTATTATTTTATCAACTTGGCTTTCAGTTTCGTTAATAATTCCTTTAATAAGGTCATATTTAGACGTGCCCATGATTTTAAGTAGATATTTTATTAATATTTTACCCGTTTTGATCCTTGTAATTACAATTGGAATAAATTTTATTAAAAATAATTTGATAAGAATAATCGTTATCACTTATTTGGTTTTATTCTCTACACTTGATTTGTTTGTAGTAAAAAAGTATTATAACACAGTAACAAAATCTCAATATAGAGAATTATCAGAAGAAATAATTAAACGAAATCCCGATAAATCAAAGTTGGTGGTATATTGGAGTTGGCTATTCCCCTATTTTTTTCAAAACGAAAGTCAAATTACAATTGAAGGAAACTCATTAGATGATTATGTAAATGGAATGAGATCTGGATCCATAATAAGCAAATCTTTTTGGTATGCTGACGCTAATTCAAGACCATTTCAAATTTCACCAGAAAATCAAATTTATTTAGATACAAATTTCAATTTAAAAGAAAAATTAGAATTTTATGATGCTTGGGCAAATTACTATGTTTCTAAAAATCAGACTATCGAAGTAAAGAAATCAAGTGTTAAAAATGCTCTTACTTTAGAAATGTTTAGTCCAATCAATCTAAATGAAAAAGGAAATTTGGTATTATATGAAAATGCTAATTTGAAAACGGAGCCAATTAATTTAGAAAACGGGAATTATGAATTGATAATTAATGCAAATAGTCTTCCCGAAAACCCTGTCAATGGTGAAAATGCACATTTTAAAATTAAAATTAACAATAATGAGATTGCAAACTATTATTTAAGTGAAAATAAAAACAAACAGTCGAAAAAAATCGCTTTTTCATCTAAAAATAATGAAAGTAACACATTCGAATTAATTTATGACAATGATGTTTTTGAAAGCGGCAAAGATAGAAATGCTATCATTTATTCTGTCTCAATTAAAAAACTGGCGAATTAGCATAAAAGAGTTGATTTCTAATAAAAAAAATATAATTTTGTATAAATTAATAAATAAAAAATGAAAACAAATTTTGTAATACTAGCAACTATTATTTCTTTAACTTTTATTTCATGTAAAAATGATAAAAATGGAGACGCTGCTAAAGCAGATGAAAAACAAAACTTCAGCATAGATTTAGATGTTGTAGCACCACTTGACGATAATTTTTCAGTTTATTATACTGAAGATAATACTATTAATTTTAACGGAGAAAAGGCTGTTTGGAGAGGCGTAAAAGGGCAACCAGAAACCCAAAAAGTGACATTAGATTTAAAAGAAGAAATAATTCCAACAAATATTAGAATCGATTTTGGTATTAATAAAGACCAAGGAGACGTTGTTTTAGAAAAATTTAAATTGAGTTTTTACGGTAAATCGTTTGAAGCAAAAGGTTCAGAATTTTTTAAATATTTTATACCTAATGATTCTGTAAAAACCGAAATTGACACTAAAAACGGAACCGTTAAATTTCTTAAAAACCCTAAAAAATTCTTCACCCCTTTTTATTACCCTCAACAAGCAGTTTTGGATGAAATAAAAAAAATCACACATTAAAAATCACACTTTTATATTAAGCCATAAGAATTACTTATGGCTTTTTTTATTTACTAATCTCGAATGTTCAAACAAAAATTAATCGCTTTATTAAAAAACAAGCAAAACACCAATCTGGTTATTTACGGATTTGGTCAAGGTTTTAATTTAATAACTCCATTATTAGTTGTTCCTTATATTATTTCTGTTTGTGGTGTAGAAAACTTTGGAAAAACAAGTATTGCAATGGCAGTATCTTTTTTTATGATGGTTTTTATAGATTATGGCTCTGATATTGTAGGCGTAAAAGATGTAGCAGTTAATCGAGATAATAAAGATGAATTAGAAAAAATATTCATAACAACATTAAGCTCAAAACTAATATTATTAATTTTAGTTTTGATATTTTCCATTGTTTTATTTTATTTTGTTCCATTCTTTAGCAACAACATGGCCCTATATTTTCTTGGACTTCCCATATTAATAGGACAGTGTATTAATCCTACTTGGTTCTTGCAGGGAGTTGAAAATTTTAAATGGATTACAATTTTAACTATTGCCTCAAAACTGATTTATCTATTCGGTATTTTCTTTTTTATAAATCAAAAGGAAGATTATATTTTCATAAATCTTTGGTGGGGAATTGGAACTATTTTGGCTAATGGACTTGCTTTTTATTACATTTTCAAAACGTATAATTTCAGTTTTTCAAAATTAAAAAAAGCACACGTTTTAGAACTTTTGAAAAATAATTTCTCGATGTTCTCCTCTCAAATATTTGTTTCCTTACAAATGTATTCTCCAATAATGTTAATTGGGTTTTTTGGCAATAATTTATTGGCTGGACATTATAAAATTGTTGAACAAATAATCGTAATATTTAAAACATACATTTATCTTTTTTTTAATTTTGTGTATCCAAGAGTTTGTTATTTGTTAGAGAACAACATCAAACAGGGATTTAAATTCTGGAAAACTTACAACGGCGCCAATTTTGCATTTATTGCCATTTCCATGGGAATTCTCTATCTATTTTCTTCTCAAGCGGTGTCATATTTCACAAAAACTGATGTTATGGAAATTAGCAATTTATTGAAATTAGCAGTTTTCATTCCATTAACTCTAAGCATATCAATTCCTTTAAAACAATTACTTTTGGGCTTTAATCAACAACAACTTTACATTAGAATTGTGATGATAATGGTTGTTGTAAATTTGCTACTTATGATTGCCTTGTTGCTGCATTATGGAGTAAAAGGGGTTTTAATCAGCCTAATTTTTTCTGAATTAATAACCATTGGAATCTATTATTTTGTGATTAAAATAAAATATAAAGTTTCTAATTATTAGAAAACGAAATTACTTAATCCTATTTAAACCGAAAAAGTGTATTTTTGAAATCTATTTGAATAAAAAAGCTTTAGATAATTCGTTTTTCTTAAAATGATATAAAAAAATGATACGATTCATCTTTCAAAAATTATTAGACAAATCTGGAAAGAGCTACATCGTAGACCCTAAAATTCCAAATACATTAATTTATATCACCCTTTCTAATAGAATTTTTATGTTGATTAGAGGATTTCTTAAAACGGGTAAAAAAGTTTTCATAGGAAGAAACACTATAATTCACAACCGTGCTAATATTTCCTTTGGCAAAAATGTTACTATTGATAAAAATTGTCAAATCGATGGTTTTTCTTCTGAAAAAATCCAATTTGGAGATTGTGTTAAAATAGGAAGTTATTCTACTTTGAGCGCAACTAGTCATTTATCCAAATTCGGCAAAGGTTTAAAAATAGGAAATAATTCTGCAGTGGGTCAATTTACCCAGTTTGGAGCTGCTGGCGGAATTGAAATAGGAAATGACGTAATTATGGGCTCTTACATTAGTTTTCACTCAGAAAACCATAAGTTTAACGACAATACAAAACTAATTAGAGAACAAGGGGTAACTTCTAAAGGAATAAAAATAGGAAATAATGTTTGGGTTGGTGTAAAAGTTACTTTTCTTGACGGCTGTATCGTTGGAAATAATTCTGTAGTTGCTGCTGGAGCCGTGGTTAACGGAATTTATCCTGACAATTCAATTATTGGAGGCATTCCAGCAAAAGTTTTAAAATCAATATAATGAATCCGATATCCACTAAGTTTTCATATTATCAATTACTATTAGCTTTATGTATTGCGGTGCCTATATTGAATATTTTTGAATTGACTTTCGGTTTGTGGGGTATCACTATTTTAATTACGTTGCAAAACAGATATTCGCATACTATCTTTAATCATATTTTAATTTATTCTTTAATTCTAATAATTGCTTTATTTTCCTCCATTGGAAACCGTTTTCAAATGTATTTGTATTTGAGAGACATTGCCTATATGCTTAAGCCAATTATGGGATTGTTGCTTGGCTATCAATTATTTAAAGGAAATAAATTAAAGGCATTTTCAACCTTAATTTATATAGGTTTGCTAATAGCAATAATTCATATCATTATAGTGATAATTGCTTTTATTTCAGGAAATGCATCTACAGTAGCTATTTTGCGTGAACATTGCGGGTATTTCAGCGATTTTGAAGTTTACACACTTATTTTCTTATTGTTTCATAAAAAATTCAATATTGAAATCTCAAATCAAAGGCTTTATTTGTATGTTTTTATTATGATAATTTCAAGCTTTTTTTATTTGGCAAGGACAAATTTCATACAATTTATTATATTAATGGTCGCTTTAAAAGGGTATTTTACAATTACTATAAAATCTATAAAAGTCGTAGTATCTGTTTTAATAATAACGGTTATTGGATATACAATAATATACAATTTAAACCCTAAAAGAGACGGTTCCGGTGTTGAACAGATTTTATATAAAATTAAAAATGCTCCAATTGAACCATTTAAAACCAAAATTGATGTTTCAAATTGGAAAGATATAAACGACAATTACCGTTCGTATGAAAACATATTAACATTACGTCAAGTTACAGAAAACGGACCTCGAGCAATAATTTCAGGCGAGGGAATTGGTTCCACAGTAAATTTAAAACAAAAAATATGGCTTCAAAGTAGCTATATGCAATTTATTCCGTTTTTACACAATTCCTTTATGACCGCTTTTCTTAAGTCTGGAATATTGGGTGTTTTTTTACTTTTGTTTTATATTTATTTATTGTTGAAAAATCAAAAATCGAATATTCCATTGGTTCAAAATATCAATATGTTATTTATTGGCACTGGTGTTTTCTTAATTATTTCTAATTGGGTTTTTTTAGGAATGTACAATTTATCTGATAATAAATCAATATTAGTGGGCTTTTTAATTGCACTTAGAGAATTTGAAATTCAAAAGAAGATACAATAATAGAAATAACCCAAAAAAGGCAACAGAAGACAATATTCACATTTAGTTTTTTAAAATAATAGTTTTGATTTTATTACTTGTAGTACCATCTCCATAAGGATTCGATGCTTTAGAAATCGCTTCATAATAATCAGCATCAGTAAGCAATTTTGAAGTAACATCAATAATCTTAACTTTAGAGGAACCAACCAAAATTGCCGTTCCCGCAGTCACACCTTCTGTTCGTTCAGTCACTTCACGCATAACCAAAACGGGTTTTCCTAAACTTGGTGCTTCTTCCTGAATTCCGCCAGAATCAGTAAGAATAATAGTGCTTTTATTCATCATCCAAATGAGTTCAGGATAATCTAAAGGAGCTATAAGATTAATATTTTCAGCAATTAATTTATTATGAGCAACTTCTTTAATATTTGGATTTAAATGCACGGGATACACTATTTGAACAGTTTCTTCAAATTGATTAGAAATTTCAAGTAATGCATCACAAATTTCCTCAAACGGTTTTCCGAAATTTTCCCTTCTGTGGCAAGTAACTAAAATTATCTTTTTGGTAAAATCGATAAAACTATATTTTTCTAATAATTGTTTTTCTGAAGAATTTTTTACTTTATCAAGTCCTGAAATTAATGCGTCTATTACCGTATTTCCAACCACAAAAACATTCTCAGATATATTTTCATTTAATAAATTTTCCTTAGAATTTTCGGTTGGACAAAAGTGAAAATCTGCTAATCTAGAAGTTAAAACTCGATTCATTTCTTCAGGAAATGGAGAACTCATATCATGGCTTCTTAATCCAGCCTCAATATGAATAATTTTAATTTTTTGATAGAAAGCCGCCAAAGCAGACGCTAATACTGTTGTAGTGTCACCTTGCACAAAAACGTAATCAAAATGCTCTTTTAGTAAAATTTCATTTGTAATTCTTGAAATTAAATCTGAAGTTAATTGATGTAACGTTTGATTTGGTGTCATAATATTCAAATCGTAGTCAACCTTTATTTCAAAAAAATTAAGTACCTGATCAAGCATTTCTCGATGCTGAGCTGTAACTCCAACTTTCACTTTAAATCCAGAATCCTCGGAAAAAGTTTTAATTAAAGGTGCCATTTTAATAGCCTCAGGACGAGTTCCGAAAAGAAACAACACTTTTTCCATTTTTTTTAAATTCCAAATTAATATAAAAACGTAAAACTACTAATAAAAACTATATTTGCAATTCTTATGATAAATAAATATGAAAGTACTTTTTCAAACTAGAACAAATTTATTTGATGCTCCAGGTGGAGATATGATTCAATTGCTAAAAACAAAAGAATTTCTTGAAAAAATTGGAGTTGAGGTTGATGTTTCTTTAGAATTTGAGCCAGACCTATCAAAGTATGATTTAGTGCATTTATTCAATTTAATGGAGCCACAAGATATCTACTTGCAAATGGCAAATGCAAAAAAACAGAATAAAAAAATTGCATTATCTACAATTTACGGGTTGTACACTGAATTTGAACGAAAAGCACGAGGCGGTTTGTTCCAAAAAATCGCGAATTTAATTTCACCATATCAAATAGGCTATATTAAAACCGTAATTAAACAATTTTATGAAAATCGATTTCATAAAGGTGTTTACAAAATGCTGTATAAAGGTTATTATGGATTAATGAAAGAAATTGTTGATAATACAGACGTGTTTTTGCCAAATTCTATTTCAGAAATGAATAGGGTTTCAGCTGAGTTTAAATTAAAAAACTACACTTTTGTTGATGTTCCAAATGCAATAGACAAAGCCGTTTTTACTGATGAAGAAAATCGAAGCCAAAATAAATTTGCAGAATACCAAGATTGCATTCTTTGTGCCGCAAGAATTGAGGGACGAAAAGCAACGTTAAACCTGGTTAAAGCCATAAAAGGCACAAATTATAAATTGGTTTTGGTTGGAAAAGAGTCCCAAAATCAAAAAAAATATGTAGAAGAAGTTCATCAAGAAGCAGGAGAAAACGTAATTTTTTTGGGCGCAATTCCACACGATGATTTAAAAGATTTATATAAAGTTGCAAAAGTGCATGCTTTAGTGAGTTGGATGGAAACCCCAGGACTTTCTTCACTTGAAGCAGCAGCAATGGGATGTAATATTGTTGTTACTAAAAAAGGGGATACCTATGATTATTTTGAAGATTTTGCATACTATTGTGAACCAGATGATATAACTTCTATAAAAAATGCCATTGACAAGGCGTTTTCAGAACCAGTTAATCCTTTGCTTAAGCAAAAAATAGTAAACAATTATACCTGGGAAAAAACAGCAGAAGAAACCTTTAAAGCATATAAAAAAATATTAAATGCTTAAGCTAAATAATTGCAATGAAACCACCAAAATCACTTAATTTACTTATTTTAGCCATCTGAAAATAAATCATTTCATGAAAATAGCCATTTTAGGAACTCGTGGAGTACCAAACTATTACGGAGGTTTTGAACAGTTTGCAGAATTTTTCTCTGTTTACCTTGTCGAAAAAGGGCATGAAGTGTTTGTCTATAATTCTCACAACCACCCATTTCAAGAAAAAACATTTCACGGTGTAAATATTATTCATCAAAATGACCCCGAACATAAATTGGGAACTTTCGGACAATTCATTTATGATTACAATTGTATATTAGATTCCCGCAAAAGAGATTTTGATATAATCTTGCAGTTGGGATATACAAGTAATTCCATTTGGTTTTTTTTACTTCCCAAAAAACCAATTATAATCACCAACATGGACGGATTGGAATGGAAACGTACAAAATATTCTAAGCCAGTGCAACAATTTCTAAAATTTGCCGAAAGGCTAGCGGCAGTTAGTAGCGATTATCTAGTTTCGGATTCCTTAGGTATAAAAACATTCTTAAAAAAGCAATACAATAAAGAATCTACCTATATTGCTTATGGTGCGCATCGTTTTACAAATCCTGACGAAACAATAATTTCAGTTTATAATGTTACCAAAAATAACTATAATATGATTATGGCACGTTTTGAACCTGAAAATAATCTGGAAATGGTGCTAGACGGAGTCGCATTGAATACTGATAAAGCGCCAATTCTTGTTATAGGAAATCATGAAACAAAATACGGGAATTTTTTAAAAACTAAATATAAAGAATACGAGAACATTCGATTTTTAGGTGGAATTTATAACATAGACCATTTAAATAACTTACGGTATTTCTCGAATATATATTTCCATGGACATTCTGTTGGAGGCACAAATCCTTCACTTTTAGAAGCAATGGCTTCGAAAGCATTTGTGATTGCTCACAACAACCATTTTAACAAGGCAATTCTTAAAGAAAATGGATATTATTTTTCTAATCCACAGGAAGTGAAAAATATTTTAGAAACAATCAAAAAAAATGATAACTTGCAATTGGTTCAAAACAACTTTGACGCGATTGAAAATGAATTTAATTGGGATAAAATAAATGGCGAATATCTCCAGCTTTTCGAAGAATGTATATCAAAAACTGAAACAAGAATACAGTAAAAACGCTTCTTTACTTTTTGTTTTAGTAGCATTATTATGTATTCCTTTAAGTTATGCATTTAACAGTATTTCATTGGTTTTACTGACTTTAACAACGTTGATAACTTTCAAAAAAGAAAATTTTAAATTTGATATAAATCTCATTTTACCAGTTCTATTATATTTTTTGATGCTGCTTTCCATTACTTGGACAATAGATTTTGAGAGAACTACAAATGCACTATCAAAAGAATTACCGTTATTATTAATTCCTACATGTTTTTTATTATTTCGCTCTTTCACGACTTTAGAAAAGGATAAAATAATCAAATGGTACAGTTATGGAATCGTAGCTTATTCAATTTTTTATCTTACAAAAGCTGTAATTCGATATACAATCTCAAATAATACCTCGGTTTTCTTTTATCACGAATTAGTTACAAAAGATGTAAATGCGATTCATGTATCCGTTTACATTGCCATTTCTTTTTTTTATTTCCTTGTAAAAACACAAAAAACCACATTTGATAAATTGGCTCTAGGAATTTTATTTTTGATGGTTTTTTTATTATCGTCAAAAAATATTATTCTGGTTTTTATGGGTCTTTTGATTTGTTACCAATTATTTTATACCAAAACATCAAAAAAATTACGTCTTAAAAATCTAATATTGTTAATTCTAATGCTTTTATTTCTTCCATTTGTAGGAAAAATAAAAGAGCGTTTTAAAGAAGAATATGAAACCATAATGACCGATAGCAGTGTCAATGATGTAATTAGTAAAGATTCAGGAACGGTATATAACGTAAGCATTAAACAAGCATGGACAAATACCACTTTCCAACCCAACGATTATTTTCCAGGTACCGCTTTTCGAGTTTATCAATTTAGAATTTTTATTGAATTTCTTCAGGAGGAATCTATTTTCTGGTCAGGTTTTGGCTTGGACGCTTCCTACTCTAAAATTGCTGACAAAGGAATTCATTACAATCTTTTTTTAGGCAATGAAACCCAAGAAGGATATCAAACTAAAAATTTTCACAACCAATATGTTCAAATATTTGCTGAATTAGGAATTTTTGGATTCTTATTATTACTTACAATGTTATTGCTTTCGATAAGAAACGCTTTAAAGGCGAAAAACTTCATTCACATTGCGTTTTCGGTCTTAATAATTTCACTTTTTATTACAGAATCTTTTCTATGGCGACAAAGAGGAATTACATTTTTCATTCTAATGTACTGTATTTTCAACTCCATTATAAAATCTGAAAAAACAATTACTCTTTAGTATAATATTATAATTATTTTAACGTTTTTATACAATATTTTAGACAGAAACAAAATACAAGCAAATTATGAAAAGAATTTTAATTACAGGAGCCGCAGGATTTTTAGGTTCCCATTTGTGTGATCGTTTTATAAAAGAAGGATATCAAGTTATAGGTATGGATAACCTAATAACGGGAGATTTAAGAAATATTGAGCATTTATTTAAGCTCGAACATTTTGAATTTTACCATCACGATATAACTAAGTTTGTTCATGTACCAGGAAATTTAGATTATATTTTGCATTTTGCATCACCCGCAAGTCCAATTGATTATTTAAAAATACCAATTCAAACGTTAAAAGTAGGTTCGCTTGGAACTCATAATCTTTTAGGTTTGGCACGTGTTAAAAATGCAAGAATACTAATTGCGTCAACTTCTGAAGTTTATGGGGATCCATTGGTTCATCCACAAACAGAAGAATATTATGGAAACGTAAATACAATAGGACCTCGTGGCGTTTATGATGAAGCCAAGCGATTCCAAGAATCCATCACAATGGCGTACCATACTTTTCATGGCGTAGAAACAAGAATTGTAAGAATTTTCAATACTTATGGCCCAAGAATGAGACTGAATGACGGAAGAGTTATTCCAGCGTTTATAGGACAAGCGCTTCGTGGCGAAGATTTAACTATTTTTGGAGATGGAATGCAAACGCGCTCTTTTTGTTATGTGGACGATCAAGTGGAAGGAATTTTCAGATTACTTCATTCGGATTATGTATTTCCTGTAAATATTGGAAACCCAGATGAAATCACAATTAAAGATTTTGCGGATGAAATCATTAAATTAACAGGAACTAATCAAAAAGTAGTATATCATCCTTTACCAATTAATGACCCGCTTCAACGTCAGCCAGACATTACCAAAGCAAAAAAATTATTAGGTTGGGAAGCAAAAGTTTCGCGTGAAGAAGGAATGAAAATCACTTATGATTATTTCAAATCTCTTTCAAAAGAAGAGTTATTAAAAGAAGAACATAAAGATTTTTCTGGATATATTAAATAAATATGACTGCGGCTCAATCAGGAAGATACTCAAAATATATACGACCAATAAGCATTGTTTCTGACTTATTGGTTATTTCTTTATTGGCATTATTTTGTTTTAAAGGGCTCAATTTAAATTATAGTACATTTATTGGATATTTATTAATTTCATGGGGAACCATTGCATTTTTTATCAAATTTTACGAAGTTTATAGATTTACAACCCCTATAGAAATACTAACCAAAATTGTAAAACAATGGGCTTTATTTTTACTTTTAATAATAGCCTTCTTCCCTTTTTCCAAAGAAGTTATTTTTAGCGGAAATGCGCTATTATTGTTCATGATATTAAGTTTTATTTTGATCGCCATCTCTAAATTCCTATTGTTCTATTATTTAAAGAAATACCGAATAATAACAGGGAGCAACTATAGGAATATTGTAATTATTGGGTTTGTTCCCGAATCAATTCGATTGAAAAAACTTTTTGAAGCAAGGAATGATTATGGGTATCGTTTTTTAGGATATTTTTCAAATAAAAAGAAAAACGATGAAATATTAGGAGATATAGACTATTTAAAAACGTTTGTAATTGAGAATAAAGTCAATGAAATATACTGTTCCTTAGATGAAATGACTAATGATCAATTGGCGGATATCGTTAGTTTTGCAGATGAGAATAGATTAGTAATTAAATTTATTCCCGGGACAAAAGAGATATTTTCTAAAAATTTAAAAATAAATTATTACGAAATGTTCCCCGTTTTGACTATGCAAAAAACGGTATTACACGACCCTACTACAAAAGCATTTAAAAGAATTTTTGACATTATTTTTTCTTTAATAATAATTGTATTTATATTATCATGGTTTGTTCCACTATTATCTTTGTTAATAAAATTAGAATCTAAAGGCTCTGTTTTTTTTAAACAAGGAAGGCCAGGATTAGACGAAAAAGAATTTTTCTGTTATAAATTTCGCTCAATGAAATTAAATGGAACTACAGAAAAAGAAGCGTCCAAAAACGATCCGCGAGTTACCAAAATTGGCAGATTCATAAGAAAAACAAGTATTGACGAACTTCCCCAATTTATAAATGTTTTGATAGGAGACATGTCTGTAGTAGGGCCAAGGCCTCATCTTTGGTCACAAAATAAGTCGTATGGAAATAAGATAAAGAAATATATGGTACGCCATTATGTAAAGCCTGGTATTACTGGTTTAGCACAAGTAAAAGGATATAGAGGAGAAATTGAATCTGACGACGATATGAAAAACCGAATAAAATTAGATGTTTTTTATATCGACAATTGGTCATTAATTTTAGATTTAAAAATTATTGTACAAACGGTTTTGAATATTTTAAAAGGTGAAAAAAAGGCCTATTAATATGGATAATTCATTAGTTTCAATAATAACCCCTACTTTCAATTCTGAAAAATTTATTGCAGAAACGATACAATCCGTTCAAAATCAAACCTATAAAAATTGGGAAATGATTATTGTTGATGATTGTTCGTCAGATGAAACATTTTCGATAATTTCCAATTTTTCTAAAAATGATAATCGAATAAAAATTCATCAATTAAAAAATAATTCTGGTGCTGGTGTAGCAAGAAACGAAGGCGTTAATTTGGCAAAAGGAGAGTTTATTTCTTTTCTTGATTCAGATGATTTATGGAAACCTTCAAAGCTAAAAAGACAAGTTGAGTTTTTAATTTCTAATAACCTGCCATTTACATTCTCGTTTTATGAACGTATAAATGAGGATGGAAAGTCATTAAATAAAATTGTCGGTTGCCCTAAAAAGCTACATTATTTTCAATTGTTTTTTTGTAATTTTATAGGTAATCTGACGGGTATTTATGATGTTTCTTATTTTGGTAAAATTAATATTTCATCAATTAGAAAACGTCAAGATTGGATTATGTGGCTTTCTATTTTAAAAACAATAAGAACTGCAATACCAATTCCCGAGAGCTTAGCTTATTATAGAGTGCGAATGAACTCGATTTCCGCTTCAAAATCCGACTTGATAAAACACAACTTTTCAGTTTACAGAAACTATCATAAACTAAATATTGTAATATCAATTATATGTATGGCTGGTTTTTTATTTACTCAAATTATTGTAAAGCCATTTTACATAAAAAAATTAAACTAGTGATTTAAATTGCTTTAATTTTCCTCTATTTGTTCTTTCTAAAATGATTTTTCTAGTAAATTTAAATTTTAAATTCGGTTCCAAATAAAGGGCAATTGCTTTTTCAATTTTTTCAATTTGAATAGTGGTAAGTTCTATTTCACTTACATAATCAATTTCAAAAGTATCTATTTTAATCTGTTTTATTATAAATTCTTTCACATTTCCATCGTCCTCTATTATACTTTTCGTAACGTAATAAAAAGTCAACCCAGGCGCTTTTTTTCCGCTTGGCAAAGTTGCAACATCATTTGTTCTTCCAATTAATTTTTTAAGGATTGGCTTTTTTAAAGTACTTTTTTCGTCCAAGATGCCAATGTCGCCAATATCATATCGAATAAATGGATGCGCTTTATTAAATAAAGAGGTTATCACTATTCGACCTTCAGTTCCAAAAGGAACGCAATTGTTTTTATCGTCCAAAATTTCTACAAATAAAGTTTCCGAGTTTACTTGCCATTCACCAATTGTATTTTGAAATGCGATTAAATCCAATTCCGAAGCACCGTATTCATTGATAATTGGTATTCCAAATTGCTTTTCTAAAAGTATTTTATCGTCTTCAAAAAGCATTTCGGATGTTACCATACATACTTTTAAAGTAGGGCATATTTCCTTTAAAACAGTATTTTTAGTTTGTAGAAATTTAGCAAATAAAACAATTGAACTTGTATATCCATTGATGTAATTAAATTTTTTAGTTTTAAATTTTTCCAAAAAAACAGCTAAAATAGCATCTGATAAATCGAAAATCGAAAAACGATATCTTCTACTTAAGAAATCTTTAAAGCGTTCTTTTTTATTGCCAATTAAATCCAACGGAATTCCATAAAAACGAGCTTGAAAAGAGGTGTTGAAATCAATTCCAAACCATCCAAATCGGTAAATATTACTTGCCCAAGTCAAAGCGTGACACCATTTGTCTTTGGCAAAAACAAATGGGTCTCCACTTGATCCAGAAGTTTTATTTACATAAATATTCTTTTCAGAATAACCTTGCGAAAGTCTTTCTCGTAAAGGTTTTTGAAAATCTTTTTTAGTCATTATTGGCAAATCTCCCCAATTTTTAAAGGAATCTATTCCAACAAAATTTTTATAATAAGAATTGTTTTTAAAATGAAATTCAACTATTTCCTTTTTTTTATTTTCAATAAATGAAGAATAATCGTCTTCAGAAATTGCAATAATTTCCTCCAATTGCTTTTTTGCTTTCTCAATAGGAAAGCCATTTAATTTTAAGGAAAGATTGAAAAGATTGAACATTGTTTTAATTTATTTCAAAAATAACGTTTTACTTTCATCGATGTTGTTTTTTATTAAAAATTTTATCTTTTAATGCAAATTTGAACGCAAAAGATTTATTTTTGCACTTCACAACAACCAACAACACAATGACAATTTTATTATTAGGTTCAGGAGGAAGAGAACACGCTTTTGCTTGGAAAATGCTTCAAAGTCCGCTTTGCACCAAACTTTTTGTTGCCCCAGGAAATGCTGGCACAGGAAGTATTGCTACAAATGTGAATCTAAAAATAACCGATTTCGATGCCGTGAAGTCATTTGCCTTGAGCGAAAAAGTAGAAATGGTAGTTGTTGGTCCAGAAGATCCATTGGTAAAAGGGATTTTTGATTTTTTCCAAAATGACACCGATTTAAAACATATTCCCGTTATTGGGCCTTCAAAATTTGGTGCTCAATTAGAAGGAAGTAAGGAATTTGCCAAAGAGTTTTTAGTAAAACACAATATTCCAACCGCTGCTTATGACAGTTTTACAAAAGAAACTGTTGACGCTGGATGTGACTTTTTAGAAACATTGCAACCGCCGTATGTGCTTAAAGCTGATGGATTGGCTGCTGGAAAAGGAGTTTTAATCATTCAAGAATTGGCAGAAGCCAAAGAAGAATTGAGAAATATGTTGGTTCACTCAAAATTTGGTGAAGCTAGTTCGAAAGTAGTAATTGAAGAATTTTTAGACGGAATAGAATTAAGTTGTTTCGTTTTGACCGATGGAAAAAATTATAAGATATTGCCCACTGCCAAAGATTACAAACGTATTGGCGAAGGCGACACAGGATTGAATACAGGCGGAATGGGAGCGGTTTCCCCAGTTCCTTTCGCAGATGATGTTTTGTTAGAAAAAATCGAAAATAGAATCGTTAAACCCACAATTGAAGGTTTGCAAAAAGATGAAATTCAGTATAAAGGATTTGTTTTTATTGGTTTAATCAACGTTAAGGGCGAACCAATTGTCATAGAATACAACGTGAGAATGGGCGATCCTGAAACAGAAGTTGTAATTCCAAGATTAAAATCGGATTTAGTGGAATTGTTTTTGGCTGTAGCCAATGAAAAACTGGACGAAAAAACGCTTGAAATTGATAGTCAAAGCGCAGCAACAATTATGGTAGTTTCTGGCGGTTATCCTGAAGAATATGTGAATGGAAAAGTAATTTCAGGAATTGAAACCGTTACTGATTCTATTGTTTTTCACGCAGGAACAAAAGCAGAAAACGGACAAATTATCAGTAATGGCGGACGAGTTTTGGCGGTTACATCATTAGGAACTAATTTTGAAGAAGCCATAAAAAAATCGTATCAAAGCATAGACAAGCTACATTTTGATACGATGTATTTTAGAAAAGATATTGGTTTTGATCTTTAATCATAAAACCTAAAAAAGTGTTTTAGATTTTTATTTGAAGAAAGAGTGTGCCGTAGTATCTTGATATTCGTCGTTATTGTCTTTGTGCAATTTCAATTGTTTAATCCAATAAACCATTGCCGCAGTACAAATAATCATAAAAATCCAATTAATTGTATTCGCTGCAAACCAATGTTCGAGTTCTAATTTTCTTAAATAATCGTGTGGAATGAAAATAATATTTTCAAACAGCCATTGTATTCCTTCAAAAAATGCTTTCATCTTTGTACAAGTATTATATTTACATTTACAAAAGTATAAAATATCCTTATGATAACAAGTCTTTTTAAGAAATCTACACCAATAAATTATGCATTTATTTTTTTAATGCTATTATTTTTCTTTGGAGTGTATCAATTTCAGCAAGTTGGAAGTGTTTTTTCGATTGGTTTTTTCGTTAAAAAAGTAATTATAATTGGGGCAATAACCGCCTCTTTTTTAACTGCAAATTTTATAATAAAAAAGAACGGATTGAGCAAAGACAGTGCTTATATGATTTTATTTTATTTACTGCTGCTGCTTTTTTTTCCTTCGGTTATGAATAATTTAGACTTAATTATTTCTAACTTTTTCATCATTTTAGCGTTAAGAAGATTAATTTCTTTGCAATCACCAAAATCGCCAAAAGAAAAAATATTTGATGCTTCTTTGTGGATTTTTGTGGCTTCGTTATTTCATTTTTGGAGTATTCTCTTTATAATTTTGGTGTTTATTAGCATTCTTTTTCACACAGCAAGAGATTATCGGACTTGGTTTTTGCCTTTTATCGCTTTTTTTACGTCGAGTATGATTTTTATTTTAATTGATTTAGTACTTCATAAAAATATAATAACCAACGTAATTGCAAATTCTTCAAGGGATTTTGAAATTAATTATTTTGTTAATAACTATCAAAATCTTGCCATATCTTTATTTGCAACCATTTCTCTATATTTTACGGTTTATGTGGTATTTACTATTTCAAACCGACCAATTATTCTACATTCGTCCTACAAGAAAATTATCGCTGCTTTTTTTATAGGAATTGCGGTTTTCCTAATTTCGCCCAATAAAAGCAATGACATTTTGATTTTTACTTTTGCGCCATTGGCATTTATGATTACGCTTTTCACCGAAACACCGCAATCAAAAATGAAGCGAGATCTAACAATTGTAATTGTAATTTTATGTAGCTTTTTTGCGTTTTTCGCGCAATTATAGTTTATTTCCAAACGCCAAATCACCTGCGTCACCAAGTCCAGGAACGATGTAATTTTTCTCGTTTAATTCATCGTCAATAGAAGCAATCCAAAGATGACAATGCTCTGGCAAAAGTGCTTCAAGATGTGCAATTCCTTCTGGAGCAGCAATTACCACCGCAATATGAATTTCTTTCGGCGTGCCGCGTTCCATCAATTTATTAAAAACGGCCACAATTGATTGTCCTGTGGCAAGCATCGGATCAATCAAAATTAAATTCGCATTATTAATATCTGAAACGGCTTGGTATTCAACCAAAATATCAAAAAAATCGTCATTATTCGGGTGATGTCTATAAGCGGAAATAAATCCATTTTCAGCGGCATCAAAATAATTCAAAAATCCATTATGCAGTGTTAATCCAGCTCTTAAAATAGAACACAAAACCAATTGATCACTGATTTCTGATGTGTTTTTTATACCAAGCGGGGTTTGAACAGCACAATTTTTAAAATGCAATTCTTTACTTAATTCGTACGCCATAATTTCGCCAATGCGTTCAATATTTCTTCTGAAACGCATTCGGTCATTGTGAATATTTATATCTCTAATTTGTCCTAAAAAATGATTCAGCACACTGTTTTTTTCCGATAAATGATGAATTTTCATAAAAATAGGTATAAAGTTTAAGTTTAAAGTTTCAACGTTAAAGGTATAAAAAGTATCTTTGTTCTTTAAAATGTAAAGATATGTTTTCAAAATTAGCTTATTCTGTATTTGAACAAAGTATTCACGATTATCATCAATTTGATAATGTTGATCAACCTATTAACAACCCTTTTCCGAAAGATAAATTTGAACATTTGTTATATCATAAAAATTGGATTGACACCGTGCAATGGCATTTTGAAGATATAATTCGTGATCCAAATATTGATCCTGTAGCAGCACTTACATTGAAAAGAAGAATTGATGCTTCGAATCAAGAACGTACCGATATGGTGGAATATACCGACAGTTATTTCCTTCAAAAATACAGCCACGTTGTAGCAAAAGAAGGTGCAAAAATCAATTCTGAAAGTCCAGCTTGGGCTTTTGATAGATTGTCTATTTTAGCATTGAAAATCTACCATATGAACGAAGAAGCTAATCGTACTGGAGCTTCAGAAGAACATCGTGATAAATGTCAAGCAAAGTTAAACATCCTTTTAGAGCAAAGAACCGATCTTTCAACTGCAATTGATGATTTATTAAATGACATCGAAAGTGGCGATAAATTTATGAAAGTGTACAAACAAATGAAAATGTACAATGACGATGATTTGAACCCCGTTTTGTATCAGAATAAGAAATAATTGACACGTTAAATTGTCAAAAAAAATAAAACATATAGCCGTCATAAGACTTTCCGCAATGGGAGATGTCGCTATGACGGTTCCTATTTTACGGGCATTTTCAAAGCAATATCCCGACGTAAAAATCACCATAATTTCAAGTCTTTTCTTTAAACCCTTTTTCGATGAAATTCCAAATGTTACTTTTTTTGCATTTGATAAAAACGGAAAACATAAAGGTTTCTTAGGATTATTTCGATTATTTCAGGATTTAAGAGAACGTAATATTGATGCATTAGCCGACTTACATAACGTTTTACGTTCAAAAGTAATCCGATCGCTATTTGCCTTGAGCGGAAAAAAAATTGCTTTTACAGATAAAGGAAGAACCGATAAAAAGGAACTTACTCGTGCCGAAAACAAAATTTTCAGGCAACTTCCAACCGTTTTTGAAAGACACGCAAATGTATTTCAAGCACTTGGTTTTCCTTTGGATTTATCGAATCCTACGTTTCCCGAAAAACAAGAATTACCTTCAGAAATTATTTCAATTGTTGGTGAAAAAACGCAGAAATGGATTGGAATTGCCCCTTTTGCACAACACGATTCCAAAGTATATCCGCTGGATTTAATGGCGCAAGTAATTGACGAATTGGCTAAAAATTCCAACAATAAAATTTTACTTTTTGGCGGTGGGAAAAAGGAAATCGAAACTTTAAATTTGCTTTCAAAAGACAAAGAAAATGTAATTTCAACGGCAGGAAAACTTCAATTCAATCAAGAAATCCAACTCATCGGCAACTTAGACGTTATGCTTTCTATGGATTCTGGAAACGCACATATTGCTGCAATGTTAGGCGTGAAAACCATTACGCTTTGGGGCGCAACGCATCCGTTTTTAGGGTTTTCACCGTTCCATCAATCTTTAGAAAACGCATTGGTTTCTGATAGAAATTTATATCCAAAACTACCAACTTCGGTCTATGGAAATAAAAAAGTAGCAGGATATCAAGACGCAATGCGAACGATTTTACCAGAACACGTAATTGAAAAAATCAATTTTATTAATAATCAAATGACCTGATTACTAATTTTCTGAAAACTGAAGACTTTTTTAAACATCATCATAATCCACATAAATCGTCTCGGAAGTGGGATGCGCTTGACACGTCAAAACCAAACCGTCAGAGATTTCTTTGTCGGTAAGAATAGAATTTTTCTTCATTTCGGCTGTTCCCGACGTAATTCTCGCCAAACAGCTGCTGCAAATTCCGCCTTGGCAAGAATACGGAGCGTCAATTCCTTGTTTCAAAGCCGCTTCCAAAATAGTTTGCTTTTGCGACATTTCAAAAGTCGTTTCTTCATCGTCAACTAAAATCGTGATTTTAGAATGACCGCCCAACGATTCTTTGATTTTATTTTCAGTTGAAGAACTCGAAAAAAGCTCGAATTTTATATTTTTTTCAGCGACATTTTGTTCTTTTAAAACCGCCGAAACCGTATTTATCATTTCTTCGGGACCGCACAAATAGAATTTCTCAAAAGTTAATTCCTTGTGTTTGTTGTTCAACACAAAATTCACCGAAGATTTATCAATTCTACCAAAAAGTTCGTTTTCAACTTTCGCTTGAGTATAAGAATAATGCACAAAAAAACGTCCAACATAGTGTGATTGCAAATCGTGTAATTCCTGATAAAAAATTGTTTCTTCAGGAGTTTTATTTCCATAAACCAACACAAAAGTACTTTTAGGCTCGCCCGTTAAAACGCTTTTTGCAACAGATAAAACAGGAGTAATTCCGCTACCAGCAACAAAAGCCGCATAATTTCTTTGACGATCTGCTTGCGGTTCAAACGTGAAATTTCCTTCTGGACTTCCAACTTCCAGCGTATCGCCCGCTTTCAATTTTGCGTTTGCAAATTGCGAGAAAAGTCCGTTTTTCACAGCTTTTACCGCAATTCTCAATTCGCCACTTTCGGGTGCAGAACAGATGGAATAGGCGCGACGAACTTCTTCACCGTCCAACGTCAACTTCAAGTTGATGTATTGTCCAGCAACGAATTTGTAGTTGGATTGTAATTCTGCGGGAACATTAAAAAGGATTGAAACGGCGTCTTTGGTTTCGCGTTTCACTTCCTTAATGTTCAATTTATAAAATGACGACATTGCTTTCTTTTTTGCAAAGATAGGAAACGAATTAGGTTTCTAAAAGTGAATGTGTTTTAAATTTCACCGGTCGCTCTTCAATTTTATTTTGGGCGTGCCCTCGTTTAGAACATTTCAATTTAACTACAACATTTTTCGTAAACTCGGTCGGGCATTCCGCTGCAATCTTTGTTCCATTTCATTCCACAAAGGATTTCTGCTGCATTCCCTCACGCAAATCCTACATTTCAAAACCTTATTTGGAAAATAGTAAACAGATTGTCATATAATAAATTTTTGCATCCTTAATTTCCCTACATTTATCAAAATTATAAACCCAACCAAATCTATGTTCAAACATTTTCTCAATCTCGAATTAAAAGCATTTTTGCGTTCTGCAAGTGTTGGCAAAAGTATTGCCTTAAAAGTATTCTTAGGTTTTGTAGCACTCTATTTTCTATTGTCGTTTCTGGTAATAGGATTTGCACTTTACCCACTACTTCATGAAAATTTCCCCAAGCAAAAACCTATAGAAATTGTCAATAACGCGGTTATTTTTTGGCTTGCTGGCGATTTAATTTTCAGGTTTTTTATGCAAAGTTTGCCCGTAATGAACATCAAGCCGTTGCTAATTCTACCCATAAAAAGAGAAAAAGTAATTCATTTTGTATTACTTAAAAGTTTGTTTTCAATTTATAATTTCTTCCCGTTATTGGTGATTTTACCTTTTGGAATTACCACAATTATTGAAGGAAATGACGCTGCAGTGCCAGTTTTAGTTTGGATGTTAACGCTCTATATTTTGGCATTATCTGTAAACTATGCTAACTTTTTAATCAAAAAGAAATTCGCCGATAACATCAAAGCATTTTTATTTTTTGCACTATTGGGCGGAACTTTCATAGCTTTAGAATATTTCGATATTTTTAAAATAAGTATTTTCACAGGAACTATTTTAAATGATATATTAAAAAATCCATTATTAGTTTTTGCGCCAATAGCACTTTTTGCAGGATTGTATTTATGGAATTATAACTATCTAAAAAGCAATTTTTACCTAGACAATTCATTAAAAACAAAAATTCAAGAAGCCAAAACCACCGATTTAAGTTGGACAAAACGCTTTGGGGAAATTGCACCATTCCTGCAATTGGATTTAAAATTAATTTGGAGAAATAAACGTCCTCGGACCACGGTTTTCATGTCATTTATCTTTTTACTTTACGGATTAATGATTTATACCAACCCAAATCACCACGAATTATCATTCATTCACATTCCGATTGGGCTATTAATGTCGGGAATTTTTATGTTGAATTTTGGGCAATTTGTTCCTTCTTGGGATTCTGGATATTATGGAATGATGATGTCTCAAAACATTCCTTTCCGAAAATATTTAGATTCAAAAGTGGGATTAATGTCATTTTCGGTAGTCGTTTTAGCTTTGTTAACAACGCCTTACGCCTATTTTGGTTGGAATGTTTTAGGAGCCAATTTAGCGTGTGCCGTTTATAATTTGGGAATCAATATTCCAGTTTTAATGTTTGCTGGTTCTTTCAATAAAAAACGTATTGATTTGGAAAAATCACCGTTTATGAATTACCAAGGAACTGGCGCCTCACAATGGATTGTTGGTTTGCCATTATTCCTAATTCCGGGTTTACTATACTATGGTTTTTCGGAAATTTTCAATCCTGAAACTGGCGTAATTGCCATCGCAACCTCCGGATTTATCGGATTGCTTTTCCGAAATTTCATAATGGATACAATCACAAAAGGCTATCAAACCAGAAAATACGCCACTTTAAACGGATTCAAACAACAAGAAAATTAACTAATTAATTTCGTGCAACTTCCAATAACCGATTAAACAAATAACCAAATAACCGATTAAACTTTTTTAAATGATACAAGTAAACCAACTTTCAAAAACCTATAACGGTACAACAGTTCTAAATATCGCCAATCTTGAAATTCCAAAAGGACAAAGCTTTGGATTAGTTGGAAATAATGGCGCAGGAAAAACTACTTTTTTCAGCCTTTTATTGGATTTAATCCAACCAACAACAGGCAAAATAATCAATAACGAAATTCAAGTAAATATCAGCGAAAACTGGAAGCCATTTACTGCCGCATTCCTTGACGAATCCTTTCTAATTGGCTATCTTACAGCCGAAGAATATTTTTATTTTATTGGGGATATCCGTGGACAAAATAAAGCCGATGTCAATACATTACTCAACAAATACGAAGAGTTTTTCAACGATGAAATCTTACGAAACAAAAAATATTTACGAGATTTGTCAAAGGGAAATCAGAAAAAAGTAGGAATTATAGCCACTTTAATTGGTAATCCCGAAGTAATTATTCTCGACGAACCCTTTGCTAATTTAGATCCAACAACGGTTAGCCGACTCAAAAAAATCATCAAAGAATTAGCCGAAAATCCTGCAATTACGGTATTGGTTTCCAGTCACGATTTGCAACACACTGTTGAGGTTTGCGACCGAATTGTAGCTTTGAACAAAGGAGAAATCGTAAAAGATATCGTCACTTCGGCAGAAACATTAAAAGAATTAGAGGCGTTTTTTGCGGTTTAATTTGGGCGTGCCCTCGTTTAGAACATTTCAAGAAACTACAACATTTTTCGTAAACTCGGTCGGGCATTCCGCTGCAATCTTTGTTCCATTTCATTCCACAAAGGATTTCTGCTTCAAATGAAATTCACTGAACTCCAATTAAAATAAAAGTATAGTGAAGTAATCCCTCACGCAAATCCTACAAAATTCACGATTTGTTATCCAAAAAACGGTCGTAACCTTTTATAGTAACAAAAAGAAATGTATTTTTACGAGTTATATACTAAAATTAGTATTTATAAGTTTAAGAATAAAACCGTTTTACATTGAAAAACAACACACTAAAATATTCGCTCACTTTTGGATTTCTGCTTTTTTTGATAGCCTGTTCTACCAAAAAAAATACTTTTGTGTCCAGAAACATACACGCCCTAAGCACAAAAGATAACATTTTGTACAACGGGCAAATAGCTTTAGACAAAGGAATTATAGAACTTAAAGCAACCTACAAAGATAATTTTTGGGAAAATTTACCCATCGAAAGAATGCAAGTCAACAAAGACGAATTGAAACCTGGCGAAACGAAAAACGCAAATTTTGAACGTTCAGAAACCAAAGCCACAAAAGCAATTCAGAAACATTCAATGAATATTGGCGGGTCAGAAAAAAATCCACAAATGGACGAAGCCTATCTTTTACTAGGAAAAACGAGGTATTACGACCAACGTTTTATTCCAGCTTTGGAAGCTTTTAATTATATTTTATACAAATCTCCGGGAAGCAACAAAATATACGAAGCTAAAATTTGGCGAGAAAAAACCAATATGCGTTTAGAAAATGATGCATTGGCACTTCAAAATATGCAAGCTATCTTAAAAGATATTAAACTAAAAAATCAAATTTTTGCAGATGCAAATGCTACAATTTCTCAAGCATTTTTGAATTTAGGACAAAAAGATAGTGCCGTTGCAAAATTGAAATTGGCTACTTTATTTACGAAATCAAAAGAGGAAAAAGCAAGATACCGTTATATTTTAGCACAACTCTATGAAGATTTAGGATACAAAGACAGTGCTTTTGTGGCGTATCAATCCGTAATTGACATGAAACGAAAATCGCCAAGACAATATGTAATTCATGCACAGGCAAAACAAGCGCAACTTGCTGGATTTGGAAATACAGATTCTATTTCTTTTCTAAAGAAATTCAATAAACTTCTAAAAGACAGAGAAAACAGACCCTTTCTAGACGTGCTTCACCATCAAATGGCTTTGTATTATGATAATAACAAAAAATTTGAAAGTGCTAAAAAAGAATACAATAAATCGCTGAAATCAAAAACGGGAGATACTTATACGATTGCTTCCAATTATAGAAATTTAGCAGATATTTATTTCAATACTGCAAAATATCCAACCGCTGGTAAATATTATGACAGTACTTTAGTTCAATTAAATGAAAGAACTCGCGAACACAGATTTATCAAAAAGAAGCGAGAAAACTTAAATGATGTGATTAAATACGAAGGTATCGCCATTCGAAATGATAGTATTTTGAATGTCGCAGGGTTGTCGGATTCAGAAAAAATTGCCTATTATGAAAAGTACATCCTAAAACTCAAAAAAGAAGATGAACTTAAAAAAGTTTTAGCCGCAGCAGCATTAGAAAAAGAAAAAAACAATCCTGATAGCAGTGGAAAAGACGCGGGAAATGTTGGTGAAAAAAACCCTCTCGACACAAAAGGAAAAACTGGAATTATGCCTCCGGGAGCAATGCAAGCAGTTGTTAATACTGGAAAAGAAAGTGATTTTTATTTCTATAACCAAAAATCAGTGGCTTACGGGAAAATTCAGTTTAAAAAATTGTGGGGAGACCGTCCATATAAAAACAATTGGAGATTATCTTCTGAAAAAGCGAATGTAGAATCCTCAGATATTGCTGACGATAAAGAGGATAAAGAAGGACTAGAAAAAGAAAAAGGTGATAAAATAGAAGAAAAATATACAGCCGAATTTTATCTGAAAGACATTCCTAAAAATCAAATTGTACTTGACAGCATTTCCAAAGAACGTAATTTTGCGTATTTCCAATTGGGTTCAATATACAAAGAAAAATTCAAGGAGTATCAGTTGGCTGCCAATAAATTGGAGCAATTATTAAAGAATAATCCCGAAGAACGATTGGTGCTTCCTTCGTTATATAATTTATTTAAAATTTACGAAATCATCAATAAAGAGAAGGCTTTAGCGATGAAAGAAAGAATCATCAGTGAATTTCCAAATTCGAGATATGCACAAATATTGAGCAACGCAAATCCCGAAATTGCAGGAGTTGACACGCCAGATTTCACTTATAATAGGTTGTATAAACTATATGAATCTGGGGATTATAGAACTGTAAATGCCGAATTAGAAAAAGCAATAGATCAATTTACAGGAGAAGAATTGATTTCAAAATTTGAATTATTGAAAGCCAATACAATTGGAAAATTAAAAGGAATTATAGAATTCAAAAAAGCATTAAATTTTGTGGCATTGAATTATCCAAATAGTGTAGAAGGAAAACAAGCGGAAGCTCTTATTGGCAAAGACGTTCCTTATTTAGAAAGCTTGAAATTCTATGCAGTTGATGGAAAATCTTGGAAGATTTTATTCAAAGTTGCTTACAATGACGACAAAAACAACACCGTATTAATTGATAAAATAAAGAAATTCATAGCAACAAGACCTGCTGATAAATTGATTTTATCAACGGATATTTATACTTTGACTGAAAATTTTATTGTGATTCACGGAATGATTACAGAAGAATTTGCAAAAGGAATTGCTACGATTTTAAAAGATTATAAAGACTATAAAATTCCACAAACATCAATTGTGATTTCCAATTATAACTATCAAGTCGTACAAATTAATAAAAACATTGAAGACTATTTGGTTGCTCCTGTTGTTGCTCCAAATCCAATTTCAAAAGATCCTGAAATTGTACCAACGCAAACTGATGTTCCCGGTGAAACGGAAATAAACGCAAATGATTTGCCAGAGAACAACGATAACAGTAAACTTCCTCCGTCATTTAAACGTGATGGAAATTCGGAACCCGTTTTACAACAAGGAAATATTGAACAAAGAAACATAGAACGTGACCAAATATTGAAACCTAAAAAATAATGAAAATGTTTGAAAAAAGCCCAAAATCATATACCGATCTTTTAGGAAAAACCAACAGAATTGTAGAAGGAACAACTATAACTGGCGATGTAAATTCTCCTGCCGACTTTAGACTTGACGGACATTTAATAGGTAATTTTCAGTCGAAAGGCAAAATCGTTATAGGGCCTGCAGGCAGTATCAAAGGAGATATTATTTGCAAAAATGCAGACATTGAAGGAAAGTTTGAAGGAAAAATTCAAGTGGCAGAAATGCTGAATTTGAAATCAAAAGCAAGTATTCAAGGCGAAGTAATTTGCGGGAAATTATCTGTAGAACCAGGTGCTGATTTTAGTGCATCGTGCGTAATGAAACCAAATATTAAAAGCACAATTTCAAATGACGTTCAACAAAGACCCGAAGAAGCAAAACAATACTAAGTGGCTCGCACTTATTAATATTCCAATTCAAATGGGAGTTATTGTGTTTTTGTTTTCCTGTTTAGGAAATTGGCTCGATGCAAAATATCCAAATCCCAATACTATTTACGTAAAAATCTCAACATTGGTAGGCGTTGCAATTGCTTTTTATAATATCAATCGGCAGTTGAAAGACATCAATAAACCATAATAAAGCTATGGAATTAAAAAAATTTCAACCTCTTCTCGAAGTTTTCATAGCTTCAATTCTATTTTTTGGATTTCATAAAGCATTTTTTTATTTCAATGAAAACAATCGAAATTATCAAAATTTCTATTTTTCATTAGAAACAATTTATAGTTTTTTCTTGGTTTGTTCACTAATCATTGTTTTTATTTTAATATTTGTAAAAGAGAAAAGCATTGACAATGTTGGGAATGCTTTTTTGTTGATTACAGTTTTAAAAATTGGAATATCATTTGTGCTTTTAAATCCAATTTTAAATTCAGGAAATCCAAATATAGGTTTTGAAAAAATGAATTTTTTTGTGATTTTCGCATTATTTTTAATAATCGAAACGGTTGTAACCATTAGGATTTTAAACAATAATCAGTAAAGTAACATTCAAACCAATTTAAAGTCAAAAAAAATTGTTTTAATTCTTGAATTATTAAGAAATAATGTACCTTTGCACCCAATTTCAGAAAGTAAACATTAAAGATAATTAACAGATATGGTGATTTCAAACAAACCACTTAAATTTATAATAGCACTTTTAATAGCGTTTCTTCCAGTATTTGGCTTTTCAAATACGCCTTCGGAAAGCGCAAAAGTACAAACTGAAACAACTGGAGTTGCCAAGGAAACTGAAGCGAAACCAGCTGACGAAACATCAGAAGTTAAAGCGGAAATTTTAGAAGTAATTGGACATCACGTTTTAGACGGTCACGACTTTTCTCTTTTTGAATATGATGGCGAGCACATTGGTTTTTCTTTACCTATTATATTATGGGATAACGGCGCACACTTTTTCTTGTCTTCAAAATTCAATCACGGAGAAGCTGTTGCAGAAAGTAACGGAAATTTCTACGTTTTACACCACGAAAAAATATACAAAACGGATGCAACAGGAACTTTAACAGGCGACGAACATCATCCTACAAATCTTCAACCAATTGATTTATCAATTACTAAAGGTGTTTTAACAATTATGATTGTGGCACTTTTAATGTTTTTCTTATTTACAAGTTTAGCAAAATCGTATGCTAAAAACGGAGGGATTTCTTCTGGTTTTGGAAGACTTTTTGAACCAATCGTAATTTATATCCGTGATGAAATTGCAATTCCAAACATTGGTGAAAAACATTACAAAAGATACATGAGTTATTTGTTGACCATCTTTTTCTTTGTATGGTTCTTAAATATCTTCGGATTAACACCACTTGGAATTAACGTTACAGGAAATATTGCTATCACATTTGGATTGGCAGTAATCACTTTTGTAATTACTAATTTAACAGCAAACAAAAATTATTGGGGACACATTTTCTGGATGCCAGGCGTGCCTTTACCAATGAAAATCATATTAGCACCAATAGAATTATTGGGAGTAATTATCAAACCTTTTTCATTAATGATACGTTTGTACGCAAATATTTTTGCAGGTCACATCGTATTAATGAGTTTAATTGGATTGATGTTTATTTTCAAAAGTTGGTTGGGAAGTAGCTTGTCATTTATGTTGTCATTCGCTATTTCTACAATCGAAATATTAGTGGCGCTATTGCAAGCGTATATTTTTACGATGCTTTCTGCTTTGTACTTTGGTTCAGCAGTAGAAGAACATCATCACGAAGAGGCGCACTAAAAAAGTTTAATCGTTTTTTGTTTAATCGATTAACCGAATAAACAAATAACCGAATAAACGCTAA
>JBILPJ010000045.1:0-14803 GCA_044373975.1 Flavobacterium sp. | reverse complement strand
GAATGTTTCTTCGGTTGCATCGGAAATTTCTCCGCATCAGAATCTCCAAGTATTTGTAAAGTAGTAACTTGAATTTCAAATTTCTGACCAGCACCTTGACTTTCCACCAAATTCCCAGTTACCGAAATCGCAGCTCCCGTAGTAATTCGCTTCAAAGTTTCCTCTGGCGTATTCTCGAAATCAACCACACACTGAATATTATTTATAGTCGAACCGTCATTTAATGCAATAAATTGATTGTTTCTAAACGTGCGCACCCAACCCTTCGCATTCACTCCTTGCAGCGTTGACGCACTGTTCAACAAATCTTTAACCTTAGTATGTTTCATCTTGATAGTCTAATGTGATATAAAATAGCTGTAATTAAAATGCAAATATAATGGATTTTAACTAATTTCTACCGACACATTAAAACCAATTTAAGCAATTTTTGGGCGTGCCCTTCGTTTAGAAAGGTTTGATTAACTACTTTATTTATACTAAACTTCAGGTCGGGCTGTTCGTTACAATCTTTGCTCCACTTCGTTCCGCAAAGGATTTCCACTGCCATCCCTCACGCAAGACAGACAACTTAGATTTTTAGATTTTAGACTTCTTAGATTTTCCAAAATACCGTTTTGTCAATCTGAATTTATTTCAGATTCTTTTTCACTAGCAAAAAAGGGTTAATTCGTTTAATCGTTTAATCGTTTAATCGTTTATTCGGAGAAAAGGGTTTATTTGTATATCTGTGAAAATCCGTTTAATCCGTTTAATCCGTGGCAAAAAAATCGCGCTATTTGTCAATCTGAATTTATTTCAGTTGCTATTTCAACTCAACCTCGTCATTGCGAGCGTAACACAGTGAAGCGCGGCAATCTTTTGATGGCAAAGTCGCAAACAAGATGAGATTGCCACGTGCCTCGCAATGAGAGGCTGGGGATAGGAAAAACCACTTATTCACGTATATGACCGTTTATTCCCAAATACGCCCGTTTATTACCTGGCTTTTTTTTTGTGACATTTTGTTTGCTACGTTTGCGTTAATATAAACTCCTAAATTTTTTATATCATGAAAAAATTATTATTTACGTACTCATTATTAGTGATTGGCTTTGCAAATGCCCAAGTAAAAATTGGCGACAATCCAACAAACATTAATGCCGCTTCTGTTTTAGAGTTAGAATCAGTTACGCAAGGATTTTTACTTCCAAGAATGACTTACGCTCAAAAATCTGACATTGTTTCCCCACCAGCAGGATTGCGTTTGGTGCACTGATTGCGGTGTTAATGGTGAATTACAAGTTTTTAATGGTAGTAATTGGACGGATACAACGGGTGGTCAAGTATTCCCTGCATTTCCAAGAATAACTACTGCGGCTATAACAGGATTGACTATTGCTGGTACTACTTCTGCCACGAGTGGAGGTACCATTTTAAGCACTGGAGGAGGAACAGTAGTTAGTGGCATTTGTTGGAGCATAAATCCAAATCCAACCATTTCTTCTATTAAGACTACTAATGGGCCTACAACTTCAGGCTCTTTCACAAGTACTATTACAGGGCTTACAAATAATACTTTGTATTATGTTCGTGCGTATGCTACCAATAGCGCAGGTACTTCTTATGGTAACCAAGTTATTATTGGGTGCGGTGCTAAGGATACTTCAGGAACTTTTTTAACCTTTGCGTGCTTTAATCTAGGGGTCACTTCAGGTAATGCAATGGCATATCAATTTGGTGCAAACAATGGAAATTTATACCAATGGGGTCGTCCTACTGATGGTCACCAATTGCGTACTAGTGGAACCACAACTTCACTAGCTACAAATACTACCGCTACTTTACCGACAGAAGTTGTTGGTAAGTTTATTTCAACGTCAGCTGATTGGATATCTCCGCCAACCAACACGCTATGGGGAGATGGTACCACAGGGACAAACCCAGCCAAAGCAGCAAACGACCCTTGTCCAGCAGGATTCAAAGTACCAAGTCAGGCACAGTGGGGTAGTATTTTTGCTGGCGGAGTTACTCAAGGCGCACCGAGTGCAGCTACTGCCAATGTTTGGACTTGGACAGGAAATGGTTATACAGTGGGGTCAGCTCTTTATCTTCCTGCTGCAGGTTGCCGTAATTACGACATTACTTCAGGGAATGTCATTCTCAGCGACGTAGGTACGTACGGTTACTATTGGAGCAGTACTGTTAATAGTGCGAGCGCATATTACCTTACCTTCAATAACGGTTTTGTTGCGCCAGGCTATGGCATAACTGGTATACGTGGTTATGGTGTTTCTGTTCGTTGCATTTCAGAATAATTCAATTTATTGGCTTTTACAATTCGCATTTTAGGCTCAGGATATTATCTGACTATTTTGTGTTGTTGTCAATTATTTGCATTTTTAATAGCTACTCTAATCATTAAAGGATGGGGTAGCTATTAAAAGTCATTTAATTAAAACACTTTATCACAGGTAATTCAATTCGATATTTAATTATGGATTTTCGAAGCAAACTTTCATGTTTATTTATTAAAAAATGAGACCTAAACTATCATTATACCTTTTCGGTTTATTAATTACGCTAAATCTTTCCGCACAAGAATTAACAGTGTCGCTTTCGCAATACCCCAATAAACAAGCGTTTATAGTAGCTGTTCACGGCGTCCGAAAAGACACTATCTGCACTATACAATTGGATAATAATGGCAAAGGCACTTTGACTTATAAATCCAAGCAACCGCTTACAGGTTTAGTCAACCTTACTGTTAAAGACAAAGAACATTTAAGTTTTGATTTTGTATTAGCTCCCAACGAAAACCCACTAATAAGCTGTGATGGTGAATATGTGCACAGTCAAAACGTCTCACTGCTTTACTCGCCCGAAAATGATTGTTTGAACCGTTGGTTTGATGCTGTGGCGCAATACAAACAAAAAATAAGCCTTAATAAAGGGTTAAGCAAACTATATCCTGCCAAAACACCATTTTTTAAACTACTGGAAACCGAAAATAAAGAAACGGAACAACAATTCCAAAAACTAACAGACACGCTAAACTATTCCCCGCTTTTTGCTGCCAAGTACATGAAGTTTAAAATGGAACAAGAAGAAAAACTTGCCAAAGTATGGGAAAGCAATGAAGAACGAACCAAAGCCAAAAACTACTTTACTCAAATAGATTTTGATGCGCTATATGGCACTTCTTTGTGGTTTACTATCATCAATTCTTGCATAGAAGCGTATGTAAAAGAGGGAATTTATTATCAAACTTTTGGCGCTGATGTAGTACGTAATCTAAAACGCATCAAAAACCAGCAAGTGTATGAAGATTTTATAGATGCCACGATTTCTGTTACCGAAAAATTCTCATGGAATATTGACCAAGATGCAATAGTAGATTTTGTAATAGAAGATAACAGAATAAAAAAACCAACACTCAAACTTCAAAAAATTATCGAGGTACATAATTTATCTAATGGTAAAAAAGCGCCCGACTTATTTATTACGAATCCTTTTGAAAAGAACCAAAAAGCTACTGTTCTAAAAATATCGGAATTTAAATCAAAATACACTTTATTATTATTTTATCAGTCGGATTGTGGACATTGCAAAACCGCCATTGAAGGCTTAAAAAGCAATTTTAAAGATTTAGTGCAACAAGGCATAAAAATTATTTCTATTGCTGGAGATAATGATAAAGAGACTTTTAAAACAACCGCTGCTCAATTTCCGTGGACGAATTCCTACTGTGATTTAAATGGCATGAATGGCATTAATTTTAAAAACTATGCAGTTTTAGGAACGCCCACAATTTATGTTTTGAACAACAAAGGGATTATACTATCCAAAATGGCTACTATTGCTGAGGTTTTGAATTTTGTGAAAAAGCAGTAGTTTTTTTAGGGTTTATTGTTGGTTGTTGGTTGATGGTTGATGGGGGAGTGGTTGATGGTTGTTGGTTGTTGGTTGTTGGTTGTTGGGAAATCTGTGGAAATCCGTTTAATCCGTTTAAATCTGTGGCGAAAAAGAGTTTATTTGCTGAATTTTGTATCTTCGTGCATTGAAAATCTCAAAATCAAGGTACTATGAAGTGGGAACAATTACTTTCATTAAAGCGGCAAGGCGACACTTTTAAGCGGTTGCGCAAGGAGCAAGACGACACCCGATTGGGGTTTGAGGTGGATTATGACCGAATTATATTCTCGGCGGCTTTCCGAAGTTTGCAGGATAAAACGCAGGTTATTCCGTTGTCGAAAACCGATTTTGTGCATACAAGATTGACGCACAGTTTGGAAGTTTCGGTGGTTGGGCGTTCGATTGGGCGATTGGTTGGAAAGAAAATCATTGAAAAATATCCTTATTTGCAGGAAATTCACGGCTTTCAAATGAACGATTTTGGGGCAATTGTTGCGGCGGCTTCCTTGGCTCACGATATTGGAAATCCTCCTTTTGGTCATTCTGGGGAAAAGGCAATTGGCGAATATTTTTCTAATGGAAACGGACAAAAATACAAAGCAAATTTATCGAATAAAGAATGGCAAGACCTGATTGATTTTGAAGGAAATGCCAATGGATTTTCGGTTTTAACGAGTTCAAGACCAGGAAATGAAGGCGGTTTGCGGATTTCTTATGCCACGCTTGGGGCGTATATGAAATATCCGAAAGAGAGTTTGCCGAAAAAGCCAACTTCGGATATTGCCGATAAAAAGTATGGTTTTTTTCAATCGGATGTGAAATTTTTTAAAGATGTAGCTTCAGAATTGGGAATGATTTCTAATAAAACAGGAAACGATATAGGTTTTGAAAGACATCCTTTGGCGTATTTGGTGGAAGCTGCGGATGATATTTGTTACACAATTATAGATTTTGAAGATGGAATGAATCTTGGATTGGTTTCGGAAGATTATGCTTTGGAATATTTAATAAAATTAGTAAAGGACAGCATTGATACTAATAAATACAATACTTTAACTACAAAAGAAGATCGAATTAGTTATTTGCGTGCTTTGGCAATTGGAAGTTTAATTCATGATGCGGTGAAAGTTTTTATTGAAAACGAAGAGTTAATTTTGGAAGGAAAATTTCCGCATGCATTGACCGATAAAAGCAAATACAAGGCGCAAATGGATGATATTATCAAATTGAGCGTTAAAAATATTTATCAAAGTCGGGAAGTTATCGAGAAGGAATTGACAGGTTATCAGATTATAAATACGTTATTGGATAAATTCACAACGGCTTTTAATAATGATTTTGATGGGAAAGCTTCCAATTTTGATAAGTTAGTAATGCAATTGTTGCCTGAAAAATTCAAAGTGGAAAAAGAAAATTTATACGATAGATTGCTTCATATTTGTCACTTTATTTCCTTGCTAACAGACGGAAACGCATACATATTATATAACACAATTACGGCATCAAAAAGTTAAATTAAATAAAAGTTTATATTAATTTTTGGAACAATTGATTGTATGTATTATATTTACAATCTAAAATTTTTATAAATCTAAAAAATGAAAAAAAACCTACTCATTTCAATTTGCACATTTGTGTTTATTGCTGCTGGATTTTCTCAAGAAAAAGTAGAACAAAGTTCTAAAATTGCCGCCAAAACAGAAGACAATATGGCTGTTTCTAAGAAAACGAAAACTACAAAACCAGATAAAAAGACAAAAGAATTAAGAAAGAAATTAGCTTATTTTCAAGAACACAGTCCTTTTAAAAAGTCAATTCTATTGTCTAAAGATGAAAGAAAACAAAACGGGCTTCCTCCAAATAAATATTTCGAAAGCGAGTGGGAAATGACAATTAGCCCAACATTAGGAAGACCAACTCCTGAAAACTTGGAAGTTGTAAGGGGAAATTTGAAACGAGAAAGACAAAGACTTCTTGCAACTGGCAGGGTTCCAGGTGATGCTGTAGATAACAGTTGGGTGGAAAGAGGCCCTACAAATGTAGGTGGAAGAACAAGAGCTATCATGTTCAGTCCTAATGACCCAACAAAAGAAACGGTGTTTGCGGGTGGAGTTAGTGGTGGTTTGTGGAAAAACACCAATATTTCTAACGCTACTTCTGCTTGGACAAGAGTTAATATTCCTGAAAACTTAGCTGTTTCTTGTATTACTTATGATCCAAATAATACCAATATTTTTTATGTTGGAACAGGAGAATCTTATGTTGGAGGTGATGTAAATGGTGATGGTGTATGGAAATCTACTGATGGTGGAGTTACATTTAATAAAATTTTTGGTGGAATAAATGGAGCAACAACATTTCAATCGGCTACGAATTTAACCGTTAATTTTCCTGTTGGAATTGCTGGAGACTACCAATGTTATCCTACAAATCCTGCGAATTTTGGAGTATCGGTAACAACTCCTAGAATAGCAAATATTGTATTGGTAAATGATGGAACAACAACACCTACTTTAGGTTGTGGAACAACATTAACAAACGGAGCTTCTCTATCTGGAAAAATCGCAGTGATTAGAAGAGGTGACTGTCCATTTGTTGAAAAAGTTGCAAATGCACAAGGATACGGTGCGATTGGAGTTATTGTAATTAATAATGTGGAGGGACAGCCGATTCCAATGGGTGGAACAGATACTACAATCACAATCCCATCCTTGATGTTGTCAAAGAGTGATGGTGATATGTTGGAAGCTGCACTTGCTTTAGGATTGGTAAATGTTACAATGAATCCAACAATTCCAGGAGGTTTTACAGGAAATTTAGTACCCGGTCAGCAACATATTAACGACATCAAAGTTAGGAATAACGGGGGTGTTTCTGAAGTATTTGTTGCAGCAGGAGATTCCTACTATGGAGCTGCTAACGCAACAACCTTTCTTGGCGGACCTTCTTTTGGATTGTATAAATCTGCAAATGAAGGTAGTACTTGGAGCGAGATTAGTTTACCTTTAACGGCAGAGGGTAACAAACATTGTCCAAATGACATAGCCTTTGGTACCGATAATAAAGTATGGATATCAACAACTAGTAGCACCGTTTATGGAGATGGTGGCGGTATTATTTTTGCTTCTACAGACGGAACTAATTTTACACAAAAACACGCTGTTACTAATGGGTCACGTACTCAAATTGCTGTTTCTTCTACAGTTGCAGATAAAGTTTATGTTTTATCAGAGATTAATCAAACTGGTACAACTGCTGGAATTGAAGTTAGAATCACTAGCACATCCAACGGATTTGCATCATCAACAATAACAGCTTTACCTGCAGGAGATGAGGGTAGAGAGACAACCTATGGTTTTACAGGTGGTCAGGCTTTTTATGATTTAATGATAGAAATAGATCCAACGAATGATCAAATTGTATATGTTGGAGGAATTGATTTATACAGATCTGCTGACGGATGTAGCACTTGGACACCAATTTCTAATTGGACGGTTAATTCATCAGACCCAACGTTTAAGGCTAATGTTCATTCTGATCAACACGCAATGACATTTAAACCAGGAAGCCCAAATGTTGCACTTTTTGGATCTGACGGTGGGGTCTCTTATGCAGGAAGTTTGTCTTCTGCATCTCAAAATAGCACCACTAGTATTACAGCAAGAAATACTGGGTTCAATGTTACTCAGTTTTATAGTGTTGGAGTTGCGCCAATTAATGCTGGTCCTACTCCAATTGGAACATTGACAAATGATTATTTTGTAGCAGGTGCTCAAGACAATGGTTCCCAATATTTTGCTGGAGCTACTACAGGAGCTTCTGCAAGCACAAAAGCTCAAGGTGGAGACGGAGCTTTTTCAATGTTTGATCAGGGTGCGGATAAATATTACATAACAAATTATGTATATAATCAAAATATTAATAGTAGGTCAACTACTGGTTCCGTTAAATCAATTAATACAGAATCTACAACTAATGGTGCATTTATTGCTCCCATGACATTAGACTCTAGTTTAGATATACTATACTCAGATTATACAGTTCCAGCTGCTGGTACAGTAGCAATTGCTTATGGCGTTAGAAGATATACTAATGTAAAATCAGGGTTTGCGGCTGTCGCTAAAACTACTTTAACAGATGCATTATTAAATAGCAGACCAACTGCATTGACTGTTTCTAAACATACAAATAATTCAACTACTCTTTTAGTTGGTTGTCTTAGTGGTAGATTATTAAAAGTTACCACTGCAAACGCTACGCCTACTTGGACTAATATTACGGGTCCTGCATTTGTAGGAAGTATTTCAGATGTAGAATTTGGAGCTACAAACAGTGATATTTTTGTAACTTTTCAAAATTACAACGTAGTTAGCGTTTGGTATAGCGCAGACGGAGGTTTAACTTGGCAAAACAAAGAAGGAAACTTCCCTGATATTCCAGTGAAATGTATTTTGCAAAATCCTTTAAAATTAAATGAAGTTATTATAGGAACTGAATTAGGTGTGTGGTTCACAAATACGTTTAACACTGCATCGCCAGTTTGGTATCAATCGTTCAATGGAATGAGTAATGTTAAAGTTACCGATTTAGATTTAAGAAATGACAATGCTGTTTATGCAGCCACTTATGGTAGAGGAATTTTCTCAGGAATTTTTACAGCTGCAATATTAGCAAATGAGGATTTCACAAATAAAAAAGGAGTTTCTATTTATCCAAATCCTTCAAACGGACAATTTAATATTAACATCAATCAGTATAGCGGAAAAGTAAATATTCAAGTTGCTGATTTAAATGGAAGAGAAGTTTATGCTGCTAAAAACGAACTATTTAACTCTGAAAAAGCAGTAGATTTAAAAATGCTGGAATCAGGAATATATGTACTTAGAATTTCAGGGGAAGATTTAAATTACTCTCAAAAAATTATTAAGAACTAATTATTTATTAGAATAGTAACAAAAAATCCAATCATTTCGGTGATTGGATTTTTTTTATGATAAAATTGAAATCAAACTTTCAACATCTATTTTGCAATATTTTTGTAATTCTTCGACTGTTCCGTGTTCGATAAATTCATCGGGAATTCCCAAATTTAGTATTGGGTTTGGATAATTATTTTGTGATGCAAATTCAAGAATGGCACTTCCAAAACCGCCTTTGATTACGCCTTCTTCAATGGTAATTATTTTTTCAAATTCATTAAAAATAGTATGTAACGCCATTTCATCTAATGGTTTTACAAAAGCAAAATCATAATGAGCAATTGTTTCCGAATTATTTATTTTGGCTAATGCCAATGTAACTTTGTTTCCAATTGTTCCATTTGATAAAACAGCAGTAATTGTTCCTTCTTTTAGATAATTGGCTTTCCCAATTTCAATTTTTTTGTAGGGCTTTTGCCAATCTACAATTTCCCCACGACCTCTTGGATAGCGAATAGCAATTGGATTATTCAATCCCAATTGGGCGGTATATAAAATATTTCGAAGCGCAATTTCATTTCTTGGAGCATACACAATCATATTTGGAATACAACGCAAATAAGCCAAATCAAAAACCCCGTGATGCGTAGCGCCATCTTCCCCGACCAATCCTGCTCTATCCAAACAGAAAATAACGGGCAGGTTTTGCAAAGCTACATCGTGAATTACTTGGTCATACGCTCGTTGTAAAAAAGTTGAATAGATGTTGCAAAAAACAATCATTCCTTGCGTAGCCATTCCTGCCGCCAATGTTACTGCGTGTTGTTCGGCAATTCCAACGTCGAAAGCGCGTGTTGGAAATACATCCATCATAAATTTTAAGGAACTTCCTGACGGCATTGCAGGCGTAATTCCAATTATTTTTTCATTTGATTTTGCCAAATCTAAAACCGTTAATCCAAAAACATCTTGGTATTTTGGTGGCAAATGCTGTTCCGATTTAGGGATGATGTCTCCTGTGATTTTATCAAATTTTCCAGGTGCGTGGTACTGCACTTGGTTGTCTTCAGCTTGTTGAAGTCCTTTTCCTTTTGTGGTGATAATGTGCAGAAATTTCGGACCTTTTATTTTTTGTAAACGTTTTAATTCTTTGAGAACTGCAAAAATATCGTGCCCATCAATAGGGCCTGAATAATCAAAATTCAAGGACTTAATCATGTTGTTTTGCCTTGGGTTTTTGCCTTCTTTTACAGCGGTTAAATAGTTTTTCAAAGCACCAACACTTGGATCAATTCCGATGGCGTTGTCGTTTAGAATTACCAATAAATTCGCATCGGTAACTCCGGCGTGATTCAATCCTTCAAACGCCATTCCTGATGCAATTGATGCGTCGCCAATTACCGCAATGTGATGTTTGTTAAAATCGCCTTTCAAATTCGAGGCAATTGCCATTCCTAAAGCTGCCGATATAGAAGTTGAAGAATGTCCAACGCCAAAAGTATCGAAATTGCTTTCGCTTCGTTTTGGAAACCCTGAAATTCCGTTACGTTGTCGGTTGGTATGAAAATTCTCTCGTCTTCCCGTGAGTATTTTATGCCCATACGCCTGATGACCAACATCCCATACTAATAAATCATTTGGAGTGTCAAAGATATAATGCAAGGCGATTGTGAGTTCTACAACGCCTAAACTTGCGCCCAAATGCCCTTCTTTTACCGCTATAATATCAATAATAAAATTTCGTAATTCTTGTGCCAATTGAGGAAGTTGACTTTCATCAAGAAGCCGTAAATCGTTTGGAGAATTGATATGTTGAAGTAAATTGTTTGACATAGTGCAAATGTACGATTTGAAATTGTATTTTTACAATCGATAAAAAGTTGTTTCACAAAGATTCACAAAAATAAAGCGAAGATTCACAAAGAGTTAATGGTTAGTTATTTAGCGCCTAATATTATGGAAAATCCTTTCAACGACGAATATTTTATGAAGAAAGCTTTGCAGGAAGCAGAATTGGCTTTTGAAAAAGGCGAAATTCCTGTTGGTGCTTTAATTGTAATTGATAATAAAATCATTGCGAGAACCCATAATCTCACCGAATTATTGAATGATGTAACAGCCCACGCAGAAATGCAAGCCATTACTTCGGCGGCGAATTTCCTTGGCGGAAAATACCTAACAGGTTGTACGCTTTATGTTACGCTTGAACCTTGCCAAATGTGTGCTGGGGCTTTGTATTGGAGTCAGATTTCAAAAATTGTTTTTGGCGCAAGTGATGAACATCGGGGTTTTGAGAAAATGAGAACCCAATTGCATCCTAAAACTACTGTTGTTCGTGGTGTTTTGGCGGAAGAAGCAAGTGAATTAATGAAGCGATTTTTTGCGGGAAAAAGAAAATGATTTTATAAAGTATCGAATAGCTTTTCTTCTATTTTTTGAAAATCATCTTTTTGAAAATTTACTATTTTCTTTTCTTTAATTACAAATATTGACTTACAATTAGCATAAAGTATTTCTAGTATATGCGAGGAAATTAATATGATACTGCTTTTGCTTTTTTCTTTTAAATATTGAACTAAAATATAATTTGATTCTAAATCCAAACCATTAAAGGGTTCGTCTAAAATATAAATGGGATATTCATTTTGAAAGACTGCATTTAGATATGTTTTCTTTTTCATTCCAGTAGAGAAATTTTTTATCAACTGGTTTTCAGTCACATCAAATAGCATTTTTGAATTATTAGAAGTACTTGAGGTTAATTCTCTATAAAAATCATAAAATTCAGCTGCGGTTAATTCTTCGTATAAAGCTGGTTCTGTGGGACACCAAGCTATTCTTTGACTCTTTAAAGCCTCATTCTCGAAACAAATTTTTCCTTCAAATGGGGTTAATGATAACATACATTTAAAAAGTGTCGTTTTTCCTTCTCCATTTTTTCCTACAATGCCATAAATCCCATTTTCTTGGATTGTAATGTTAGTATTTTCGAAAATAATCTTGCTGCCAAACTCTTTTTTGGAAATTGAAATATCAAGCATTTTGAATTTTATTTAAGTTTTTAATAGCTTTGAAATATAGAAATGGAATTAAAAGTATGGGAAATCCATAAATTAGATTACATAGGAAGAGAGTAAAAAAAATAGAATGAACAATCTTTCTTTCAAAAAAAGCATATTTAAAAAGCAGGTTTAACATTGGGAAAAAAAGTAATATTGGAATTAACACTAATAAAAACCACTGTTGAAGGACTCCAAATAAAAGTGTCAAGAGAATTCCTAAATAAATAAAATTGAAACAAACCGCTTTATATTGTTGAAACAAATAGTTTTTTCCAATATAGCAACTGGCTTTTATGTGTATCAATTCTTCTCTTTCAAATGACGGAATGCAAGCAATTATAGCAAAGAATACCAATACGGCATAATATAAATTTTCGTTATTATATTTATATCCCATATATCCAAAAAGAAAAATTAATGGAAAAAATAGTACTAATTTATTTTTTCTGAATGAAACTACCCAAAATGGATCAAACATTTTAAATGGATAACGAAGCGGTTTCTGGTTTATTTTAGGAATTCTACTTATTAAAAGCAGAAAAAGAAATAGAAAAACTACCGCAATAAATTTCTGATTAATTAGTAACAACAACAAAATGGGAAAGGAATAGATACAATACTCTAGAAATAGAATTGTATTGAAATTCGGGTTTAATTTTAATAATTCAAGGTCTTTTCGATTGAAATGAATTCTAGCAACGTCAAATATAAAAAAGAGTGAGAAATTTGCATATTGGCTATAATTTTTATTTGCGAAATAAAGTAAAACTCCAATACCTGTCAAAAGTAAAGAAATAGCCAGATAGTCTTCTTTTCCAAATAACTTCCGAAATCGAACGCGAATTAAGTAGGTAAGTATAGCAATCATTACTTGGATTTATAGTGACAAATATAATTTAAAACAACAAATAAAATGAGTTATTTTAAGATAAAATAGCGTTGATACATCAAATCCCTTAGCCCCGATGGAAGGGAAAATCCCGAGCTTTTTAGCGAGGATTTGGAATGACAGCGGGAATTGCATCTCCTGAAAAAGAGGGACAATTCGCTTCTGATTATTCGAAAAACCGCAATGAACCATTTACTATATTTCACAATTACGCATAAAAAAACCGCTACTCTTTTGAATAGCGGTTTTTGAAATTAGTCTTTTATAGCATTTCCTTTTTTATCGAAGAAATGATATTCAAAGTACGTGTAAGCGTCACGCGGTATTATTTTTACCCATTTTTTATATTCAAAAAACCATTTTGAACGAATGGATGGGAATCCTTTTGTAAGGTATGCGCCTACGAATGGGTGTACGTTAAGTACTACATTTGCTTGCGTTTTTACGATTCTATCAAGGTCAGAAATAATTCTGTCGATAATTAAAATTGGAGCTTCAATATCCCCTTTGTCATTATTGGGATCTTCTTCTCTGGTTTCAATATTTACTTCTGGTCTTACTCTTTGTCTTGTTATTTGGACTAATCCAAATTTACTCGGAGGTAATATTTTGTGTTTTGCTTTGTCATCACTCATTTCTTCTTTCAAGAAATCGTACAACACTTTTCTGTTTTCTGGATTAGACAAGTCGATAAAATCTACTACGATAATTCCGCCCATATCACGAAGACGTAATTGTCTCGCGATTTCTGCGGCTGCTATCATATTGACTTCCATGGCTGTATCTTCTTGATTAGAAGCCTTATTAGAACGGTTTCCGCTGTTCACATCAATGACGTGAAGTGCTTCTGTGTGTTCAATAATAAGATAAGCTCCTTTGCTCATCGATACATTTTTACCAAATGAAGTTTTGATTTGTCTCTCTATGTTGTATTTCTCGAAAATGGGAGTGTCATTAGATTGATAAAACTTAACAATTGATGTTTTTGAAGGCGCTATTTCTTGTAAATAGTCCTTGGTTTCGTTATACAACTCTTCATCATCTATATGAATTCCACTGAAGGAATCATTGAAAACGTCTCTTAAAATTGAAGAAGCTCTGTTGAGCTCTCCTAAAATTTTGGACGGATGATGCGCGGTTGGTAATTTTTTACACATTGCAGTCCATCTGCCTAGCAGGTTCTGCAAATCTTTTTCTAATTCGGCTGTATTTTTGCCTTCGGCTACTGTTCTCACAATAACTCCAAATCCTTTTGGTTTGATGGATTGTACCAATCGTTTTAGACGATCTTTTTCTGTTTTGGATTCTATTTTTTGTGAAACAGAAACTCGGTCAGAGAAAGGAACGAGAACAATAAATCTACCGGCAAGAGAAAGCTCTGAGCTAATTCTTGGTCCTTTTGTAGAAATAGGTTCTTTAACGACTTGTACTAAAATTGACTGGTTTGGACTTAAAATATTTAAGACCGTTCCATCTTTATCAATTTCTTTTTCAAACTGAAAGTTTTTAAGGTTGAAATCCTTTATTTTACCTGCGCTTACAAGCTTTATGAATTTCAGTTGGGAAGCAAGATTAGGTCCCAAATCGTGATAATGTAAAAAGGCGTCCTTGTCGTGGCCTACATTTACAAAAGCAGCGTTGAGTCCGGCAACTGGTTTTCTTATTTTGGCAATAAAAATATCGCCAACTTGGAAGTTGCTTTTTTCTTCTTCTTTGTGTAATTCAATTAGTTTTCCATCTTTTAATAAAGCAAAATCTACGGCTTCGGAACTAGATCTGATGATTAATTCTTTATTCACACTGTAAATTTTTATCCCAACGATGAGTTGTCGGTTTTCGGTTGTTGGTTGTTGGAAAATCCATTAACTATCAACTATCAACCATCAACTTTTTAGTAAGGATGGATTAAACAATATTTTTTAACAGGTATTGAACCCGGGGAAAATTAGTTCGCAATATTCGATTTTTAGCTAACTGAACACTAAATACTGACTCTGACTACTAACTTTCAATTTCAATGAACTTGGTATTCTAAAATA
>JBILPJ010000172.1:0-5146 GCA_044373975.1 Flavobacterium sp. | reverse complement strand
GTATGTTACAACCGTCTTCAATGATAATTTCACCCCAATCTCCTCGAATGGCAGCACCTGGACCAACATATACATTTTTTCCAATAATCACATTTCCTGTAACCGCAGCTTGCGGATGAATGAAACTGCTTTCGTGAATAACTGGGATAAATCCTTTGAATTCGTATATCATTTTTTTTAGATTTTAGATGATAGACGGATAGATAATAGACTTTACTTTTTGTCTTTTATCTCTTCGTCTATTCTCTTTTTGTCTTTTATTTAAATTTCTTCAACGTTTCTTTTGTAAAATCAGACAATACTAATCTTCCGCTTATTGCGGCTCTTTCGGATAATAAATTGTCCCAATCCTCTGTTCCTCGCCAGAAAACCTTTTTCATTTCAAGCATTGCTTCCGGATTGTATGTCAACAAATGTGCTGCAAAATTTTGTACCGCTTCATCTAGTTCTTCAATACTTTCATACACATTGGCATATAATCCTTTGTCTTTTGCCAAAGAAGCTTCGTAAAAAGTATTGGCATCAATTGCAATTTGAGACATTGCGGAAAGTCCCATTTTTCTTTCGATGGCTGGTGAAACAACAAAAGGTCCAATTCCAACATTGAGTTCACTTAACTTTATAGCTGCAAATTTTGTCGCCATACAATAATCGGTTGATGCTGCAATTCCAACGCCACCACCCACGGTTTTTCCTTGGATTCTTCCAATGATGAATTTCGGACATTTGCGCATTGCATTGATAACATTGGCAAAACCAGAGAAAAATACTTTCCCTGTTTCGGCATCGTTTATGGCAACTAATTCTTGAAAACTGGCTCCTGCACAAAAGGTTCTTTCTCCACCACTTTTCAGAACAATGACTTTAACTTGGTCGTTTGTTCCAGCATTGGTAATCGTTGTTGCCAATTGTGCTAATATATTTCCCGGAAGCGAATTTTGCTCTGGATGAAAAAACTCGATTGTTGCAATTCCGTTTTCGATATTTTGTTTTACGTATGGGTTCATAATTTTTATTTAACCGCAAAGTGCGCAAAGTTATACGCAAGGTTCGCTATTTATATTTTTTGCTAAGACGCTAAGGTGCAAAGCTTGTGATTTATTACTATATTTTCATTATTAACTGAAATTCCTAGCCCCGATTGAAACGGAAATCCTTTTCTTTTTTTTCTTTAAAAAAAGAAAAGATTGAAGTGTAAAGCGGGATTAGCTCCAAAAGAAACTACAAAATTCCAAATTGCTCAAAATGATGATTCAAATGTTTTCGTTCCAATAAATACGACTCGTATTTATTCAATTCTCCAAAAACCATATTCTTTAAAACAGCATCAGGATTTTCATTAAAAAAGTTTTTATACGCTTCTCTTGCTTCCAAAAATTTCGCTTTTGCTGTGTCAAAATCAGGATGAACTAAATTTTCAACTTCGCCCTTTTTCATCGTTGGGAAAGCACTTCCTTTTGGAAATTTATTGTAATTATACAATGAATTGTGCACCTTATCCAAAATCTTTTCAGGGGTTGCAATCTCAAAATCTTGAATTGCTCCCGAAAGAATTTTGTAGCCTTCCTCCAAATGTTCCAACAAATGTTGTGGCGTTAAAATTCCCCATTCAGGTTTGGAATTTTCTGTCAATTTACTCAAACTTTCTTGTATTTTAGCTTCGGTCATTTCAACAAAAACTGCTTGTTTTTTCTGAACCATAGTCAAAATTGTGGCAACCGCTACCAATTCATCTTCGGCATCAAAAACTTCTACAAACCATTTTACAATTCCGCTTGGATGCTCGGCTGAAGCCACATCTCTATCTACTTTTTGCTTGCAGGTTAAGCGCACATAAACCGTGTCGTTATGGTAAATTGGACGCAAGAAACGACATTCTTCTAATCCGTAATTTGCGGCAACAGGCCCTTTATTTGGATAGACGAATAATCCTGCGGCAGCTGCCAAAATGAAGTAGCCGTGAGCCGTTCTTTTCTTGAAAATACTTCCGTCTAACGAAGTAATATCGGTGTGCGCATAGAAATGATCCCAAGTTAAATTGGCAAAATTAATAATGTCTGTATCCGTAACTGTTCTGTTGTGCGTTCGCAACGACATTCCTGGCTGAATGTCTTCCCAATGGTACTGAAACGGATGCTGCGTAATTTCTTTATATTTTGAATTGGGTTGATAAATCCCCGTAATTTCTGTTAATGTTGTTGGCGAACCTTGAATGGCGCAACGTTGCATATAATGCTTGATGCCGCGAATTCCGCCCATTTCCTCACCTCCACCAGCTCGACCTGGACCACCGTGAACCAATTGTGGCAATGGCGAACCGTGCCCCGTACTTTGTTTGGCATTTTCTCTATTCAAAACCAAAATTCTACCGTGATGCGAGGCGGCATTAATCACATATTCTTTGGCAATTGCATCTGAATTGGTAACAATTGAGGAAACTAATGAGCCTTTGCCCATTTGTGCTAATTCAATTGCTTCTTCTATATTTTTATACGGCATAATCGTAGAAACTGGGCCAAAAGCTTCTGTTTCGTGAACGGTTAGGTTTTTAAAAGGTTGATCTTCTCGAAGTAAAACTGGACTCATAAAAGCGCCTTTATTGTCAGCTCCAATTAGGTTTTCAGCGTCCAAATTTCCATACACAATTTTCGCAGATTTTGACAATTCCGTAACTCTGTCTTTTAAAACAGCCACTTGGTCTTTGCTTACCAAAGCGCCCATTCTCACTTCTTTCAATCTTGGATCGCCAATAGTAACTTTATCCAACGCTTTTCCAAGTGCGATTTGCACGGCATCCATCAGGTTTTCTGGGACAATCATTCTACGAATAGCGGTACATTTTTGACCTGCTTTCACTGTTATTTCGCTTCGTGCTTGACTGATGAATAAATCAAATTCTGGTGTTCCCGGAACTGCATCTTCTCCTAAAATTGAGGCATTTAAGGAATCTGCTTCCATCGTAAATGGCACTGATTCTTGAATAATTCTAGGATGTGATTTCAATAATCTTCCTGTTGTTGCTGAACCTGTAAACGTAATTACGTCTTGACTTTCAACCGTATCGAAAATGTTTTTGGCAGTACCACAAATCAATTGCAAAGCACCTTCTGGCAAAATATTCGAGGCTATAATTTCTTTCACAACCGCTTCTGTTAAATAAGCCGTAACGGGTGCTGGCAATACAACCGCTGGCATTCCCGCCATCCAATTGCAGGCACATTTTTCTAACATTCCCCAAATTGGGAAGTTAAATGCATTGATATGAATGGCAACTCCTTTTTTAGGAACTAAAATATGATGCGCCATAAACCGACCTCCTTTTGACAAGTCAATTGGGTCGCCCTCAACGTGATACGACTGATTTGGAAACAATTTTCGCAACGATGCATTGGCGTATAAATTCCCAAAACCTCCCTCAATATCAATCCACGAATCGACACGAGTAGCTCCTGTTTTGTAACTGATTTCGTAGAAAGATTCTTTGCGTTTGGTTAAATACATCGCCAAACTTTTAATCATATTCCCCCGTTCTTGGAAAGTCATTTTGCGTAATTTTTCGCCGCCTTTTGTTCTTCCATAATGCAAAATAGCAGGAATATCCAATCCTTCAACAGAGGTTTCTGCAATAAATTCGCCCGTTACCGCATCGTAAGACGCTTTTCCTTCGCCCGTTGCCGAAGTCCATTTTCCGAGTACGTAATGTTGTGTTTTAGTCATTTTATGCTGAATTTAGTTCAGTATCATTTTTTTTAACCGCAAAGTGCGCAAGGTTTTACGCAAGGTTCGCAAAGTTTTAAAATCGTTAATCAATATTCTTTTAATATAGTTTCCAATAGTTCAAAAATCAAAAATCGTTAATCTTCAATCGTTAATCAATATTTTTTTATATAGCTTCCAAAAGTTCAAAAATCAAAAATCGTTAATCAAAAATCGTTAATCATTTTGAGCGAATTGCCTGGTCTTTATTAACTATTCATTTTCCTGCTGCTTTTCCAAAGCTCGCTAAAAAAGCGAGGCTTTTCCCTTGCATCAGGGCTAAATTGGTTTTCATTTTTATACCTGAAAAATTTTTAAAACCTGTCAGCTATAAAAATTAAACTCGTTCTATAATTGCTGCATATCCTTGTCCAACGCCAATGCACATTGTGATTAAGGCGTATCTTTTTCCTGTTAATTGCAATTCCAATGCTGCCGAATAACAAATTCTGGCTCCTGTAACTCCCAACGGATGCCCAATTGCTATTGCACCACCATTTGGATTTATTCTTGGATCATTATCTTGCAATCCCAATTCGCGAATGCAAGCAATACTCTGCGCTGCAAAGGCTTCATTCAATTCGATAATATCAATTTGGTCTAAAGTTAATCCTGCTTTCGCCAATGCTTTTTTGGTGGCTTCCACTGGGCCAATTCCCATAATACTTGGTTCAACACCAACCACAGCCGAACTAACAATTCGTGCCAAAGGTTTCAAATTGTATTTTTCAACTGCTTCTCCCGAAGCAATTATTGTGGCAGCAGCACCGTCATTTAATCCTGAAGAATTTCCAGCTGTTACGCTTCCGTCTTTTTTGAAAGCCGCTCTTAATTTAGATAACCCTTCTAATGTTGTTGTTGGTTTTACGAATTCGTCTTTTGAAAAAACAACCGCATCTCCTTTTCGTTGCGGAATAGAAACCGAAACTATTTCTTTTTCAAAACGCCCTGTTTGTTGGGATTTTGTAGCTTTCATTTGACTATTCAAAGCAAATTTATCTTGGTCTTCTCTGGAAATATTGTATTTTTCTACAAGATTTTCAGCGGTTTCTCCCATCGCATCCGTGCCATACATTTCTTGTAACTTCGGATTGATGAAACGCCATCCAAAGGAAGTATCGAACATTTTAGAATCGGTTCCATAAGCCGATGAAGGTTTAGAAACTACTAATGGTCCGCGCGTCATATTTTCAATTCCACCAGCAATAAATACGTGTCCGTCGCCCGCTTTTATAGCGCGATTGGCGTGAATAATCGCTGACAAACCCGAACTGCACAATCGATTTACGGTTTCTCCTGGAACGGTTTGTGGCAATCCCGCTAATAATAACGACATTCTTGCAACATTTCGATTGTCTTCGCCAGCTTGATTTGCACAACCCATTATTAC
>JBILPJ010000173.1:0-5146 GCA_044373975.1 Flavobacterium sp. | reverse complement strand
GAAAATTTTTTCCATTTGTGTCATAAATAATTATGCAAATATAAGCACACAATGCTGATTTTTAATCAAAAATTACCTTATTTTGCACTATTAAATGTAATACTATTCACATCTTTAAATATGCAAACGATTCTAGCAAATGGTTATTCAGTAATTTTCAATGAAGAAGGTTACAAAGCACTAAATAATCACATTTCTGAAAACAATTATTCCAATATATTTATTATTGTAGATAGCAATTCCAATGAATTTTGTTTGCCAAAATTACTGCCATATATTGCTACAGAACTCACCATTGAAATCATCGAATTTGAAGCAGGTGAAATCAATAAAAACATAGAAACGTGCATTCAAATTTGGAACGTTTTAACGGATTTAGGCGCAGATAGAAAAAGTTTAATTATCAATTTAGGCGGTGGCGTAGTTACTGATTTAGGCGGTTTTGTCGCATCAACATTCAAACGTGGAATTGATTTTATAAACATACCAACCACATTATTATCAATGGTTGATGCTTCTATTGGCGGAAAAACTGGTGTGGATTTAGGTAATTTGAAAAACCAAATTGGAGTAATAAATATTCCGAAAATGGTTCTAATTGACACCACGTATTTGGACACGCTTTCGCAAATGGAAATGCGTTCCGGATTGGCTGAAGTTTTGAAACACGGATTGATATTTGATACAAAATATTGGAAACAGTTTTTAGATTTATCAAAATTAGATTTCGCCGATTTCGATACTATAATATATGATTCCATTAAAATTAAGAATGAAATTGTAATGAAAGATCCAACGGAACAAGGAATTCGAAAAGCATTGAATTTTGGACATACTTTGGGACACGCCATTGAAAGTTATTTTTTAGAAAATGAAAATAAAAAAACCTTATTACACGGTGAAGCAATTGCCGTTGGAATGATATTAGAAAGTTATGTTTCAATGAGAAAAAACTTAATTTCTACCGAAGAATATTCAGAAATTAAAACCACAATTAATTCAATTTATGAAACCGTTTCTTTTGAAGAAAATGACTTAAATCCAATCTTAGAATTGCTAATTCACGACAAGAAAAATGAATATGGAAGTATTAAATTTGTATTGTTAGATGGAATTGGAAAAATTACAATTAATCAAGAAGTTGATAATGAATTAATTACTGCTGCTTTTTTAGATTACAAAAGTTCAAAAAAAAAGTAATTCGTTAGTAAAATAGAAATAATATTTTTTTACATTTGTCACGATGAATAAAAAACAAAATACAAACAACTTTTCCTTTTCAAAAAATGAAACAAATAAGGCTTTTAAAGCACTATTGAATCGTTATTTTGCAATAAATGGGTTGCTGAATTTTGATAAATTGCGACATTCAATTATATATGATGATAAACTACAAATCATCTACGCAAATATCCGAGTTTGAAAATTAGATACACTAAATTAACATCTTTTTTTTAATCTATTTTACTGATATATAAATGAATACAAAATATTCTGACTTAATAAATCAAAATTATTATTTCCCTCAAGAAGAATTCAAACTTAATAAAGACAACCTTCAATTTCACGATATCGATTTGATGAAATTGGTTGAAAAATACGGAACACCTTTAAAATTCACGTATTTACCTCAAATTTCAAACAACATCAAAAGAGCCAAAAACTGGTTCAAAATTGCGATGGATAAAAATGACTATAAAGGTAAATATTACTATTGTTATTGCACGAAAAGCTCGCATTTTGAATATATAATGAATGAAGCTTTCAAAAATAACATTCATATAGAAACGTCTTCGGCATTTGACATCAATATTGTTGAAAATTTGATGCAATCTGGGAAAATCAATAAAAGTACGTATGTGATTTGTAATGGTTTCAAAAGAGACCAATACATTGAAAACATTGCACGTATCATCAATAACGGACATAAAAATACGATTCCAATAATTGACAATTACGAAGAATTGGATTTGCTTCAAGCGCAAATAAAAGGAAAATTCAAAATTGGAATTAGAATTGCTGCGGAAGAAGAACCAAAATTTGAATTTTATACGTCAAGATTAGGAATTGGTTACAAAAATATTGTGCCTTTTTATAAAAAACAAATTCACGAGAATAAGAAATTGGAACTTAAAATGTTGCACTTTTTTATCAATACTGGAATCAATGACAATGCCTATTATTGGAATGAATTAATCAAATGTATCAAGGTTTATGTTGCTTTAAAGAAAGAATGTCCGAGTTTAGATAGTTTGAATGTGGGGGGTGGATTTCCAATAAAAAACTCTTTAGCTTTTGAATACGATTACCAATATATGATTGACGAAATTATCAATCAAATCAAGATTGCTTGTGACGAAGCGGAAGTTCCTGTCCCGAATATTTTTACTGAATTTGGTTCGTTTACCGTTGGCGAAAGTGGCGGCGCTATTTATCAAATTTTGTATCAAAAACAGCAAAATGACAGAGAGAATTGGAATATGATTGATTCGTCTTTTATTACCACTTTACCTGATACTTGGGCGATTAACAAGCGTTTCGTGATGCTTGCCATAAACCGTTGGAACGACACTTACGAAAGAGTTTTATTGGGCGGAATGACTTGTGATAGTGATGATTATTACAATTCTGAACAAAATATGAATGCCATTTATTTGCCAAAATACAATAAAGAAAAACCACTATATATTGGATTTTTTAATACCGGCGCTTATCAAGAAACCATTGGAGGTTTTGGCGGATTGCACCACTGTTTGATTCCTGAACCAAAGCATTTATTGATAGATCGCGATGAAAATGGAGAAATTACAACCAGTGTTTTTTCTGAACAACAAACATCAGATGACGTTCTAAAAATATTGGGTTACAATAATAAATAAAGTTTTTCAGCTGTTGCAATTCATAAATTACATATAACGTAGATTATTACCATTTAAACGGATTTTAAGTTAAATATCAAGAAATTGTTAAATAGTATTTTAATATTGTAATGTAATTAAGAGTAATGCAGAAGCGAAAAAATTATAAAAAAAAATTGAATTTCAAATTGTATATGAAATATAAAATTTGTTAATTTGAATTGATTAAAACTAAAAAATTAAAAATGAGTAAAGGACCTATTAGTCAGTTTATTGAGAAGTATTACCTGCATTTCAATTCTGCAACTGTTGTTGACGCAGCAAAAGCCTACGAGCAACAATTAGAAAAAGGTGCCAAAATGATGGTAACTTTAGCGGGTGCGATGAGTACTGCTGAAATAGGAAAGATTTTTGCAGAGATGATTCGAAAAGATAAAGTTCAAATTATTTCTTGCACAGGAGCCAATCTTGAAGAGGACATTATGAATTTGGTTGCTCATTCTCATTATGAAAGAGTTCCGAATTACAGAGATTTGACACCTCAAGAAGAATGGGATTTGATGGAACGTGGCTTGAACCGTGTAACAGATACTTGTATTCCTGAGCACGAGGCATTTAGACGTTTACAAAAGCACATTTACAAAATTTGGAAAGATGCCGATGATAAAGGAGAACGTTATTTTCCTCACGAATTTATGTACAAAATGTTGCTTTCTGGTGTGCTGGAAGAATATTATGAAATTGATTTGAAAGACAGTTGGATGTATGCTGCAGCTGAAAAAAACCTTCCAATTATCGTTCCAGGTTGGGAAGATAGTACGATGGGAAATATTTTCGCTTCCTACGTTATTAAGGGAGATTTGAAAGCATCGACTGTGAAATCAGGAATTGAATATATGATTTATCTTGCTGATTGGTATCCAAAAAATAGTGCAAATGGAATTGGATTCTTCCAAATTGGAGGAGGAATTGCTGGAGATTTCCCTATTTGTGTCGTGCCAATGTTATACCAAGATATGGAAATGCACGAAGTTCCATTTTGGAGTTACTTCTGTCAGATTTCAGATTCAACAACCAGTTATGGTTCGTATTCTGGAGCCGTTCCAAACGAAAAAATTACTTGGGGAAAATTAGATATTCACACCCCAAAATTTATAATAGAATCAGATGCTACCATTGTAGTGCCATTAATATTTGCTTATTTACTAGATTTATAATAGAATTTTTATGAAAAGAGTTATTGTTGATTATTCCAAACTAACCAATGAAATCTTAAACTTATTAGTTGAGAAATTTCCTGATGGATATGACGATTCGAATATTATTCGATTTAAAAACCACAAAGATGAAACTATCGAAGCAGTTGAAGTTCGAACTATTGACACTATTTACTTAGTGAAAATCAGCACTAAATTGTCTGACAGACTTATCAATTTTGAAGACGAAGATGATATTGTCGTTCCTTTGGATGCTATAAAAGGGATTGAACTTGAAGACGAAGATGCTACTGATGATGATGAGGAAGAAGTAGATATTACGAAAGATTCTGAAGATTCAAGCGATAGCGGCGATGACGACGACGATGTTGATCCAGACGATATTGCCGACGATGAATCGGATGACGATGATGAAGATTAAATAAATATAAAAAAAGGAACTCAATTGAGTTCCTTTTTTTATACTAAAACAATTACAAATACCTTTCGGTAAATATTTTTTGATGGTGTTTTTGATGTCCAATGATTATAAAACCAATTGCACGAACAGAAACCTCATTATTGGAAGCAATTCCAATTTTAGCGAGTTGTTCCTGAGAAAAACTATTGAAAAGTGACAAAGTAGCTTGACGAACAACCGCCAATTCAGTTAATAATCCTTGCAAATTTCTATCGTTTCCATTTGAATTATCAACATAATCATTTTCATTAAAACCAGGCAAAGGCGTTTTATCATTTCTTGAAATTCGTAAAGCTCGGTAACTAAAAACACGTTCCGAGTCAATCAGATGCTGGATAATTTCCTTAATTGTCCACTTCCCTACTTCATACCGATAATCGAATTTATCCATTGGAATATTTTGAACAAATTTGATAAATTCGTGTAAACAAATTTCCAATTCTTCAATTAATTCGACATCTTCAAGGACTTGAATATACGATTTATAAAAATCTGCATATTCATTTATTGGCAATTGATTTGATTTCATATTTGTGTTTTAAGCTGAATTTCTACTTGCATTTGTATTTCCAAAAAGCGAACGCATTACAATTTTTTCATAAACTTTAATG
>JBILPJ010000171.1:0-5179 GCA_044373975.1 Flavobacterium sp. | reverse complement strand
GAAGGGTATCGTATTTCAACAGAACTTACCTTTCCGAAATTTTGGGGATTAGGCACGTCTTCAACTTTAATAAATAATATTGCGCAATGGTTAGAAATTAATGCTTTTGAGCTGCTTAAAAACAGTTTTGGCGGTAGCGGTTATGATATTGCGTGCGCTCAAAATGATTTGCCTATTTTTTATCAAATAATTGATGGAAAACCCGAAGTTGAAATCGTGAATTTCAATCCTGCTTTTTCTGCAAACTTATATTTTGTCTATTTGAATCAAAAGCAAAGTAGCAAATCTGCGATTGCTTCTTATTATAAAAAACAAAATAATTTAAATGCCGTTCTTCCTGAAATCAACAAAATTACAGTTGAAATTGCTGATGTAACTTCTTTAGAAAAATTCCAAGAAGTACTTCAAAAGCACGAAAATATAATGAGTGACGTATTAGAAATTCCAACTGTGAAAAATAGTTTGTTTTCTGATTTTAACGGAACCGTAAAAAGTTTGGGCGCTTGGGGTGGCGATTTTGTTTTAGTAGTTTCCAATGTAAATCCAACTGACTATTTTAAAACAAAAGGTTTTGAAACCATCATTTCATATTCAGATATGATTTTGTAATAGACAAAAATACGCAAAGAAAAATCCCGTCAAGTTTTGAACCTGACGGGATTTTTTATAATTATAAAAGTGCAATTTAGTAATTAAACTGCGCTCTGTTGTCTTCAATTTTAGCATCAACTTTCAAAGCTGGAATAATTCTCCCTGAGGCCGAAGCACTTTGAGATTTTAATTTAGCCACATAATCAGCATAATTTTTCAAAGCTGGTGCTGTTAAAACTGATTTTGTTTTCACAACATAAATCCCAGAATTACCTTCAATTGGTGAAGAAACTTTGTCGCCTTTCAATCCAAAAGCAGTTCCAACAACTTTTTGTTCTTGACCTACATTTGGTAAAGATGGATTTTCCATAGTTACATCAACAGCTGGTTGAACCGTTGTAGCGTTTGCTTTTGCAATAGCATCTAAAGTTGTTCCTGTCATTTTAGCTTTAATTTTTTCAGCTTTTTTCTTGTTTTTAAGAATTGGCTCAACAGAAGGTCTTGCATCTGCAACTGGCGTTAAACCTGCTTCGTAAACTGCTTTGACTTTGGCGATAACATTACCAACATTTGCAACTTCAAAACGTTTTACATCACCAACATTTGTTTCTTTCTCAAAAGCCCAACGAACAATTTGTCTTTGATTCCCAATTGAACCAAAACTCTCGTCCATAACTTTTACTTTGATAGCTGGATTTACAGTAATCGCAGCAGCTTTAGCCACTTTTTCGAAATTACCTTCATTAGCATCCATTTCAAATTTCACTGCTTTGTTGTAAATTTTATCAGAAGTAGCTTCAGATGGTTCAATTTTTTGAGCAATTGTAGCCAAACGAACCGCATCTTGTTTGTCGGTTACATTAATAATATGAAAACCGAAATCAGTTTCAACCAAACCAATTTTTCCAACTGGATTTCCAAAAACGAAATCATTGAACGGTTTCACCATTTGGCCTTGACCAAAATATCCTAAATCACCACCTTGTTGAGAAGAAGAATCATCAGAATTCATTAAAGCCAACATCAAAAAGCTTGACGGATTTGCTTGTGCTTGCGCTAATAACATTTCAGCTTTCGCTTTCGCTTCAGCTTTTGTTCGTTTTTCTTTTTTGTTTGGAACTTGAGTTCCCTCATAACTAATTAATACGTGAGAAGCTTTTGCATTTGCACCCGCTTTTCTTCCCAAAGATTTAGAAAGACACACATAATTATTATTGGTATAAGGTCCAAAAACTTCGCCTGGCGCTAAATTAAATAATTGTTCAGCGAACTGAGCAGGCAAATCTTTTTTGGCTACATAAGTAGAATCATAAGGTTTGTCAGAATTAGCATTTACAAATTCAATACTATTAGAAGCACCTTTAAATCCGGGTAAAGTATCGTTTTTACTGGTTGCTTGATTGTAAACTATTCTTCCAGATAACAAAGCATTTACTGAAGTTTTAACTTCATTTTCATCTTCTGGGGACGCTTTATCTTCAATTAAAACATATTCTATTTCACGAGATTCTTCCGCTTTGAATTTTTTCTCGTTTGCTTTCATATACGTAGTAATTTCTTCGTCAGAAATTTTTACATCGCTATCTTTCACTGTAGAGAAAAGAACTGAAACATAATCAAAGTTAACTTTGTTTGCTTCCATTCCGTATTTGAATTTTCCTTCACTTTCAGTACTGTAAATTCCAGATTTTACTAAAGTATTGTATAATTGATACTTTGCATTTAAGGCAGCATCTTTTTCTCTGTCTTTTAAGTTTTGGGCTTGCTCAGGGTTAGATTTGAAGAATTCTTTGAATTTTGCAACGTCAAATTTTCCAGCAGCATTTAAAAACGAAGGATTTTGTCCAATGTTTTGATCTGCTTTTAAAATTTCCATTATGTGATTTTCACCAACTCTAATTCCTAATTTATCAAATTCTGCTGTCAATAAAGCGATAGAAACTTCTTGATCCCAAACTCTATTTGCCGCTTGAGTAGCACTCATTCCTTGCCCGCTTTTTTCAACGTTGCTTACTTTAACGCGGAAATCTTCAAAAGAAATGTCTTTCCCATTTATGCTTCCAACATCTTTTGATGTACTAGCAAAACCTCCATTATTAAAAAGGTCACCTATTATAAATGCTAATAAACAAAATCCAATAACTAGTATTAGAAGTAGTGAACGTTGTCTGATTTTTTGTAAAACTGCCATTTTTTATTGTGTTAATTAAAATTCTGTCTGCGAAAATACAATTATCTATTTAATAATTATAATTGTGAAGTTATATTTTACAATTAATTTCATTTTTTTTTAAATATTACTCATTTAAAGTCATTTTTACCAATTCAATTTTCTTGTTTGAAGCTTCTTCAATAACAAATGTATAGGTTCCAATTTTGATTTTTTCTCCTTTTTGAGGGATTTCTTTAGTAAAATCTACAATAAAACCTCCTAGAGTTCCATAAGAATCACTCTCGGGAATGTCAAGTTTGTAAGTTTGATTTAAATATTCAACATCCAATCGTGCTGAAAACATATAAATTCCTTCTTCAACTTCATTCTCAATCCGAATTTCTTCAGAATCGTGTTCGTCTTCTATTTCACCAAAAAGTTCTTCAACAATATCTTCAATCGTGATTATTCCCGCCGTTCCTCCATATTCATCAAGAACCACGGCAATACTTTTTCTTTTTTTGATAAGCAAATCCAAAACTTCTTTAATAAAAATAGTTTCAGGAACAAATTCCACGGCAATTAATGTTGATTTTATGGTTTTTGGCTTTTTAAATAAATCAAAGGAATGGACATAACCAATACAATCGTCTAAAGAATTTTGGAAAACCATAATTTTAGAATAGCCCGTTTCTATGAAAATATTTTTTAAATCTACAACAGAATCATCAATGTCAACGGCGGCAATTTCAGTTCTTGGCGTCATAATATCGCGCGCTTTCACGCCTGAAAACTCCAACGCATTTTGAAATATTTGAATTTCAGAATCGACTTGCTCGTGATCTTCAAAATGGTTCATTTGTTCTGTAATGTAATTTCCAAGTTCTAATTTGCTAAAAAACAAAGGAACAAAATCGCCTTCTGTTTTAAAAAATCGTTTCAAAATTGTATCTGAAATCCACATTATAAAAGATGAAACAGCATAAAAAAGCAAATAGAAAAAATAGGCAGGGATGGCAAAAAACTTAATAAAAGTATTGGCATAAATCTGAAAAAACACCTTAGGAAGAAATTCGGATGTCATTAAAACCAAAAAAGTAGAAAGCACGGTTTGGATTAATAAATTGGCAATATTTGAAAACTCATATCCCAAAGTTGTAATCCAACGCATCAATAATTCGCCCATAAAAAAGCCGTAAATTACCAATGCCACGTTATTTCCAATGAGCATTGTGGCTATAAACTGCGACGGTTTTTCGGTTACTTTTGTGAGGATTTGGGAAAGAAAATTATCTTGCTTCTTTTCAATCTCAAGATATATTTTATTGGAAGAAATGAAAGCAATTTCCATTCCCGAGAAAAATGCGGATAGTATCAAACATAATATTATAATACTAATTTCCATCGTTTACTTTGATTCGTTTCTTGCTTCAAATTTCTTGGCAAATTTTCTTCTGAAGAAAAACATAAAAACCGATAAAATTGCAATTGCTAAAAAGAGAAAGTGCTCATCAGTATCTTCATTCCAAACCGAAATTGATTTGTAGGTAAAGAAAACTGCGGCTACAAGATAAACGTACTGGGTATATTTTAAATAATTCATTTTTAATTTTTTAAATTAGTTTGCTTGAATGATTTCTCCTGATATTTTTTGAGAATTTACAATTTTGAAATCTTTACTGAAATCGATTCCTTCGCCAAAGGAAACTCCTTTTGGGTCTGTAAATTTAAACTTTTTTTCGGTATAAAACCATTCATTTTTTTGATCAAAATACAATTGTTCTGTTTCTAAAACTTGCCCCGTTTCATTTGTGATTCTTACTTTTCCTTGTAAATCTATCACATCTGTACCTTTATAAGTGATGGCGTAATTTGAAGTTACAAACGTTTTTTTGTTTTTAACATCAAATAAAGTCACGTTAATTCCTTTTGGAAATTCGGTAAATGGATAGGCTACGGTTGCATAATCCAACATTTTTGGACTAATCAATATTGATTTTATTCTTCCTGAATCGGTATATTTCATATTGAAGTCATCCGCTTCTCCGCTTGGCGCAAATTCAGAAAAATTTTGCTTTTGCACTTCCTTAAAATTACTTTCACAAGAAAAAAGGCCTGTTACTAAAAGAAGTAAAAGACCACAATTTCTAATTTTGTATGTATTGAAAGTCATAAATCGAGATTGCTATTTATATGAAAAACAGAATTTTTCAACGGAATTGTCATTGGCTTAAAGCCTAATAAAAACGTTTCTTTTGGAACCATTTATCATTCAAAGAAAGTCCGATTGTGATATTGGTATAATTTTCCTGTACTAAATTCGCCGATGTTGTTCCACGTTTTCCGTATTCAACACCAATATTAATATTAGAAAAAGCACCGATAATTGGCAAACCAAAACCAGCAGTAACTCCAACATCATTAATTGATTTGTTG
>JBILPJ010000170.1:0-5180 GCA_044373975.1 Flavobacterium sp. | reverse complement strand
CATTCCAAAGCAAAAAATAGAATCTAACAAACAGAACTAAAGATATTATTTTCAAATGAAAAATCAAAGTATATCGAGTAACTTAGATTGGATTAGTGTAGTAATCTATATTATTTTAGTAATATTAGGATGGTTGAACATTTATTCCTCTTCCCTTTCTTCTTCTGTCGAAGATGCTTCTTTATTTGATTTCAGTCAGATTTATGGGAAGCAAATGCTCTTTGTTATCTTTACAATTCCGCTTGTTTTCATTATATTAGCAATTGACGGAAAGTTTTACGAAAAATATTCAAGTGTCATTTTTGGTGTGGCTCTAGTTTTATTGGCAGGGTTATTTGTAGCTGGAAAAACAATTGCGGGACAAAGGTGTTGGTATGCAATTGGAAGTTTTACAATTCAACCATCGGAGTTTGCAAAAGCAGCGACAGCATTGGCTTTAGCCAAATATTTAAGTGATGTCCAAGTTAACTTAAAAGATGTAAACAGGCAAATTCAAGCTTTATTAATTATTTTTCTACCAATACTTCTAATACTACCCCAACCCGACCCAGGAAGCGCCTTAATTTATAGTGTTTTTATACTTGTTTTGTACCGTGAAGGGTTGCCAGCTTGGTATGTTTGGACAGGTTTTATTGCTATTTTATTATTTGTTTTATCACTAATTTTTGAACCTTGGGCAGTAATTTTAATGGCATTAATAGTGATTTGTATCGTTTATTTTAAGAGCAGATTAGGAAATAGAAATGTCATTGCAAGTGCCTTAATTTTCATAATGATTTCAGGTTTTGTGTTTTCTGTAGATTACGTTTTTGACAATGTTTTTAAACAACACCACAGAGACCGTTTTAATATTTTATTAGGGAAAGAAGTAGATATGAAAGGCATCGGTTACAATACAAACCAGTCAGAAATTGCTATTGGATCTGGAGGTTGGTTTGGAAAAGGATTCCTTGAAGGCACACAAACTAAAGGAGGATTTGTTCCTGAACAACATACAGATTACATCTTTACAACTGTTGGTGAAGAATGGGGATTTATTGGTTCTCTAGTTGTTATGGGTTTGTTTTTGATTTTAATTTTAAGAACAATTTATCTTGCAGAAAGGCAAAAAACTAAATTCAGCAGGGTTTACGGACAATGCGTTGCGGGAATTCTGTTCATTCATTTCTTTGTAAACATTGCAATGGTTGTAGGCATTTTCCCGACAATTGGCGTCCCATTACCCTTCTTTTCTTATGGAGGTTCGGGACTTTGGGGTTTCACTATTTTATTATTTATATTTCTAAAAATGGATGCCAATAAAGTGAATGAATGGTAAACTTTCGCTAAAAATAAATACGAATTTTACAAATTGACACAAATAAATCTGTGAAAATTTGTGAATATATGTTATACTATTTAAAGCACAACTTCAATAAATTATAATTATTTCTCTAAAATGCCCACGCTTTATAATCGCTTTTTCGTTCTAAATCATTTTCAATTGCGTCGTTCAATTGAGGAAAAAAGTCAATTCCTGTCATTTTTTCAAGCGCATCTACAGAAACTACAAACGTATATAATGGTGCTTTACTTTTAGCACTTGGCATCAAAAAAGCTACCATTTTGAACTTTCCTTTATAATTACAAAAGAGTACTTTGTAAAAATAATTAGGAATAGCTACCTTTTCAAAGCCAATTGTAGATAATCCTTTTTGAAGAATTCCGCCAGTTACCACATAAATCCCATTGTATTTTTGCGCCCAATATCTTGATTTTTCTTCTAATTGTTTCCAAATTCCATTGTTGAAATTATGTTTTTGTGGAGAAATATTGGAAGTAAAAAAAGTTTCATCATAGGCTGATTTAGAAAATCTCATATCTGCGGCAGCACACAAATGACCTCTGTCATAACCAGATTTTATATAATTTTTGGATTGAGCAGATTCGGTATTCACTTTTGGATCATCAACAAATCTGGGTCTTTTGAAATGTCCAATTCCTTCATTAGAACTTCTTAAAAAATAAGAAACCCATTCCGCTTGTTCGTATTTTTCATTATAAGAAAGCGCAAAATACGTGTGTTTAATGATTTGTTTTGTGGTTGAAGTTGGCAAATAGGCAAATGGCGATTGCTGTTGACTATCAGAAACATTCCTAAAAGCAGCATTATTGTCATTGTTTTTCGATTGAATTGCAACAGAAAAAGCTGAAATAATAAAAACCAAGACAACAATAAGGGTAAATTTTTTCATACTAAATAATATAATAACAAAGTAAAAACCGCTAATCATTTCAAATTAGGCTATTAAAAAATGAGCTAATTTGAAATATTCAGCGGCATTATACCTGTAAAATTCAACTACGATTTAACCAATTTTTCTTTTTTCTTAAGAACAATGGCGTTTTTAGCAGGTGTTACTTTCGATTGCAAATCTCCTAAAACATTCAAAGCTTCATCTACATAAATATCTTTTGCTAAACTTTCGTGCCATCTTTGTCTTTTTTCTTTCAAAGCAGAATCGGTTTTCATCGCTTCATTTTCATAAGGCAATGACGTGAATTTCAATTGATTTTTATACTCTAAAACCGACTTGTATTTTTTGGCAGTTTCATCAAGCGCTTTTTGTTCCGCTTGAAATTTGTTGATTTCTAAACTGTAAACGTTGTCTTCACTACGCTCATTTATCCATTTTGCGTTTTCATCAATCAATTTGAACTGATTATTTTCTGTCAATCTCTTTTTACTATTTGCAATTGCGGCATTAAAATTAATTTGCTTATTCCAAACTGAATATTCAGCAACATCAATTTTATCCCAAGGCATAGCATTATCAACATCACGTTCTCCCATTTTTATATAAGAATATCTGTCGGGCATAACCACATCGCTACTTACTCCGTCCAATTGTGTAGAACCTCCATTAATTCTATAGAATTTTTGAGTTGTAGTTTTCAATGCGCCTAAATCTCCAATGCTTGAATTTCGTACAAACTGATTCAAATCAATTACATTTTGAACCGTTCCCTTACCAAAAGTTTGTTTACTTCCAATAATAATTCCTCTTTTATAATCTTGAATTGCCGCAGCTAAAATCTCAGACGCGGAGGCAGAAAAATTATTAACCATAATTACTAAAGGCCCTTCCCATTGTACTTTTTTATCTTTATCAGAAAGAACTTCTTTTTTTCCAGCAGCAGATTTTATTTGTACAATCGGACCTTGCTCAATGAATAATCCAGCAATATCTACAACGGTTTTCAAAGAACCACCGCCATCATCGCGAACATCCAAAACAATTCCGTTTACACCTTCTTTTTTCAAGCGTTCCACTTCAATTGCCATATCCTTTCCTGCATCTCTACTGTCAGCGTTTTCAAAATCGATATAAAATTTAGGCAAATAAATCACACCATATTTCAAGCCATTTTTCTCAACAATACTTGATTTTAGATATGTTTCTTCAATTTCTATTTCATCACGAATCAATGTAATAACTTTTATTGAACCGTCTGTTTTTTTAATTGTAAGACGTACTTCTGTACCTTTTGGACCTTTGATTTTCTTGACAACTTCGTCAATTTTCATACCAACTACATCAACTGGATCAGCATCTCCTTGTGCTACTTTCAGAAAAATATCACCAACTTCCAATTCTTTTCCTCTCCAAGCAGGACCTCCAGAAATCAATTCTGTAATTTCGGTAAAATCATTTTTCTTCTGAAGTCTAGCGCCAATTCCGAAGAATTTTCCAGACATACTTACGTCAAAACGTTCTTTGTCTTCAGGAGCAAAATAAGATGTATGTGGATCAAATCGTTCAGCAATTGTATTGATAAAAATAGCAAACCAATCGTCTCTTTTCATATCGTTAATAAATCCAAAGTATTCATTCATTGATTTCAAGGAACTTTCACGAGTTTCTTTTTCAATTTGCTCAAATGTTTTTGGAGTTTTATCAATTATTTTTTCGATTTTTAATGTCCCAATAGAGTCTTTATTGTCTTTTACAACTCCATTTTTCTTGTCTTCTTCTAATTTTAATCGCTCTGTAATTGAAGCCAATGCAGATAATTTAATTTGTTTTCTCCATTTTTCTTTTAGTTCAGTAACTGAATTGGCAAATGGTAATTTTTCATAATCCGCATTAAATTCTTCGTCAATTTTATAATCAATTGGCTTGTCTAAAATTGTTTTATAATAACTTTTGCTTTCTTCAATTCGTTTCATTAAACGTGTATAAGTCAAATCAAAAAAGGTCAAATCCTTATTTTTTATTTGATCGTCTAATTCCGTTTCATATTCAGAAAACTCATCAATATCAGATTGTAAGAAGAATCTTTTCGTTGGATCTAATGCCTTCAAAAATTCTTTGTAAACTCCTTTTGAGAAAGTATCGTCAATTGCGGCTGGACTGTAATGCCCTTTTTCAATAACAAAAGTTAATAATTCTAATAATAATTTGTCTTTTTCAGGATCCCCTTTTTGCTTTGGCATAAAACTCCAAAGTGCTAAAGATAAGGCCAAAACAGCAAGTATAATCTTATAATTCCTTTTCATAAAATTCAAAAATGTATTCATTAATTTTTTATCTAAAGTACACAAAAAACTGTGCCAAGAAATATTGATTTGGCTAATTTTTTGTTAAAGATACAAATATAGCATCTTCCGATTAAAAATGATTATTTTTACATTCTAAAAATTCACATAAAAATGAGCAACCCTTTGATATTAGTTACAAATGATGATGGAATTACGGCTCCTGGAATCCGAGCTTTAATTTCGGTAATGTCAGAAATTGGAACTGTTGTTGTAGTTGCTCCCGACAAGCCACAAAGTGCAATGGGTCACGCAATTACACTAAATAGCACGCTTTTTATCAATAAGGTTTCTAAGGAAAATGCAGAAATAACCGAATACAGTTGTTCGGGAACGCCTGTAGATTGCGTGAAATTAGCCGTAAATGAAATTCTTCATAGGAAACCAGATTTGTGTGTTTCAGGAATAAATCACGGGTCTAATTCTTCTATAAATGTAATTTATTCAGGAACGATGAGTGCAGCCGTTGAAGCCGGAATTGAAGGAATTCCAGCTATTGGTTTTTCACTATTAGATCACGATTGGAATGCCGATTTTGACGCAATTAAATCTTCAATTAGAAAAATAACTTTAGAAGTTTTAGAAAAAGGAATGCCCGAAA
>JBILPJ010000169.1:0-5197 GCA_044373975.1 Flavobacterium sp. | reverse complement strand
ATCGTATCCAATATCTATAATTAGCTTACTCTTGTTTTTGCTAACTATAGTTATTTTTCATCCAATTCAGTGGATTTGTTTCAATTTATTCGGATACCAAGCTCATAAAAAAAGTGTCGATTATCTTAATTTTATACTTTTACGAATCGGTCATTTGTTAGGAACTCGCTATAAAATTGAAAATAGAGAATCCATTCCCGAAGGAGTTCCAATAATTTTTGTGGTAAATCATCAAAGTTTATACGACATCATCGGAATAATATGGTTTTTGAGAAAATTCCATCCTAAATTTGTAAGTAAGAAAGAATTGGGCAAAGGAATTCCAAGTATTTCCTATAATTTAAATCACGGAGGTTCGGTATTAATTGATAGAAATGACCCAAAACAGGCTATTTCAGTCATCAAAGAATTATCACAATACATTGAAAAAACAAATCGTTCTGCGGTTATTTTCCCTGAAGGAACAAGATCTAAAACAGGAAAACCGAAAGAATTTGCGAAAAGCGGCTTAAAAATTCTATGTAAATATTCCCCTTCTGCATTTGTTGTTCCAATAACGATTAACAATTCTTGGAAATTTGTTAAATTTGGCTTTTTACCGTATGGTCTTGGAAATCGAATTACCTTTGTAGTTCATAAAGCAATTTCTGTAAAGAATTCTGATATTGAGGATTTAACAAATAAAGTCGAAGCAATTATAATTAAAAATATAAAAACATAAATAAATTGATTTACAGTTTTGAGGAATTAAAACTATAAAATCCAAACCCTAAATTAATTATGTCAATAAAAAACATGCGTCTTGAAGTGATGCAATTTCTAGAAAAAAATGTCGATACTTTTGTCGATCAATATCTAATTCCAGTAGAAAAAATTTGGCAACCTACCGATTTTTTACCTAATTCTCAATCTGAAAATTTCTATGAAGAAGTTAAAGAATTGCGTGAAATTGCAAAAGATTTACCTTACGATTTCTGGGTAACTTTAGTGGGCGATACCATTACCGAAGAAGCTTTACCAACATATGAATCTTGGTTAATGGACGTGGAAGGAATTGATCAAGTCGAAGCTAACGGCTGGTCAAAATGGATTCGACAATGGACTGGTGAAGAAAATCGTCACGGAGATTTGTTGAGTAAATACCTTTATTTATCGGGTCGCGTGAACATGCGTGAAGTTGAAATGACCACGCAACATTTGATAAATGATGGTTTCGATATTGGAACAGGAAGAGATCCATACAAGAATTTTGTTTACACAAGTTTCCAAGAATTGGCGACTTATGTTTCTCACAATCGTGTGGCACAATTGGCAAAAACGTATGGCGATAATAAATTGTCTAAGATTTGCAAAATGATTGCGGGTGATGAAATGCGTCACCACCATGCTTATAGCGAATTTGTGAACCGTATTTTCCAAGTAGATCCAAGTGAAATGATGTTGGCTTTTCAATATATGATGAAACAAAAAATCGTTATGCCCGCACAATTTTTAAGAGAATCTGGCGAAAAAATGAGTTCTGCATTTGAACATTTTTCAGATTCTGCACAAAGAATTGGCGTTTATACAGCAAGTGATTATGTGGATATTATGCAAAAATTAATTGATAAATGGGAAATTGATAAAATTTCAAATTTAACTGACGAAGCAGAAAAAGCTCGTGATTATTTGATGAAATTACCAGGAAGAATGGCTAAAATTTCAGAAAGATTAATCATTCCACAAGAATCTCAAATTTTCAAATGGGTAGAACCTGCGAGAATTTAATATTTTATTATATGTAATTTTTAAATGTTGAGTTTTGAAGTATGCCTTTGAAACTCAACATTTTTATTTAAATAAACCCATTATGATAAATCCGGATCTTATTAATGCAACAATTAAATTTGTAAAACGAGAACTTGAAAATGCTGAAGGTGGACACGATTGGTTTCACATTCAAAGGGTTTATAAAAATTCATTGTTAATTTCAAATGGTGAAGATTGTGATATTTTAGTGGTGAAATTGAGTGCCTTACTTCACGATATTGCCGATAGTAAATTTCATAATGGCGATGAAACTGTGGGGCCAAAAAAAGCAAGATTGTTTTTAGAAAGCGAAAATGTATCTGAAAACACGATTGTTCACGTTGTCAATATTATCGAAAATATTTCCTTTAAAGGAGGAAATGTCATCAATAATTTTCACTCATTAGAACTTGATATTGTTCAAGATGCCGATCGATTAGATGCTATTGGCGCCATCGGAATAGCAAGAACTTTCAATTATGGGGGATTCAAAAACAGGTCTTTATACAATCCAAATATTGCTCCAAATCTTCACATGAGTAAGGAGGAATATAAAAATTCAGAGGCACCAACAATCAATCATTTCTATGAAAAATTGTTGCTTTTGAAAGATAAAATGAACACCAAAACTGGAAAAGAAATTGCAACGCAAAGACATCATTTTATGGAATCCTTTTTATCGCAATTTTATTCCGAATGGGATGGTGAGAAGTGATAAAATCAGGATGAAATTGTAGGGCTATTATTTTTTTGTATCTTTAAACCACAAATATAACAGTATGCGAATTCTATTAATCAGTTTTTTATCGGTAATGTTTTTTAATGCATTTTCTCAAGTTACGCCTGATTTTGAAGCAGTTGATTCGCTTTATAGAGAAGACCAATTTTATATTGGAACTACCTACAATACATTGGTAAATCGTCCGTCTGGAATTTCTCAAAATAAATTTACACCTAGTTTTTCTCTTGGAATTTTGAGAGATATGCCTTTTAATAAAAATAGAACCAAATCGATAGCAGCTGGAATTGGCTATTCTATAAATAATTATAATCAAAATATATTGATTTCAGAAACAAACGGAATCATAGAATACAATCCATCATCATCGCTAATTAGTTATGATACTAATAAATTGACACTTCATTATTTAGATATTCCAGTTGAATTTCGTTGGAGAACTTCAACGCCTGACAGCCACAAATTTTGGAGGATTTATACGGGATTTAAATTTAGTTATTTAGTTTACGATAGGTCAAAATATGTTGATAGTCAGGTAACTAATAAAGTAACTGGAAATTCTGATTTGAATAAATTTCAATACGGAACCTATTTAAGTGTTGGTTACAATACTGTAAATTTCTATGTTTATTATGGCTTAAATCCAATTTTTAAATCGGCTGTTTTGAATGGCAATTCACTCGACGTGAATACCTTGAATTTTGGATTTATGTTCTATATTTTATAACCAAAAATAAGTTAGAATTATTTGCGGAAGCATCCCCGAAAAGAATCCAATTGTCAATTCTTTATTTGTATGTGCTTGCATTTCTAATCTCGAAGAAGCCACAAGTCCATTCATTGCTACAAGAATCGCAATGGTATAAATTGAATTACAGTGATAATGAAAACTCAACGCAATTACAAAAACGGTTAAAGTACTAATTCCAACCATGTGAATACTCGCTTTTATTTTCAAAAGTAATAAAATCAACAACAAAAAAGTACTGATTAATCCGCCTAAAAAGTAATAATATAATTCTGGAATTACTTCGGCGGTAATGCTTTTTGTAATTAATAAAAAAATTAAAATAGCTTGAAATAGCAATGGAATTTTACGTTGTGACAATTGAGAAACCATCACCGTATCTACTTTTCCAAAAGAGCGCAATAAATAATAAAAAGATATTGGAATTAAAATAGTAATTATACTGATTTGCAGTAGAATAAGATATTTTTGTTGTTCCGTAAAATAGTAATTACTAAATAGAAAATAGAATAATGTTCCGAAAACAGGCACGAATATCGGATGAAAAAGATACGAGAAAAAGGATAGAAATTTTTTCAAATCAGAAGTGTTTTACATTTTCTTTCTCATTCTGGCAACAGGAATATCTAGTAATTCTCTGTATTTTGCTATTGTTCTTCGAGCAATTGGATACCCTTTTTCTTTTAATATTTCTGCCAATTGATCGTCTGGCAAAGGTTTGTGTTTGTCTTCTTCTTCAATTACATTTTGCAATATTTTCTTGATTTCGAGTGTCGAAACATCTTCGCCTTGGTCGTTTTTCATCGCTTCAGAAAAGAATTCTTTGATGAGTTTTGTTCCGTAAGGTGTTTCTACATATTTGCTGTTAGCAACACGTGAAATAGTAGAAATATCAAGACCTACCATATCAGCAATGTCTTTCAAAATCATTGGTTTCATTTTTGTTTCTTCGCCGTCAAGGAAAAATTCTTCTTGAAAATGCATAATCGCATTCATGGTCACATAAAGTGTTTCCTGACGTTGCCTGATAGCATCGATAAACCACTTTGCAGAATCTAATTTTTGTTTGATAAACTGAACCGCTTCCTTTTGAGAATTTGATTTGTCCCTTGAAACTTTATACGTTTGCATCATTTCCTGATAGTCTTTGGAAACGTGTAAAGACGGTGCGTTTCTTCCGTTTAAGGTTAGTTCTAATTCGCCATCTACAATTCTAATGGCAAAATCGGGAACTACATTTTCAGTTATTTTATTATTTCCTGTAAACGAGCCACCTGGTTTTGGATTCAATTTTTCTATTTCTTGAATTGCTTTTTTGAGTTGGTCAGTCGAAACATTAAATTTCTGAATTAATTTATCGTAGTGTTTTTTAGTAAAGGCATCAAACTGTTCCGACAATATAGAAGTTGCTAGTGCAATTGATTCTGTTGGGGTTTTGTGTTTCAATTGCAACAACAAACATTCCTGTAAATCGCGTGCACCAACTCCCGAAGGTTCTAATTCGTGGATAACGTGCAATAAATTTTCAACCGTTTTTTCATCGGTGTAAACCCCCTGCGTAAAAGCCAAATCATCAACTATATCCTGAACACTTCTCCTGATGTAGCCCATATCGTCAATATTTCCAACAAGAAATTCAGCAATTTCACGTTCGCTGTCATTCAAAATAAAAGTATTCAACTGATTTATTAAATCCTGATGAAAGCTGACAGGTGCTGCCAATGGCGATTCTCTGTCTGAATCATCATCACTATAATTATTGATTTGGGTTTTATAATCTGGAATTTCGTCGTTGCTTAAATAATCGTCAATATTGATGTCTTCGGCTTCTATTCGTTCGGATTCAGAAGCGTCATAATCATCATATTCGTCATTATCATATTCATCTTTTTCGTAATCATCTTCTTCTTTCCCTGCTTCTA
>JBILPJ010000168.1:0-5214 GCA_044373975.1 Flavobacterium sp. | reverse complement strand
AATCCAAAAGATGCTTTAACTGAAGCTGCAAAAGTTCTAATTCACCATTTCATGTTGTTTTCTGACGAAAGAATAACACTTGAGGCTGACGAAATTGCTCAAACTGATTCGTATGACGAAGAGTCATTACACATGAGACAATTGCTTAAAACTAAGCTTGTTGATATGGATTTATCTGTAAGAGCATTAAATTGTTTGAAAGCGGCTGAAGTTGATACATTAGGTGACTTAGTATCATTCAATAAAAATGACCTAATGAAATTCCGTAATTTCGGTAAAAAATCTTTAACTGAACTAGATGAACTAGTTGCAATTAAAAATTTAACCTTCGGAATGGATTTAGCTAAATACAAACTAGATAAAGAATAATCTAGTCCCGATTTTTAATCGGGATTAAATTTAACATACCAATGAGACACGGAAAAAAATTCAATCATTTAGGCAGACAGACTGCTCATAGAAAATCTATGTTAGCTAATATGGCTTGTTCTCTAATCGAGCACAAACGTATTAACACAACTGTAGCTAAAGCAAAAGCGCTTAAACAATTTGTTGAGCCTTTAATTACAAAATCAAAAGCGGATACTACGCACAACAGACGTATCGTTTTTTCATACTTACGTAGCAAATATGCCGTAACTGACTTGTTCAGAGACGTAGCTGCAAAAGTTGGAGATCGTCCAGGTGGATATACACGTATCATCAAAGTTGGAAATCGTTTAGGAGATAATGCCGATATGGCTATGATCGAACTAGTAGATTTCAATGAACTTTACAACGGTGGTAAAAAAGAAGTTAAAAAAGCAAAAAGCCGTAGAGGTGGAAAAGCTAAAAAAGCAGATGAAACTTCAGAAGAAGAAGTTACTGAAGCCCCAACAGCTGAATCTGACACTACTGACGCTGCAGAATAATGTTTAACATTATTTAACAAATAGATAAGGACATACTTTAATTAGTTTGTCCTTTTTTTGTTTACTTTTGCACCAATTAATCTTTAATATTAAACAATGAAGAATCTATTTTTAGCCTCACTTGTATCTTTTATTTCTTTTCAATCTTTTAGCCAGACAACTGAAGCTAAAAACACCTCTTCAAATTTTAATATAGGATATCAGGGTAATATAAATACTACTGGAATATGGATTCCAGGGACTTATAAGCAAAATTTTATCGACGGAAGCGTATATTTATTTCCAAATTTTAACGGTCAATATACTGTTATTTCTAAAAATGGTGAATCAAGACAATTATTCAACTTGAACTTCAATTTAATTACCAAAACCTTAGAGTCTCTAATTTCTAAAGACTCAGTTTTTCAGTATAATCTTGAACAATTTGATTACGTTATTAGTTCAAATAATAAGTATAAAGTTAATGCTGAAGGAGATTTTATAGGTTTAAGCCTTGAGGTTTATAACTCTCCAAAAATTCAATTTTTAAAAGATGTTACTTTGACAATTGAAAAGGGTGTCGTAAATCCGATGACACAAACCATGATTAGCGAAGATAAATATGTTCAGTTTTTCACTTATTACTTAATTCTGAATAACAATCGTGTAAAAATCAAACTCAGCAAAAGCGATATTCTAAAGCAATTAATTGACAAAAAAGACGCATTAAAGGAGTTCGCTTCCAAAAATGATTTGTCTTTCTCGAAAGAAGATGACGTCAATAAGATTCTGAAATACTACGATTCTTTACAAAACAAGAAGGACACACTTTAATTAGTTTGTCCTTTTTTTTTGGAGCGAATTTTTCGGCATTCTAAACCAATCGTATTCCTGCTGTACATTGCAATCCTCAAAAATTGCTTCGTGCCTCACAATTTTGAGGGATTTCCATTTCCATCAGGGCTAAACAGATTTTTTTGGCTTCTCGAGGAATTAAATTTTCATAGCATCATATTTTAAATTAAATTTGCAACCACAACACAACAACTACAACAAAAATGAAGTACTCAAACAGAAAACCTGCAATTCTACTCCTTAGTGATGGAACTATTTTTCACGGAAAATCCATCGGAATCGAAGGAACTGCATTCGGAGAAGTTTGTTTTAACACCGGAATGACTGGATATCAAGAAATATTTACCGACCCATCGTATTATGGTCAAATAATGGTAGCCACCAATCCACACATCGGAAACTATGGTGTTCACGAACAAGAAGTCGATTCTGATGGAATTAAAATAGCAGGATTGGTTTGTAAAAACTTCAGTTTCAACTATTCAAGACCTGATGCCTCAGAAAGTCTTTATGACTATTTTGCTAAAGTAAATTTAGTTGTCATTTCCGATGTCGATACAAGAGCATTAGTGAGTTACATCCGTGAAAACGGTGCTATGAATTCTGTGATTTGTACTGATGGAACTTCAATTGAAGAACTAAAAACAAAGTTGGCTTTGGTACCTAATATGAAAGGATTAGAATTGGCTTCTAAAGTTTCAACTAAAGAACCTTATTTTTTCGGAAAAGAAAACGCTACCTATAAAATTGCAGCTTTAGATTTAGGCATTAAAACCAATATCTTAAGATGCTTAGATTCCAGAGATTGTTATGTCAAAGTGTTTCCATACAATACCTCATTTGAAGAATTAAAAGCGTTCAATCCTGATGGTTATTTTCTTTCCAACGGCCCTGGCGATCCAGATCCTTTGAAAGAAGTGCAAGAAGTGACGCGTCAAATATTACAAACAAACACACCAGTTTTCGGAATATGTTTGGGACACCAAATGATTGCCTTAGCCAATGGAATTTCAACTTATAAAATGTTCAACGGACATCGTGGAATTAATCATCCTATTAAAAACCTAATTTCAGGAAAGGGAGAAATCACTTCTCAAAATCACGGTTTTGCAGTAAATAAAGAAGAATTAGAAAACCATCCTGATTTTGAAATTACCCATTTACATCTCAATGATGGAACAGTTGCAGGAATGAGAATGGTCAGTAAAAGCTGTTTTTCAGTGCAATACCATCCCGAAGCAAGTCCAGGACCTCACGATGCAGCCTATTTATTCGATCAATTCATAGATAATATGAAAACTTCTGTAAACTAAAACGTTTGAGTTAATAACATTTATTTGTTTCAAATAATCATTCCGTTAGATATGATATATTTGCAATACAATTTGAAACTATTATAAATTAATTATAAAAAAAGAAAAAATGAGCATTATTATCAAAATTCACGCAAGACAAATTTTCGATTCAAGAGGAAATCCAACAATTGAAGTTGATGTAGTTACCGAAAACGGCGTTTTAGGAAGAGCTGCGGTTCCTTCTGGAGCATCAACAGGAAAATACGAAGCAGCTGAATTACGTGATGGTGGTAAAGCATTTCTTGGAAAAGGAGTTTTGAAAGCAGTTGAAAATGTAAATACTACAATTGCAGAAGAATTATTAGGAACTTCCATTTTTGAACAAAACCTAATCGATCAAACGATGATTGCTTTAGATGGAACACCTAATAAATCAAATTTGGGTGCCAATGCCATTCTTGGAGTTTCATTAGCTGTCGCTAAAGCAGCAGCCAATGAATTGGGATTGCCATTATACAGATATATCGGAGGCGTTTCTGCCAACACATTGCCAGTGCCAATGATGAATATCATCAACGGCGGTTCTCATTCTGATGCGCCAATTGCGTTTCAAGAATTTATGATTATCCCAGTAAAAGCTACAACTTTCACACAAGCAATGCAAATGGGAACGGAAATTTTCCACAACCTTAAAAAAGTATTACACGACAGAGGTTTGAGTACTGCTGTTGGTGATGAAGGTGGTTTTGCTCCAAATTTAGCTGGAGGAACGGAAGATGCTTTGGATACCATCAAAAAGGCAGTTGAAGCTGCTGGATATTCTTTTGGTGATGAAATTATGGTTGCTTTAGATTGTGCGGCTTCCGAATTCTATGTAAACGGAAAATACGATTATACAAAATTTGAAGGGCCAACAGGTAAAATCAGATCGTCAGAAGAACAAGCGGATTATTTAGCTGAATTGGCTTCTAAATATCCTATTATTTCTATTGAAGATGGAATGGATGAAAATGACTGGGACGGATGGAAATATTTGACCGACAAAATCGGACACACAACACAATTGGTTGGGGATGATTTATTTGTAACCAATGTAGAACGTTTATCAACAGGAATTGAAAGAGGAATTGCAAATTCAATATTAGTAAAAGTAAACCAAATTGGTACTTTAACTGAAACAATTGCGGCGGTTAATATGGCGAAAAACGCTGGATTTACTTCAGTTATGTCGCACCGTTCTGGAGAAACTGAAGACAACACTATCGCCGATTTAGCGGTTGCATTGAATTGTGGACAAATAAAAACAGGTTCTGCTTCAAGAAGTGATAGAATGGCAAAATACAATCAATTGCTTAGAATTGAAGAAGAATTAGGCGATACAGCTTATTTCCCAGGAGTAAAAGCGTTCAAAACAAAATAGTTTATTCTGTATAAATTTTAAACGTCCAACGAGTAGAAATACTTATTGGACGTTTTTTTTGTCTTAATTTTTGAGATAATATAGATATGTATATCAATTGTACACTATTTATACTTAATTTAACGAAATCGTTAGCGTATTTCTTTTATAATTAATATGAAATACCTTAATTTTGTTACTTATTATTTAATAAGATTATTTCCCACATATTATGTCAAAAATAGCTGTTTTAGAATTAGAAGGTAAAAAATACGAATTTCCAGTAATTGTTGGAAGTGAAAATGAAGTTGCCATCGATATTAATAAATTACGTGATTTAACAGGTGCAATCACATTGGATCCAGGATATAAAAATTCAGGTTCTTGCAAAAGTGAAATTACTTACCTAGATGGTGAAGAAGGAATTTTGCGTTATAGAGGATATTCAATTGAAGATTTGGCTGATAAAGCAAACTTTCTTGAGGTTTCGTACTTATTGATTTTTGGTGACTTACCAACAAAACAAGAGTTAGAGAAATTTGAAACCAACATCAGAAAATATACTTTGGTTAACGAAGAAATGAAAAACATTATTGATGGTTTTCCTAAAACTGCCCATCCAATGGGAGTTTTGTCTTCATTAACAAGTGCATTAACTGCATTTAACCCTAAATCGGTGAATGTTGAAAATGAAAAAGAAATGTATGAAGCGGTTTGCAAAACAATGGGTAAATTCCTTGTAATCGCAACGTGGACTTACAGAAAAAGTATGGGG
>JBILPJ010000167.1:0-5227 GCA_044373975.1 Flavobacterium sp. | reverse complement strand
TTTCAATATCGATTTTGCACTCATAAAATATTTTTTTCGCTAATTTATAAATTTGGCATCACACTTGTTATATATAAAGTATATTTTTGACAAATAAATAACGTTTCAAATGAAAATACTTCACTATATACTTTTTTGCCTCCTACTTTCTTCAATTTCTTTTGCTCAAGTAGTAAAAATAGACACGTTGAAAGTGCAACAATTTAGCGAAGAAAACGACACTATTCTCAAAGACCCAATCCTTTTGGAAGAAGTTGTTATCCACAAATACAAACTCGATCCTGAAAGCAAAAAACAATTTTTGATTCTTCAAAACCGAGTTTACAAAGTATATCCATTTGCAAAAATTGCTTCCGAAAGATTGACAGGCTTGAATAAAAATATGGCAATTCTCAAATCAAATAGAGACAAACGAAAATATTTTAAAATTGTAGAAGACTATATCGAGAACGAATTTACAGGTAAACTCAAAAAATTATCACGCAAACAAGGTCAAATTCTCGTAAAATTAATCTACCGTCAAACCGGACAAACCACCTTCGATTTAATAAAAGAACACAAAAGCGGCTGGAAAGCATTTTGGTCAAACACCACCGCCCGATTATTTGACATTAGCCTAAAAACGGGTTATGCACCTTATGAAGTCAACGAAGATTACCTCATAGAAACCATTTTAGAACGCGCCTTCAACAGCGGAAGATTGGCAAAACAAGCTCCTGCAACACCAATAGATTATGATAAATTATCAGATTATTGGTATTCAAAAGCGAACGAAATTAATAAATAATTTTATTTTTTAGGAGCTATTTCCAGCTTTCCGTTCCAAGTCCTCATTCAAAAAGGTGTTTTTCTAAGCCAAAAAAGGAGCTTCCTTCGGTCGCTCTTTTTCGGCAAGAAAAACTACCTTTTTTCATTCCGGGCTTTCCACTTCAATCTGGGCTAGGACATCCCGAATCCCTAGAAACTTCAATTTTCATTAGTACGTTTCGGTATAAATGTCCTTGTATAATAAGTTAATTTGGTTAATCGTTTAATCGTTTAATCGTTGATTCGTTGATTCGTTGATTCGTTGATTCGTTGATTTGGAAAAATCCTTGATTTGGACATCTAATTCGCTGTTAAAACCCAGAAACTCTCTTTCCAACAACCAACAACCATCAACCAACAACTTTTACATGTCCTTTTTTTCGTTCAAAAACATACCCGTACAGCTTAAATGCCCTTATATTTCTTATATGGTAAAAAAGGTTTAATCGTTTAATCGTTTAATCGTTAATTTGGAAAAATCCTTGATTTTGGTATTTAATTAGTTGTTAAAACCCATTAACTCTCTTTCCATCAACCAACAACCAACAACCAACAACTAAAAATTAGCAATTTACAATCATAAAATTTTCCCATCTTTAAATTTAGAACTATATTTGCCTACTAAAATTAAATTTAAAACGCACAAACCCTATGGAATATTTAGATTTTGAGCTTCCCATAAAAGAATTAGAAGACCAATTAGACAAATGTGAAATCATCGGTCAAGAATCCAATGTTGATGTAACTACAACTTGCAAACAAATTGAAAAAAAATTAGAAGAAACCAAGCGTGAAATTTATAAAAACCTAACTGCTTGGCAGCGAGTACAATTGTCTCGTCATCCAAGTCGTCCATACACAATGGATCACGTTAGAGCTTTATGTGGAGACACGTTCCTTGAAATGTTCGGTGATCGAAATTTCAAAGACGACAAAGCAATGATTGGTGGATTAGGAAAAATTGGCGGACAATCTTTTATGATTGTTGGTCAACAAAAAGGGTTTAATACCAAAACGCGTCAATTTCGTAACTTTGGAATGGCAAATCCAGAAGGATACAGAAAAGCATTGCGATTAATGAAAATGGCCGAAAAATTCGGAATTCCTGTTTTAACATTAATTGACACTCCTGGAGCTTATCCTGGATTGGAAGCTGAAGAACGTGGACAAGGTGAAGCTATTGCAAGAAATATCATCGAAATGATTCGTTTGAAAGTACCAATTATCGCTGTAATTGTTGGTGAAGGTGCTTCTGGTGGCGCATTGGGAATTGGTGTTGGTGATAGAGTTTATATGTTAGAAAACACATGGTATTCTGTAATATCTCCTGAATCTTGTTCTTCTATACTTTGGAAAAGTTGGGAATACAAAGAACAAGCTGCCGAAGCATTAAAATTGACTTCTGCTGATATGAAAAAACAAAAATTAGTTGACGATATTATCCCAGAACCACTTGGTGGCGCTCACTATGACAGAGAAACTACATTCAAAACTGTAGAACAATATATCATGAAAGGGTATAACGAATTGAAAGACTTATCAACAACTGACCTAGTTGCCCAAAGAATGGACAAATACAGTAAGATGGGAGAGTTTAAGGAGTAAATTCTTACAAATAAATGTTAAATCCGAAGCCCAATGGTTTCGGATTTTTTTTTGGTTATAAACAAAAAATAGTTGGTTATCAACAATTATTTCTAATAACTCCTAAACGAACTTTTTTATTTTTTTGTTACTTTCGCTAAATGGAAAAATTCGTCAACCTCAACCCAATTAAAGTAGATAAAACTACTATTATCAATTTAGAAAAAGGGAAACTCCCGCCACAAGCAATAGAACTTGAAGAAGCAGTTTTAGGTGCCATGATGATTGATAAAAAAGGCGTTGACGAAGTTATCGATATTTTACAACCTGATGCGTTTTATAAAGACGCACACAAACACATATTTGAAGCGATTTTTCAGTTGTTCACAGATTCTCAACCTATTGACTTATTAACAGTTTCGGCACAGCTAAAAAAGAGTGCCAAATTAGAATTGGCTGGTGGTGATTTTTATTTGATTCAACTAACTCAAAAAATATCTTCTTCGGCACATATTGAGTTTCACTCCAGAATTATCTTACAGAAATTTATTCAACGAAGTTTAATCCGAATTTCATCTGAAATCATTGAGGAATCCTACGATGAGTCAACGGATGTTTTTGATTTATTAGATAAAGCGGAATCTAAATTATACGAAGTTACACAAGGAAATATCAAACGTAGTTCTGAAACAGCGCAAAGTTTGGTAATTCAAGCTAAAAAGAGAATTGAAGAAATTGCTGGAAAAGAAGGTTTGAGCGGTGTTGCAACTGGTTTCGACAGTTTAGACAAAATAACTTCTGGATGGCAACCAAGCGATTTAATTATCATCGCTGCTCGTCCGGGTATGGGTAAAACTGCATTTGTACTTTCAATGGCACGAAATGTAGCCATAGATTTTGGACATCCTGTAGCACTATTTTCTCTGGAAATGTCATCTGTTCAGCTAATTACAAGGTTAATTTCTTCTGAAACAGGATTGTCTTCAGAGAAATTAAGAACTGGAAAATTAGAAAAACACGAATGGGAACAATTGAGTATTAAAGTTAAAAATTTGGAAAAAGCACCTCTTTTTATTGATGACACTCCTTCACTTTCTATATTTGATTTAAGAGCAAAATCCAGACGTTTGGCGTCTCAACACGGAATCAAACTGATTATTGTGGATTATTTACAGTTAATGACAGCTGGCGGAAGCAACGGAAAAGGTGCAGGAAATAGAGAACAAGAAATTTCTACCATTTCCAGAAATTTAAAAGCCTTGGCGAAAGAATTAGGCGTTCCTGTAATTGCATTATCACAATTATCTCGTGCCGTTGAAACTCGTCCCGGACACAAACGCCCTTTACTTTCCGATCTTAGGGAATCGGGAGCGATTGAGCAAGATGCGGATATTGTTTCCTTTATTTACAGACCCGAATATTACAAATTAGACGAATGGGATGATGAAGGAAGTACGCCAACACAGGGACAAGCGGAATTTATTATAGCCAAACACAGAAATGGAAGTTTAGAAAGTGTGCGTTTGAAATTTGTTGGAAACCTCGGTAAATTTGAAAATTTAGAAAGTTATAGCGGTAGTTTTGATGATTTACCTTCAAAAATGAATCACGATGATAATCCTTTTCAAACCAAAAACTTACCTTCCGCAAACGAAGCTTTTGGAAGTAATTTGAATAGTTTTGACGACGATAGCGAAGTTCCATTTTAGAAAATAAGTTTAAATTAATATTTTATCGATTTATTTTCTATACAATTCTTTATCTTTGAAATAAAAATAAAAATGTCCTTCAAAAAAATACTAATTGTTTTTCTACTTATTTCATTTTCAGCAAAAGCGTCTTTTATTTTGTTGCCAATGGACGAAACCACGCAGCAAAATCACTTAAAAGCGTATGGAATTACCTATTGGTGTTTGGACAAAAAATATAAAGCCAGCTGGTTATTGAATTACCGTGGCGGTTCTTTTTTATTGCCCGATGCCGAAGAAATTCGTAAAGAATGTAAAATTCGAGGTGTTAGTTTTGAAGTGCTTTCGGACGGAGAAACCAATACGATTTTAGACGATATTTCAAGTCCTTCCCAAAATATGGAGAATGTAATTTTGGAAAAAGCTCCAAAAGTTGCGGTTTATACACCCAAAGGGAAACAACCTTGGGACGATGCCGTAACCTTAGTTTTGACGTATGCTGAAATCCCATTTACACCTATTTATGACGAAGAAGTACTCTCTGATGGCTTGTTGCTTTACGATTGGTTGCACCTGCATCACGAAGATTTTACGGGACAATACGGGAAGTTTTTTGGAGCTTACAGAAACGCGCCTTGGTATATAGAACAGAAAAAAGCAGCCGAAGAATTGGCAATTAAATTGGGTTTTTCTAAAGTTTCGGAAGAGAAATTGGCTGTAGCCAAAAAAATCAGAGATTTTGTAATTGGGGGAGGATTTATGTTTGCAATGTGCTCTGCAACAGACAGTTTCGATATTGCTTTATCAGCCGATGGTGTTGATATTTGCGAACCAATGTTCGACGGAGATGCGAGTGAAGGCAATTACCAATCCAAAATTGAGTATTCTAAAACATTTGCTTTCAAGGATTATATTTTGGATAGAAAACCAGATCATTATGAGTTTTCCTCAATTGACATGACTGAGAAACGACAACTTCCTATGGAAAAAGATTATTTCACTTTAATGGAATTTTCAGCAAAATGGGACGTAATTCCAAGTATGTTATGCCAAAATCACACGCAATTAGTGAAAGGATTTATGGGTCAAACCACCGCTTTTGACAGGGAATTAATCAAAACGAACGTATTGGTTTTAGGCGAAAATTT
>JBILPJ010000166.1:0-5231 GCA_044373975.1 Flavobacterium sp. | reverse complement strand
AAGACGAAAATATCGATTTATCTCGTTTTAGTTATGTAGATACAATGGTAACTGTTGTTGATGGTTTTAATTTTTTTAAAGATTTTGGTTCGGCTCAAACATTAGTAGATATAAAGGCTACTAATATCGAAAATGACACCCGAACCATTGTTAATTTGCTTGTTGATCAAATTGAATTTGCTAATGTGATTATCCTAAACAAAACGGATTTGATTACCCTAAAACAGAAAGAAATACTATTAGCAACTATCAAGAAACTGAATCCTATTGCAAAAATTATCACATCAGAATATGGAAAAGTCAACCCAAACAAAATTATAAACACAGGATTATTCAATTATGAAGAAGCCGAAACATCAGCGGGTTGGATTCAGGAACTTGAGGGCATTCACACTCCGGAAACCGAAGAATATGGAATTTCGTCGTTCGTATTTCGTGACCAAAAACCGTTTCATCCAGAGCGTTTTTGGAATTTTATAAACAATACTTTTCCAAATACCGTAATTCGAAGCAAAGGATTGTTTTGGCTGGCATCAAGACCCGCTCAAGCCATTAACTGGAGTCAAGCTGGCGGATCGTCAAAAGCCGAAGGAGCCGGAGTTTGGTGGGCAAGTATGCCTTTTTCCGAACGAATTAAATTTCAAAATTTTGTTGACAATCAGGATATTATTGAAGAGCGTTGGACAATTGAGTTTGGAGACAGAATGAATGAAATTGTTTTTATTGGAATTAATTTGAATGAAAATGATATTCGCTCTGAATTAGAAAAATGTCTTTGTAACACTTCTGAAATTAATAACTTACAAGATAGTTTGTTTACTAATAAAGATTCATTTCCCATTCCAAGACAATATTCAGAAGTAGGAGCCGAAATTGATTTCCACAAGTAAGGTTTACTAAAAAAAATAATTTTTGGGTAAAATGTTTAGTATAAACGGCAACTCGAAAAGGCAATGAATTTGCTTGTTAATGAGGATATTAATTAAATTATTATTACTTTTGTATTAGATGAAAAATAAGTTTGTTATTATAAATTTTTTATTAGGGATTTTAATATTGTTTCTAACACTATTTCAATCGGTACATAGCCATGAACATTTATCAAAACAAATTTCTAATAAAAAATGTTTCCACAAACCATCTTTAGGTACTCAATTAACACACCATCATAATTTTGAGAAATGTTTAACTTGTGAAGTCACATTCAGCCCTTTTGCCACAGCTAAATTTTTCTGTTTTCAATTTAAAACAAACCAGATAATATCCTGTTCTTCCTTAATTTGCACTGAAGAAATAACTCCATTATTTAAAGGAAGTCTTTTTGCGCTTCGTGCTCCTCCTATTGTTTAAAGTATATTCATAAAATAACAAATCATTTTAAATCAAATTTATTATGATACGTCTTTATTATATTTTAACAAAAAATCATGCTGAAAAACTATCTCGTTTTTTCTCTTCTTGTTTTGTTTTGCACTAATGTATTTTCTCAAAATACAATAATTGGAAAAACTTTGACACAAGGAGAAACTCCGCTAACTAGCGCCCACGTTCATATTGGCAAAAAAACGGTTTCTACTGATTTGGATGGTAATTTTGTTTTTAAAAATGTACCTTCTGGCAATACGACAATTCATATTTCGTATGTTGGATATCAATCAATTGATACAATTCTAACGGTTAAAAACGATATAAAGCTAGTTTTTTATTTAAAGTTAAATACAGCAACGCTACAAGAGGTTTTGATAAAACAAAAAAGTTCAGCCTTGAATAAATCGGTGTTTGAACAAAAGATAAAATTGGAGACAATCGAGAAATATAGTAATAAAACATTAGGCGACGCTTTGAAAGAAGTTGCAGGGGTTTCTAGCTTAAAGTCTGGAAGCATAGTGGTTAAACCTATCATTAACGGTTTGTACGGCAGTAGAGTTTCGGTAATTAGCAACAATGTAAGATTAGAAGATCAAGAATGGGGAACAGACCACGCGCCAAATTTTGATATTAATGCAGCGGGAAAAATTACTGTTATCAAAGGAGCATCAGCTTTGCAATATAGTGGAAATGCTTTAGGCGGTATCGTTATCATTGAACCTATTTCTGTGAAAAACGACACGCTTTTTGGAAAAACAATCCTAAATTTTGATTCAAATGGTAAAGGAGGCTCCGTGAGTTCAAGCATTCATAAAAGCAAGAGGCTTGGTTTGAGTTGGAATGCATTATCAACATTAAAATATATTGGCGATAAAGAGGCACCAAATTATGTATTATCAAATACAGGCAATCGGGAAGCTAACTTTTCTGGGGATATCAAATTTACAGGAGAGAACTATGATATAACTTCATTCTATAGTTATTACAAATCCGTAATTGGAATATTAAGTGCTTCTCATACAGGAAATGTGAACGATTTGTATAATTCAATCAACAATCAAGTTCCTTCTGTTATTAATGATTTTACTTACAATATTAAAAATCCCAAACAAGATGTTCAACACCACGTTGCAAAATTAAATTTTAATTACCATTTCAATGAAATGACATCAATAGCATTGCAATATTCATTTCAGCTAAATAAAAGACTTGAATTTGATGTTCGTAGAGCTAATTACAACAACATTGCAGCTTTGGATTTAGAGTTAAAAACCCATTCTATAAATATTGACTATAAGAGAAATCTTCACGATTGGTCTATAAAATCAGGTTTTGCAGCTTCAATTCAAAATAATTTTGCAAATCCTGCAACTGGAATTAGACCATTAATCCCCAATTTTGATAAAACCGATTTTGGCATATACGGCATTGTTAATCGCGATTTTTCGGATAATTTTTCAGTTGATGCAGGATTGAGATATGATTTTTCAAAAACACAAGCAACAAAATACTATCTAAAATCAAGGTGGGATGAAAGAGGCTATACGAATGAGTTTTCAGATTTTATCGTGGGTGATTTTGGCGGACAATGGCTCACAAAACCTCAATTCATTTTCAATAATTTTTCGGGAAGTATTGGATTACGTAAAGAATTTGAAAGCGAATTCAATTGTTATATAAACATAAGTAACGCTTCGCGAAATCCGAATCCTTCTGAGTTTTTTAGTGATGGACTTCATCATTCGACTGGCGTTATTGAATTAGGAGATTTGAGCTTAGACAAAGAAAATGCAACTAAGTTAGCCATCACAATTCAAAAAAAATGGAATCATTTTTCTTTAGAAATCAATCCATACATCAATAGAATTCAAAACTATATGTTTCTAAAACCTGTAGGATTTGAAACTACGATTCGTGGTGCTTTTCCAGTTTGGGAATACCAACAAACAAATGCTAGGCTTTCGGGAATTGATATTCAAACCCACTTTAATATTACAAATCAATGGGAACACTTATTTTCGTGTGCTTATGTAAATGGGGAAGACATTACCGAAAAACAACCTTTGATTGATATGCCGCCGTTGAGCATTAATAACAAAATTAAATTCTCAAAAAATGAATGGAAAAAATTAGTGATAGAATTAAAAAGCGAAATTGTATTCAGGCAAAATCGATTTCCAAACAATAATTTTACTACGAATATCATCGAGAACAATGAATTTGTAGCCGTTGAAGTTGATATCAGTTCCCCGCCACCAGCATACCATTTATTAAATTTATATTCTGAAATAAAATTTAAAACTTTTAAAAAAGGAATTACAACATTAGCATTTTCTGTTCAAAATATTTTAAACACAAAATATAGGGACTACTTAAATCGGCAACGCTTTTTTGCAGACGAAATAGGTAGGAACTATCAAATTCAATTAAAATTCAATTATTAACATTTATTATGAAAACAAAAATCAGTAACAATCAATTTAATTTAAACACAAAAAAAATGAAAAACTTAAAAATTACAACATTGGCATTAGTAGCTTTATTAGCTTTATCTTCTTGCAGTAAGGACGACACTCCGATTGTAAACGAGGAAGAATTAATCACAACGGTTACAGCCGTATTCACTCCTCAAGGAGGCGGTACGACTATCACTTTACAATACAAAGATTTAGATGGCGATGGCTCAAATGCTCCATTAACTTCAGTATCCGGAAATTTTGCTCAAGGCAAAACGTATGATGGTGCCGTTACTTTTAAAAATGAAGCGGCAAATCCAATTGAAGATATAACCCCTGAAATTATTATTGAAGGTGATGATCATCAACTCTTTTACGAAAAAACAGGAACTTTAAACGCATTTACTTATGGAACGGCTTCTAGTAATTTTGACGTAAATGGCAAGCCAATTGGTCTGCAATCAGTTTTCACAACAACTGGAGCAGCATCAGGAGCGTTAAAAATCACATTGAAACATTTGCCAAATAAATCTGGGGCAAACGTAGCTGCTGGCGACATCACTAATGCGTTTGGAAACACTGATGTAGAAGTAATTTTTAATTTAACAGTTCAATAAAAAAACTGTTTTATGTTGTAAAGGCGCACGAATAGTGCGCCTTTTTTTTAGACAAAAGCAGATGTTATTGAAAAAACTAAAAAACCGCATTAAAGGAAAACAATTCTACAAATGACTCTGACAAGGCTGATTAATGTTAAATGTAATCATATCATTTGTGACAAAAAGATAATGAAATATAAATTTAAGTTAAGTCAATCGCAATAATTTTTCTTTTTGAAAGCACTTTTGAAAACGTTACTGGTAAAAAACAATCCCGAAGTCTCGGGAGCGATTTCTTGCCGTTGATTCCAGCAAACAATTGGAACAATACACTTCGTGCAGAATTCAATATTAAAAAATGGTTGAAAGATGGTTTTGCAACGTTCAATGTTTCTAATACATTCAATCAAAATAACGTGAGTGGATTTGAAACAAAATCGAATGGTTATACTTTAGTAAATTTTGGAATTGGTGGCGATTTGAAATTTGGGAAAACCGCATTTAATATCAATTTAAATGGTAATAATCTTTTTGATAAAAGCTATATCGCTCACTTATCGAGGTTGAAAACGGACGGAATTCCAAACATTGGAAGAAATATAGTTTTGGGAATAAATTTCAATATTTAGAGAATAGTAACCCGATAACTTTAAATTATCGGGTTATTTTTTATATTTTAAAACAAACCGCCGAACTAAGAAATTAAAAAGTTGGTAGCCCAATATACGACGTAAAAATTGCATCAATTTTGCATCAAAACCAATGGTGTATCTTTTGAAATTGTCGGATGGTTTTTCAGCAATTTCAA
>JBILPJ010000165.1:0-5236 GCA_044373975.1 Flavobacterium sp. | reverse complement strand
TCCAAAGAGTTGTGATATAATTAAATGCTTTTACAGCAGATGGAATTGCAATTAACAAAGTTGTAAAAGTAAAAACAGAACCTAAAAATGGATTCATTCCTGAGATAAACATGTGGTGACCCCAAACGATTGTTGATAAAAATGCAATTGCAAGAATTGACATAATCATCGCTCTGTATCCAAAAATTGGTTTACGTGAATTGGTAGCAATAACTTCTGAAGTGATTCCTAAAGCAGGTAATAATACAATATATACTTCAGGGTGACCTAAGAACCAGAATAAATGTTCAAATAGAACTGGAGAACCACCTTGATTATGCAAAACTTCTCCAGCGATATAAATATCGGATAAGAAAAAAGAAGTACCAAAACTTCTGTCCATAATTAGCAACAAAGCAGCTGATAAAAGAACAGGAAATGATATAATTCCAATAATTGCCGTAACAAAAAAAGCCCAAATAGTTAGTGGTAACCTTGTCATTGACATTCCTTTAGTTCTAAGGTTTATAACCGTTACAACATAATTCAAAGAACCTAATAATGAAGAGGAGATGAAAATTGCCATAGAAACCAACCACAATGTCATACCCATTCCTGAACCAGGAATTGCTTGTGGAAGCGCACTCAATGGTGGGTAAATTGTCCAACCAGCTGATGCAGGTCCAGCTTCAACAAAAAGTGATGAAATCATAATTACACTAGAAAGGAAGAACAACCAATAGGAAATCATATTTAATGTTCCTGAGGCCATATCTCGAGCGCCAATTTGAAGTGGAATTAATAAGTTACTAAACGTACCACTTAGTGCGGCTGTTAGTACAAAAAACACCATTATAGTTCCGTGAATGGTAACTAAAGCCAAATATATATCATTTGCCATTACCCCATTTGGAGCGAATTTATCCCCTAATAAAACATTGAAAATTTTAAAAGATTCTTCAGGCCAAGCCAATTGCATTCTAAAAAGCATAGATAAACCTACACCTATAATCCCCATAAAAATACCCGTAATTAGGTATTGTTTGGCAATCATTTTATGGTCGATACTAAAGATGTACTTTGTTATAAAAGTATCTTTATGGTGGTGTTCGTGTTCGTGATCGTGTTCTAATTCGTGTCCGTGACCTTCTGCTGACATATTCGTTTACTTTAAATTTAAAATATTATTTCATAGCTACTTTTGGAGCCGTAACTGATACTGCCATTGCTGTATCTTTACTTTTCACATCTTCAACTGGTGCTTCTTTGGCAAGTTTTTCTGCCTTAACTTCTTGAACTATTGAAGCTTTTTCCTTCAACCATTTAGCATAGTCTTCAGGGGTATCAACAACTATTTTCATTTGCATATTGTAATGCGATGCACCACAAATTTTATTACAAAGTAATAAAAAATCAAATTCATAAGGATCTAAAGCTGATTCTCCTTTGGCAACAAGATTAATACTTTTCTTTGCTCTAATGGCATTAATATTAGCAACTTTTGCAATCATATATGGCAATTCTCTGTATTCTTCCGTAGTATATGTTGGTTCAAATGCAAATTCAGTAACCATACCAGGAACACAATTCATTTGAGCTCTAAAATACGGCATATAAGCAGAATGTAGAACGTCTTGAGAACGCATTTTGAAGTGTATTTTTTTACCCTTAGGAATGTGCAATTCTTTTATTACAACATCATCATTTGCATAAGGATCTTCAATATCTACACCAACAGAATTTATTCCTTCAATGTATCTAACATTTGCTTTTCCAAGAACATTGTCATTACCAGCGTAACGTGCAGTCCAGTTGAACTGTTGTGCATACAATTCAATGGTTACAGTATCTTCATCGTCATCAATGAACATAATATTTGTCCAAGCATACAATCCGTAAAGAATTAAACCTGCAAGAACAATAGCTGGAATTACACTCCAAATTGCTTCTAATTTATTATTATCTGCAAAATACAATGCTTTATTTTCTTTTTTACCACGATATTTAAAAGCAAAATAATGCAACAAAACTTGTGTAATTGCTTGAACAATAAAGATTAAAATCCAAGTTACATCCATTAAACTATCAATTAATAGTCCGTGTGCTGAGGCAGGAGTATGTAAAACTAGAGGTCCCCAAACAATCATTCCATATATTGTAAAAATATATATGAATGCTAAAAAACCAAACATTAAATATCCTTGTGTATTATTATCAGTGTCATCTGCAACTTGAGAGCTATTCTTATATTCACCTACCTGAGATAAATCGAATATCTTCGTCAATTGCCACAATGCAATAGCTAATAAAACTAAAACTATAATTACCAACAAACTTGTCATCTGTTTACTTCTTTAAATATTAATAATGAAAATGTTTACTCTCTTCTATAAATGGATTTCTTTTTGGTAACAAAGGTGCTTTAGTTAATGCTGTGAACACAACAAAAATAAACAATCCAAGGAAGAAAAATACGGAACCAATTTCTGCAATACCGATAAACCATTGATCACCGACTGCTGATGGCATTATCATATTAAAGAAATCAACATAGTGACCTAATAAAATTACTGTTCCAGCCATAACTAAAATCCACGTAATTCTTTTGAAATCGGTATTGATTAAAATTAATATTGGGAATAAGAAATTCATAACAACCGCACCAAAGAAAGGAAGATTGTATAATTCAATTCTTGTTACAAAATACGTTACTTCTTCAGGGATGTTTGCATACCAAATTAACATAAATTGAGAGAACCATAAGTATGTCCAGAATACGCTGAAACCAAACATAAATTTAGCTAAATCGTGAATGTGACTTGTATTTACGTTTTCTAAATATCCTTTAGATTTTAGGTATAAACTAATTAAGCAAATAGTAGTTATTCCACTTACAAAGAAGCTAGCAAAAACATACCATCCAAATAATGTACTTGACCAGTGCGGGTCAATTGACATAATCCAATCCCAAGACATAATTGATTCTGTTACAATAAAGAAAACCAAAAATATTGCTGAAATGTTGAAATTCTTTTTGTAGAAACTATCATCATTTGCTTCATCTTGTGCCAAACAATTTTTTCTCGAGAAATAACGATAGGCGTTCCATCCTAATAAGAAAATAGCGGCTCTAATAATCCAAAAAGGGAAATTTAAATAACCCGATTTGTTTGCAATGATTTTATCAGCAGCTACAACTTCAGGATCTAGCCAAATAAATAAATGATTAAAATGGAAACCACATAAAATTAAAAATACAAAAAAGATAATTGAACCTACAGGCAAATACGCTGTAATTCCTTGCATTACTCTAAACAATACTGGTGACCAACCTGCTTGTGCCACTTGTTGAATAGCATAAAATGCTAAAACTCCTAATGAAATTAGCATAAAGAAAATACAAGCAACATATAATGCCGCCCATGGTTTATTTTGCAATTGGTGCAAAACGTGTTCCAAATGCTCCTTATGTTTTTCGGCAGCTTGCGCAGCGTTTTCTTCAACAGCATGAGCTTCGTGAGCTTTTTTCCCTGATTCGTGATGCGTTTCTGCGGAAAGAATAGTTTCAACTTCTTGAATATCTTTTGGGGCAGTTAAAAAACCATAACCAATTCCAAGTGCTCCGAGAAGCATTAGAATAAAAGAGAATGTTTTTAATTTACTTGAAAATGTGTACATATCTATAAAGATGATTTTGTTCTACAATTATAATTCGCTTTTTAGTTTCATTACATAAGTTGCAACTAACCAACGTTCGTGAGCATTCAATTGATTTGAATAGGCTCCCATAGAATTTAATCCATACGTTTGAACGTGGAAAACACTACCCGTTGTAATTACTCTGTCTTTGTAATTCGGAATTCCTAAAAGTTTACCTTGAGTAACTAATTTACCTTGACCATTTCCAGAATTACCGTGACAAATAGCGCAATAAATTTCAAAAAGACCCTTAGCTTCGTCCATATCTTCAGTGGATAAAGAATCTAAAGGAGATTTCAAATTTGTTTTAGCTAAATCATATCCAGCAGTGGAATTTTCATATTCATAAACATCAAATCCTCTGTTCAAAGATCCTTCTGCAGGAAGTTGACCTTCTTTACCATTTTTGAATGCCGATGATTCAGAATAAGTGTTATAACTTACTGGTTCATACATATTAGGCATGTATTGATAATTTGGTTTTAAATTATCATGACAAGAAGTTACTAATGCTGACAAACCTAATAAAATTGTTATTTTATATATCGTTTTCATATCTTCTATTAATGCTTTTCTATTACTTTTACTTCTACTGCACCTGTACTTTGAAAGAAAGAAACTAATTCTTCTTCATTGTTATGTACTGCAACTTCCATTAAAAAGTGGTCGTCTGTAGTTCTAACATCAGGATTTTCTGCTTGTTTGAATGGCCATAATCTACTTCTCATATAAAAAGTAATAACCATTAAATGCGCTGCAAAAAATACAGTCATTTCAAACATAATTGGAACGAATGCTGGCATATTTTGCAAGTAACTAAAACTTGGTTTTCCACCAATATCTTGTGGCCAATCTTGAATCATAATGAAATTCATCATAGCTGTTGCTACAGAAATTCCAATGCAACCATAAATGAAGGCGCAAATTGCCAATCTTGTAGGTTCTAAACCCATTGCTTTATCCAACCCGTGAACTGGAAAAGGTGTGAAAACTTCTTCAATATGGTGATGAGCAGCGCGCGTTTTTTTAACGGCATCCATCAAAATATCATCGTCGTTATATATAGCGTAAATAACTTTATTACTCATGATGTGAATCTTTATTTGCTTGTCTTTCTTTAATATAATTCTGTCCTGTTGCTTTCAAAATTGTTTTTACTTCTGCTTGAGCAATTACCGGGAATGTTCTTGCATATAATAAAAATAAAACAAAGAAGAATCCAATTGTTCCAATGAAAATTCCAATATCTACAAATGTAGGGGAAAACATTGTCCATGAAGATGGAAGGTAATCTCTGTGTAATGATGTAACGATAATTACAAATCTTTCAAACCACATTCCAATATTTACAACAATTGAAATAATGAAAGAGAACATAATACTTGTTCTTAATTTTTTGAACCACATGAATTGTGGCGAGAAAACATTACACGTCATCATTGACCAATATGCCCACCAGTAAGGTCCTGTTGCTCTGTTAAGAAATGCATATTGTTCGTATTCAACTCCAGAATACCAAGCGATGAATAATTCAGTAATATAGGCAACCCCAACAATA
>JBILPJ010000164.1:0-5250 GCA_044373975.1 Flavobacterium sp. | reverse complement strand
GATTTTGCATCGGCAAGTACTACAAACACCGCCTTTACAAGCAAAAGGCAAATCGGCACCAGCGGCTAAAGCTCCGTCTAATATGTTGTCGAAATCATCGCTCATTGTGAAATGAAATTCTTTTCCACCATCAATAATCGTGACTTCAGTACCTTCAATTTTTTTCTCTAAAATTTCAGAAACCCGTTTTTTATCTGAATCTGAAATTCCAGAAGTAAACAATTCAAAATGTACCTTTTCTTTTGATAATCCTGCAGCAACTAATTCATCACGAATCAAGAAAATCATATCTTCTGGACCACAAATAAAACATTCGTCAACAGCAGGAACATCAATTATTTTATCGGTTAGAACTTGCAATTTTTCCTTTGTAAATCTTCCATTTAACAACTCAATATTTCGATGTTCTTTTGTTAAGAAATGAAAAATCTCAATTCGCCCAAAATACCTGTTTTTTAATAATTCAATTTCTTCTTTAAAGATAATTGATTTTACACTTCTATTCAAATAAAAGAGTTTAAAAGTGCTTTCTGGCTCTAAAGCCAAATGCGTTTTAATTATTGAAAGTATTGGTGTGATTCCGCTTCCCGCTGAAAAAGCAATATAATTTTTGGGTTTTGAAGGATTTACATCTGTATGAAAAACACCATTTGGCGGCATAATTTCGAGGAAATCTCCCTTCTTTAATTTATCATTTACAAAGGTAGAAAAAAGTCCATTACTGATTTTTTTAACCGCAACTTGCCATTTATTTTCAACAGGACTTGAACATAAAGAATAGGAACGACGAATTTCCTCGCCATCAATTGTTGCTTTTAAGGTCAAATGCTGTCCTTGCATGTAAACAAATTCTTGTTTTAGTTCCTCTGGAATATCAAAGGAAATCACCGAACAATCTTTAGTTTCCTTATAAATATCGAGTATTTTTATGCTATGAAATTTCGCCATTAAATTTACAATTATTTCAAACTAACAACCGTTAGTTTACATTGCAAATTTAAGTAATATTTCTTTAAATGTTACTATAACGATTAAAAAAATAGTTTTAATGAAATTTTGAAGGGAAAAAGCAACGAAATATGTAATTTTAATTTACTAAATATCATACAATTCCAGTTAGCAAAACTTGTTTCATATTTGATTTTAAAACGGTAGGATTTAGACTTTTTTTCTTTCCATACCAAAGATAAAGTGTTCTCAAAGTGGAGAGAATTGAAAAAATAATGACTTCGGTATTAAGATTTTTTATTTCCCCATTAGCAATTCCATTTACAATTATGCTTCTAAAAGAATCTTCATAATCTTCCCGCATTTTAATAAAATAGTTTAATTCGGCTGGTGCCAAATGCATCCAATCATTATTCAAACACGCCAAAGCATCAGAATTTCGTAGAGTTATATCAATGTGAAGTTGGATTACTTTTTCTAATTTTTGAATATTAGATTCATCAGAAATTACAATTTGAGATATTGTATTCGTAAATTCCTCTGCAATTTCGATAATAATTAACGCTAAAATTTCTTGTTTGGATTTTATATGATTGTACAAACTTGCCGCCTTAATATCCATTGCTTGAGCAATATCCCGCATCGTTATTGCACTGTACCCTTTTTCTTTAAAAAGTTTTGCAGCTACATTTATAATTTCCGTTTTTCTATCTGTAATTTTCATAGGTTTCAAAAGTAGAACTTATTTCAAAGTAAAGTAACTTTTGTTACAAATTTATTCGTTTTCAGACTTTATCTTTGTGTTTTAAATTTATAAAATTATGGGATTATTAGATTTTTTAGGTCTTGGAAACAAATCAGAAAGTATTCAAGAATTTATAGAAAAAGGCGCAATTATTATTGATGTTAGAAGTCCTGGAGAATTTTCGGGTGGACATATTAAAGGTTCAAAAAACATTCCTTTGAATGAGATTGGAGCTAAAATTAATGAAATTAAGAAACTTAACAAACCAGTTATCGCTTGTTGTGCTAGTGGAATGCGAAGTTCTCAAGCGACTTCAATTTTAAAACAAAACGGAATTGACGCAATAAATGGCGGTGGATGGCAAAGTTTGCAGAGCAAATTATAGTTGAAATTTCATAAAAGGAAATTCGCTTTTTAGCTTACTTATTTTTAATTCTAATTTATTCAAGAATTTTAAATGGCTTTCAGAATTGGGATTAAAAGAGCGATGTGACAGCCCTTTTTCGATTGTTTCGACGGCTTCCATTGTTGGAAATATGCTTTCGGAAATTGAAGCTTCACAGAATCTTTCCCAGATATAATCAATTGCAACTTGAGATGGATGTAACATATCTTCAGCATAAAACCGATAATCTCGAAGTTCGTCCATCATAATTTCGTAGGAAGGAAAACACCTTTGTTTAGAATTAAAAACTTCCAAAACAGAATATAATGCAGAAATTAGATTTGCTTTACTTCGTTGATTTTCTGAAAAACCATCTTTGATGTGGCGAACAGGTGAAATTGTGAAAATTAATTGGCACTTTGGATTGACTTTTTCAATTAAATCAATTGTATTTTGAATCGATTTTTCGATAGTTGCAACTGATAAAATTTCCTTATCAAATTGATTTTGAGGCAGTTTATGGCAATTGGCTACCACTTTTTCCGTTTGTTTGTTGCGATACACCCAAGAAGTTCCGTACGTTATTATAATATGTGAAGCTTCTGTTATTTGTTTATTAGTAGTTTGTACAAATTCATTTAATAATTGTAAAAACTCTTCCTTATTTGTATTGCTTAAATCTGAATGAACATCAAAACAATGCCAGCGTTCATTATGAAAAAAAATGTCTTCTTCAGTAAAAAAATCTAAGTTTATAACTTTCAAAATTATTTTCTCGATTGCCAATGGATGAAATAAAATCCCAAACGGATTGCAAGTATTTTGAAACTTATAATAATCGAATTTTTGAGCCATATTTACAGCAAAACAAGATCCCAAAGACACAATTTTTGATGAATAATCAATTGGAAAAATCGATTTTGAAATGGGTATTTTGGTTGTAAAATTCATATTTATAAATTATTGAAAGAATATTTTTTTTTTACAAATCAGACTTTCTTTATAGAATAGCAATATTACAAATTTACTTACTTTAAACTTGAATTAAATTAAATTATTGGCCTAATCTTAAAAAAGTCTTAAAAAATAGATTTTACAGTATTCATTTACAATTTTAATTATATTTGTGAAACAATTTATTAAAACATTATAAACAACCAAAATTAACAAAATGAAACACTTATTATCAACAATTATCGCAGTTGGTTTTGCTATTACTGGTGCTAACGCCCAAGATCAAGTAACCCTTAAAGCACCTCAAGAAAAAACAATGTCTAAAGAAGACAAAGCAAATGCTAAAGCTAAAAAAGAGTCGGATTTATTAGAGGCCTTTAAAACTGCTAGTGTAACTGATGAAGAACAACAAAAAGTTAGAGCAATAATGGAAGAAAATTCTGCTTTTGGAAAAGCTTTAAAAGCTGATGCTTCACTTTCAGAAGAGGATAAAAAAGCTAAGAATAAAGAATACTACAATGTTTCAAATGGAAAACTTAAAGAAATATTAGGTGCAGAAAAATACAAAGCTTTCAAAGATGTTCAAAAAGCACAAAAAGAAGCTGCTAAAGCAAATTAATTTTTAGTAAATTTTTATACATAAAAAACCCTTTTAAAAATTAAATTTGAAAGGGTTTGCTATTTTATATAATTTCAATAATGCTATTTAATAAAATCAATAGCTTTTTCTAACGCTTCTGAGATTCCAGCGGAGTTTTTTCCTCCAGCAGTTGCAAAGAAAGGCTGTCCGCCTCCACCGCCTTGGATGAATTTACCTAATTCCCGAACTACATTTCCAGCATTTAATGCTTTTTCGTTAACTAATTCTTTCGATATATAACAACTAATTGTTGGTTTTCCTTCTTCGGATGTCGCCAAAACTACAAACACATTTGTTCCTAAAGTTCCTAATTCATACGCCAAATCTTTAGCACCATTTGGATCTAAATCTACTTGTTTTGCAAGGAATTGAATTCCATTTATTTGTTGGATTTCAGCTGTTAAAGCAACTTTCATAAATTTGACTTTCTCTTTTACAAAAACCTCAATTTGTTTTGAAAGTTTTGTATTATCGTCTTGTAAAGATTGTACTGCTTTGATAATATCTTGTGGGTTTTTCAATGCTTCTTTAACTTCATTTAACATATTTTCATACGATGCAAAATGCGTTTTTACAGCATCACTTGTAATGGCTTCGATTCGACGAATTCCTGCAGCAACAGCACCTTCAGAAACAATTTTGAAATGCCAGATTTCGGCTGTGTTTTTCACGTGGATTCCACCACACAATTCCATACTTTCGCCAAATTTTATTGCACGCACTTCATCACCATATTTTTCTCCAAAAAGTGCCATTGCGCCTTCTGAAACTGCTTGTGCAAAAGGTATGTTTCTGCGCTCTATTAAGGGTAATTGCTCTTGAATTCTTGCATTTACAAAATCTTCTACTTGTTGTAATTCGGTTTCCGTCATTTTTGCAAAATGCGAAAAGTCAAAACGTAAATAATTTGGATTTACCAAAGACCCTTTTTGTTCTACGTGCGTTCCTAAAATGCTTCTCAAAGCTTGATGCATCAAATGCGTAGCCGAGTGATTTCTTGACGATAAGCTTCTTAAATCTTGGTTTACTTTAGCTACAAAACTTGCATTTATATTTTCTGGCAATTTTTTAGCCAAATGCAAAATCAAGTTATTTTCTTTTTTAGTGTCAATTATTTCTATGGATTCGTTTGCAGAAATTAATATTCCTTTATCGCCAACTTGCCCACCACCTTCTGGGTAAAAAGGGGTGTTGTTTAAAACTATTTGGAATAAAACGCCGTCTTTTTTACTGTCAATTTTACGGAAACGAGTGATTTTTACTTCATTTTCAACTAGGTCATAACCTACAAATGATTCTGTATTTCCTTCTGCCAATAACGTCCAATCTTCGGTTGAAACTTCTGATGCAGCACGAGAACGTGTTTTTTTGTTCGAGCATCGCTTTGTCAAAACCAGCTTCGTCCAATTCAAGTCCTCTTTCTCTTAATATCAACGCTGTTAAATCGATTGGAAAACCAAAAGTATCGTATAATTCGAATGCTTTTTGTCCAGAAACTGTTTTTCCATCTGTAGCAGCAATTACATTTTCTAATAATTGTAAACCTTGATCCAATGTTCTAAGAAAAGAATTTTCTTC
>JBILPJ010000044.1:0-15036 GCA_044373975.1 Flavobacterium sp. | reverse complement strand
TGGAGAACTCACAGTTATTTTAATTGCAGTTCCATTTACAGAATTACAAATACCATTTGAAGCAACTACTCTAAACCAAGTTGTTTGAGTCAAAGTTCCTGTATTAAATGGCATTGCTAAATTGGTTGCTGAAAGGGCTGATTGCGCAATTGAAGCACCAACATTAGCATACGTAATTCCATCTGTTGAAGACTGCCATTGGATGTTTCCAATACTTCCTGCTGCTAGATTTAAATTCACACTATTTCCTTGACAGGTTGTCAATAAAGGTGATAATGTTCCTACAACGGCAATAGTCGCTGCTTTTGAAATAACTGCAAGTTCTTGCAAACTTACTGTAGCAGAAGTTGCATTTCCACATAATCCACCATTAATCACAACTTTATATCTTGTTCCATTTGCTGGAACAGCTGTTGTAGTTCTTGTTATAACTAATGAAGCACTAGTTACTCCAGAATAATTAGCATTATTTGTTAATGCAGTCCAAACAGTAGAAGTTGAAGCTACTGTAGCTGCTTGAGAATACCACTGATACGTTGCATTATCATTAGTAGCAGCAACTACTGAAACTGTTGCAGTAGCATTTACTAACTTACAAATTGTAGGATTTGTTGCTTCGGTAATAATTACTGTTCCGATCGTAACAGACGAATTAGTATCGTTACAATCAGTCCCTGCAGATGTAACAGAATATCCTGAAGGAGTTGAAGCTCCATAACCTAAAGAAACTTGTGAACCCACAGTGAAACCATCACCGTCAGCATCTACATAGAAATCTCCTGTTCTCCATATTGCAGCATTTGTATCATCAAAATCTGTATTGTTAGCTACATAACCAGTTGTTGGTGAACACGCTTGTTGAGAAACAGTTGCGTTACCATAACCATCACCATCTTCATCAGCATAAAAAGTAGCTAAAGGAAGAACAGTTGCCGTTACCGGAGTTCTTGCTGTCTCACAATTTTCATCAATTTGAATATTAAAGAAACAGTTATAAGCTCCAGCCGCAGAATCAGGTGCTGCAGATAAATTTGAAACATTTCCTGTTATAGTAAATGAACTGTATGCAGCAGGATATGTTTGTGTAGCATTACTAGTTCCTAATGCATTGGCAGAAGCCATACCATAAGCAGCTACTAATCTATAACCTGTTCCAACTGGAATAGTATAGTTAAGAGTTACCGTTTGAGGAACTGAATTTGCAGTTCCCGCATTCAATGTAGGAGTAAATGTTACATCCGAAGTACCTGCTACAATGTTTCCTGTAGCATCATATAATCTGATAGTAATAGGAGTAAGACCAGCAGCAGTATTTTTAGGATATACAGTAACTGTTTTTAATTTGAAAGCTCTAGTAGCATCAAAAGACAACCCTTTGTAGTTGGCTGTAGCTGCTAAAATTCCTGCAGCTACAGTTTGACCTGCACTAGCAGACCCTACAGTTGTTGAAGACACATAATAAGTAGTAGTCTCACTAACTGAAGGAGCATAAGTTGTTCCTGTTGTTAAAACAGAACCACCAGTTGCTGCACTATACCAATTGAGAATACCTTCACCCGTAGCTGATAAATTTGCTGTTCCTTGAATACAAACTGAAGCTCCCGTTACTGTTGGTGCGCCAGTATTTGAAATTGTAATTGCAATTGGAGTTGAAGCTACTGGCGTACCAGCAGAACAAGATACATTACATTGGTAACTAGAATTTGCTGTTGGATAAGCAATATAAGTAGCAGCAGTAGCACCTGAAATAGTACTGAAAGTAGTTCCACCATCCGTTGAAATTTGCCATTGGTAGGTAACATTTGCACCTGTTGTAGGAGTTTGTAGACTCAAAGTAGTTGGAGCTCCACCACATACACTTGATGCAGAAGCAACCGTATTACCCGGAGTTGGAGTACCTGAACAAGAAGGAATATCTGCATAACTGAAATATCCTGTATAACCAGCATACGGCTGTTGAACTGTATAAGTTAAAAATGGGGTGTAAAGTATACTACCTGAAGTATTTCCATAAGGTGCAGTTGTACCTGTAACAGATGTACCCACCGTTGTCGCTCCAGACAAAGTACCATACTGTCCTTGATCTGAAGAAGCCTGAACAATTAACTTAGAATTATTTATACTAACATCACCAAGTTTTATATTAAATGTTGATGCATTACCGCCATCACCACTCAATCGTGCAACAGACCATCTTTTAGAGGCCAAATTAGAGCAAGTTGAATTTACAGTTCCTGTATTTGAATCAAAAGCTTGAGCAAGAAATTTAGCACCTCCTACAGCAACAATAGACATTGGAAGGTAAGTGGTTCCTACTCCCAAGGGTATATTTACAGTGGTAGAATTTAGAGGATTAAAACTATTAGGAATCACGGAAACCTGAACAGGTCCATCAATGTAACTCGTAGGATTACCTCCACTTGGAACACTTGAAGAAGTATCAGTTAATGTATCTGTTCCTACAGTTAACAAATTAGTAGCGGAAGTATGAAGTAAACCATTGGTCAATGTAACCCCTAAAATCCACATTGGTCTATTTAGTGTAACACCACCTGCACTTGTATTATTTACGGTCATTGACCATAAATTAGAATTTATTTTACCTGCTGTTGAATACCATAAATTTGTAGTAATGTTTCCTGAACCACCAATGCTTTGTGCTAAAGTAGTAGGCACGGCAACTCCATTAATTAAATTACCCATGTATAGTGAAACACCATACCATGCAGTAAGTAAAGAACCATTATTTACCAAGTTCCCTCCTAGATAAATAGTAGAGGTTCCAAGACCATATTGTTTAAAAGTACTTCCTGAAGTAATAGTAAAATCTCCCTGAACGTTCATGTTACATACGTTACTATTATTACTACCATTCATTACGTTCATAGATCTGTTAGTGCCATCAGGAGCATCAACAATTAAGTTTCCTAATGATAATATACCCCCCAGATATTTTTGGAAGATGCAGTTGAAACCATAGGTTAAAACAGCTCCTTTTTGAGTAGAAATTCCATTACCAATTTGCAACGTATGGCCTAAACCTGCTGCATAATGTCTTGGCGAATCGTATACAAAAGCACCCGATCCTTCTAAGTTTTTAGCATAAAAACTCAATGTCATCGGAGATGGCGCCCCTACTTGTATAGGTTGTGAAAATTTAATAGCCGCACCGGTAACCCCAGTAACAATTGTTCCATCTAAAAGACCGGTACCCGTCACCACCATTCCCGGAAGAATATTTGCATTGGCTGCAGACAATACTGTAGCAGAAGTACCTATGTTAACTGTATTAAAAGTAATAGCTTGTGCTGCATTGATAGGATTAGGAGACAATCCTGTTATAGCATTACTCAAAGTCACTAATACCAAACCTGATGCTGCATCTGAAATATTATCTATAGCAAAACTCGTCATAACAGTTCCCGCTGGGATCCCTGTTCCAGAAACACCTTGACCTACCGCTAAATTTAAATTTCCAGCTTGAGCAGCTACCGTAATTGTTGTACCGCCATTAGCCATTGATGAAAATTGGAGTACCGCATTAGCTGCAAAACCGGCTGTTATTCCTGAAGACAATATGATAGTTGCAACACCGCTGGCGAATGTAACACTTGAAATTGTTGTCCCAGGAGCAATACCTGTTGTAGCCGAAACATACATGCCAGCAGCATAAAAATTAGAAGCTGCACCATTAGCTTTCATTATTAATGTAGTGGCGCCAAGTAATGCTGCATCTTTAATAATACCAGGAAATGTTCCTGTTGAACCTGCTGTATTTAAAGTATAATTACTTGTGTTTGCTGCAATTGGGGTGCTATAATTTACAAGAGGGTCAACAATAGTAATTTTACCCCCTGTTAAATTCAAATTAGCATTTTCAATTTTAAAGATAGAACCTCCAAAACCAACACTTGTTGCCACATCACCATCGTTGTTACCATCTACAATGATATCACCACCCGTATGATTAAAAGTACTATTTGCTCTATGAGCCACATAACCGTTAACGGTTACTGTACCACCACTACAAGTATACGTTCCATTGTTATTTAAAGCAGAGTTATTACCCGAACAACCCACGGTTAATGAACCGGATGCATTTACTAAAGTACCTCCGTTATTAATGATTACATTACCGGCAACAGCAGTTCCGCTAACGGTTACTGTGTGTCCAGAGGCTATGATTACGGCTTGACAAGCTGTAGGCACTACTCCTCCAACCCATGTTGAACCACTAGTCCACGCTCCTGTAGCAGCTGAAGTAACTGCAGCTGAAGTGTCAACCATAGAAGCCGCAGCTGTTCCAACATAAAGTGGCGCAGTTGTTAATGAAGTAAATGGTATTCCTGTTCTAAAGACAAACGGAGTGGTTGTTCCATCTTGGTGAGCTCCACCCAAAGCTGCTGAAGCATTCATCAAACGAGAAGACCCATCTTTTGCAACATATCCTCCTGTAGCATAAGCTCCAATTCTAAAAGTATTTGTTATACCATTTGGTGCGAAAGTAATAGCACCTCCTGTACCGGATGTGTTACTGTTTGGTGTGGTAATCGCCCAATTTCCGTTAAATCTATTGTTGATAGTATAAGTACCATCCGCTATAGATAAGCCTGTAGTTACCGTACTGGCATCAGTATAAGTAACCGCTACTTCACCTCCTACTGAAGGATTCAAATCCGGATATACTAACATCCAACGACTATTTCCTTTACTATCAAGTAATGGATAAACTGGTCCCCAAGAACTAGTATTAGCAAGTCCAAAAGGAAAATCAACACCCGCAGGGACAGCAGCTGTAAAAGCTGCAAAAGTATTAACCCATTTAGAAAAAGTTCCTCCTATAAATCCCGTACCTGCAGTTGGAGTATCAGCTAAAGTAGCATAATTACCTATTGTAATTTTATTAGAACCTAAAGCTATTCTACCTGAAGTATTTATAAGTCCAGATCCAATTTTAACATTATTGGCATTCCAAATAATGTTAGGTGTTGCTGTACTGGTATTGGTAATTTGCAACTTACCAAGTACATCTTTTGTATTTGCTGTAGTAATAGTAGCATTTGTTCCTCCTACAAAACTTGTACCACCAACTGTTACTGTTTGTAGCGTAGTACCATTCAAATTCAAAATAGAAGAGGATGGTGAAGCATCGAATCTACCGCCACTTGTTACAGTAACATCATGAGCGACATTCAATTTTCTACCCTGTGTAATTACACCTCCTTCATAAACATTAAATCTTGCACCACTACCACTAATTCCTAAGTCGTTACCAATAGTAAAATAATCTACTATTGATCCTGAATTAGCCCATTGAAGAGTTGCATTTGCACCTGCAATAAATAAATCATTAGCTCCAGAAAATTTAGAGTCAATCGAAACGGTATGACCAGTATTAATAATTACATTATCTGCTGGAGTTGGCACAGCAACATCCCAAATAGAGGCATTAGACCAAAGCCCAGTTCCTGTACTATTAATACCATCTATAGTTGCTCTTGAAACCAATGAAATATTATCAATTGCTGCTGGAGGTACTGAAGCCGCTGCAGTTCCATTAGTCCATACAAAAATTAAGCGAAAAGTTGTTCCGGCAAAACTTGGCGGAATAAAAGCGGTTTGTTTTGTAGTTCCAACTTGTGAAGTATGATTAAAAGCTACCAAAGTGGCTCCAGGCCACGAGGCAATTTGAATGAATGCAGAAGTTACTTGAGTATCGGTACCCACAACTGTTTGAGAAGTTGGAGCAACCCAAACCTGCCAACCATTAGAAGTTGCATTAGGCGATTTTACGTCAAAAGACAACGTCATTGCTTGTTCAGCACTTGAAACGGTTACATCTTTATAAAAATAAAGTGTTCTGTTTCCATTGTATCCAAAATAAACATTTGATGCTCCTCCGTCATTAGAAACATAAGCTGCATTTCCAGTAATATTTGAAGAAGTTGAACCAAAACTATAAGTTACAGCAGTACTTGACAACGCAATTGTTGGCTGAGAAAGTGTAATAACAGCACCATTTACGTTAGTAACATAAGTATTAGCGGCAAGAACAGAAGTACCAGAAGTAACAGCAATAGATTGTCCTACAACGATACCAGGATTAGCAACAGATAATGTTATTGTAGCCGAAGCAGCAACTACAGTAGCAGAAGTTCCTACCGCGCCACCATTTGAACCAAAACTAAATGTTAAAGTAATTGGTGATGCAGATAAAGCAATAGTTGCATTTGATAACGTCAAGGCAGTTCCACTAATTGCAGACACATAGGTGTTTGCTGCAAGAACACTACCCGAAGCTGTAACTTTCATACCCGGATAGATTTGAGGATTACCAGCTGTTAAGGTTATTGTGGTTGTGTTATTAGCTACAGTTGCAGTAGTTGCAGTTGTAGCTGCAGAAACCGCAGAACCCACTACCCATTTAGAAGGGTTTATACCCTGATTGGCAACAGTCCACCCATTAGCAGCAAAGGTGCTACCATTGTTAAAACCACCATCTCCCGAAGGATCAATGATTGTTGTTTGCGCATCAATATTTAATGATGCAAAAACTAAAAATACTACCATCGAAAGAAAACTACGCCAGGTAGGTTTTTTAGAGGTAGTAGATTTAATTTTAAAAGAAGCATTATCAAACACTCCTTCAAATAATAAATTTTTAACCATAGTAAATTATTGTTAATTAATAAATAAATTTAAGGAGTTAAAAATATAATAATAAAATAATTTAAAAAACAGGAGTGCTTTTCATTTTACCGAATTTACAAAGTCGAAATTAGAGTTTTTGATGCTTCAAATACATATAGAAGTATGAGTATCCGAATTAATTCAAGCTTTGTAAAGAACTAATTTGTTCTTTCAATTTTTTTATAGTTTTATCATTATTTCTAAAAAATAAAACGCAAAAAAATGTGAAAATGATTAATAAAGTAATGGAAACAATAATTAATAAATTAAAACTAAGCTTCTCATTTTTGATATTTATGGATAATTCTTTTTCTTTCATATTTAAAGATTCGCATACTGATTTTCTTTCGCGTTCTTTTATTAATTTTTGAGTTGTTATGAAAAGATAATGATACTTTTTAAAATTATTCCATTCATTAAGTGCTAAATAATTCTCAGATAAACCTTTGTACAATTCTTGATTAAGTATTAAGTCATTTACTTTAGAAGATATTGTTAGTGCATTTTGCAAAATTGGAATGGCTACAGAAAATTTACCTTCTAGTGTAAAAACTTGTGCCAAACCTTTAAGAGCAAAAGCCTGAAGACTAGAGGCATTAATTTTCTTTGCAAACTGGAAAGATTGTTGAAAATTATCAATTGCCATAGCATTATTTACCATCAATATATAACAGTTGCCTTTGTTATATTTTGCAATGCTTATAGATGAAAAAACTTCATTGGTTTTTGACTTTAATAGCATGTCAATTCCTTTGTCAAAAAAATCAATTGCAATTTCACAATTAAATTTTTCTTTATATATAAATCCCCTAACAATATAATTACTTCCAAGATAAGAATAAATGGAATCCTGAATTGGGTAATTCCTAATTAATTGTTCTGACTGATCTAAATAGAATATAGACTTATCATATATTTTCAATTGATGGTACTGAATTCCAATTTTATTAATTATTTTGATTTTTAATAACTCATTATCAGTTTTATTCAACAATTGATTGGCTTTCATTATGTATTCCAAAGATTTTTCATAATCTCGTTTTGAAGAATAGGCATCCGAAATTAACTTATACCCTTTTATTTTAGAATCAATATTATTTCCAGATTCATTCAAAATGGTATTTCCGATAACAATAGCTTTATCTGGATTAATATACATTTCTTTAGTAGAAGCTTTAATAATACTATCAATATTTTTTCCTTTTTGTGAAAATAAAGGGAAGCTGATTAATAAATTAATCAAAATAAGAAGGCCTTTAGATTTTGTAATATGTTTTTTAATAATTATCATACGTCTAGAGAATTATTTTTTTCATTATTTAAAAAATCAATAAATTTAACTGGTGAAATTCCAGTAATTGACTTAAATACTGTTGCAAAACTGCTATGAGAGGAAAAACCACAACTTTCAGCTAAATGGCTAATTTTATATTTCTTATAATTTGGATCTGTTTTTAATTTCATAACAATGTAATTAATCCTTAAATTATTAATGTAGGAGTTAAAATTAATTTGATAATGTGAATTTATTATTTCTGAAAGATACTTAGTATTTGTATCAAATTGACCTGCTAATACAGCAAGAGAAATATCTTTGTTAAGGAATTTTTTTGAATTTTCAAATCGTTTTAATTTTTGTAAAATTAAATCTTCGGTTTCTTTTAGAATAATTATTTTCTTTGATTCTTGTTTTGGTTCAGATTCTTTTCCTTGATCTGAATATAGAGTAATCCAATTATTTTTGGTGATTTGAAGGTAATTAATTAATTGTTTCAAATTTTTAACTTTTATTGATACTCTTTGCCAGAAGAAAATAAATATTATCAATATAATTAAAAAGAAAAAAACAATATTCTTAATAATAAAATTATTTTGATTTTTATGTTCAAGGTATTTTTGATTTTTCTCTTTAGCAATAAGATTATAGGCAGTATTCACTGCTTCTTGTTCTAAAGTTTCAGATCGAGAAAGTACTTGTGTATATTTTGCATGTGACGATTTATATTCAGATATTTTATTTAGTGCTAAATAATTGATAGTTTGTTTTTGCAGAATTTTTTCTTGCAAAAAAACGTTTTGGATTTTTTTAGAATAAACAAAGGCATAATTCAATAAATCTGTAACTTCATTATGCTGTTTTTGATAAAAAAACACATCTGCTAATCCTGATAAAGCATAAATTTTAGCGTAGGTATTTTCCTTTTTTTGATTGGTAATTATTTTTAATGCTTCGGTATAATATTCTTTTGCAGCTATTAAATTCTTTTTTTCAAGATAAAATTCACCGAGCTTTATTGTGTACCATAATTTTAACTCTGGATAAATTTTAAAGATTTCAATTGATTTATTTTGTTCTCCTTTTAGCAATTGAATACCTTGTTCAATTTTACGATCATTTAATAATAACTTTGTTTTTTCAAGAAGCAATAATTTCTCTATGTAGGAATTTGATTTATTGGTTATAGAACCTGGTACTTTAATATCAACTAACTTTAATAATTTTTCAGATTCATCATTCAAAGATAAATCACTTAGTATTTCAATTTTATTTAAAGAGACTTCATTTTTTTCAAAATCAGTCAAATAAAAATTATATTTTTTTTCTTCAAATAATATTTTCAAAGCATTACTATAATCTCCTTTTACTTTATAAGATTTTGCTAAAACAAGATTAATTTTTGCAATATCAGCATTTGAATTGTTTTCATTTTTTAGTAATTGAATTGCAATTCTAATCGCTTCATTAGGATCCGAAAATATAAACTTTTCGGATGCCGTAATTATTGATTGACGCTCAATAGGAATTTGAGCATTTCCAACTAAAGAGGATAATAGTAAATATAGAACAAGTATGTTTTTCGTTAGACAATTACAATTCATATGAACATTAGGTAAAAAAAACGTTAAAGCAAATATATTTATATATACTTAAATTGTAAAATTAATTTTAAAAACATTTTAGTTCTGTTACAAATCTAACAATTTTTATTAATAACTAAAGAAAATTGTTGTGTATTTTACTAAATCTAACTATGAGATTAAAAATGCAACAAATTTATTTTATGTATTTTTGTTACTTCAACAAATAAAAAATGTAGTACAAAATAAAAATATTTTCATATTTAATATTGAAAATATAGAATTTTATTGTAAATGTACACCCGAAACATCGCGGGATAGAGCAGTAGGCAGCTCGTCGGGCTCATAACCCGAAGGTCACTAGTTCGAGTCCAGTTCCCGCTACTAAGATTTACCAAAAAACCTCTAAAGAAATTTAGAGGTTTTTTTATATTCATAAAACATCAAAAATTTATCAAAATCTTTCAGCAAATTGTTCGATATTTCGTCTGAATAGTCTACTAAAAAAGCTTCAGAGAAATCTGAAGCTTTTTTGTTATGTTAATTCAATTAATCAATACTTTAATAAATTAATTTTAAATTACTGCATTTTGGATAATAGTAAACTACAGATTATAATCATAATTAACCATTACTCCCCAACTTTCGTTTAACCGAAGTTCGCTATAATCGGCATCAAAATTTATACTGTGGATTTTTGCGCCATTACTTAGATGAAAACGTGCTACAGAACCTTCCCAAGATTCTAAATATTGCCTAACAATTGATTCGTCAGGTTTGTTTTTGAGGTGAATTTTCATTGAAGGAATTGGACTTAGTGTAAAGAAGTTTTTTACACCTAATTTACGGCAATGTTCTATTAAATCTTTAATCGCAAGAGTCCCCGCACCCTTCAAAGTTGCTTGTGGCAATCTAAAAACAGAATAAAAAATAGCATAGGTTATGTCATACTTGCTTTTGTAGCCATCATCATTTAATACTTCCATCATATTTCTAGGGAGCCTATTTCCTATTCTTACGCAAACCATAAATTGAGGAATATCCTCATGGACATAAACAAAAATTGTTCGGTTTCCAGTTATTCGCTTCTCAATTGAAATAGTTGGATGTACGGGGTCGTTTTTTACTAATTCTAGCCATTCTTCATTAAATCCCACATCTCCGTATTGCACTATCATTGTATTGTTTTTTTAAAATTAATTATTTGGTTTGTAACCGGTAAGAAATATACTTAAGGTTTTGGCAATAAATGTTTTTGAACTTTTCCAAGCGCTGTTCTTGGTAAACTTTCAACCGCTATAAAACTCCTTGGTATTTTGAAAGAGGCAAAAGTCTTTTTACATAATTCTTCAATTAATATAGCATCAAAATTTACAGAAGGAACTATATAGGCTATAGGCATTTCTCCTCTTGTTTCGTGAGGAATTCCGACTACAACCGCCTCAGAAATCCCTTCTTGTTCTAATAAAAACTCTTCTATTTCACGGGGATAAATATTAAATCCACCACTAATAATCAAATCACTTTTTCGTCCTCTTAAGGTAAAATAGCCGTCTTCAGAAAGTACGCCCATATCTCCAGTTTTAAAATAGCTATCAATAAAGGAATCAATTGTGGCTTGTTCTTTTTTCCAATAGCCCGCAAAAACATTAGGTCCTTTTACACAAACTTCTCCTTCTTCATCAATTGCGGCTGTTTTACCATTTGGCAATATAATTTTAGCCGACAAACCTGGCAATGGAAATCCAACAGTCCCTGGTCTTCTTTCTCCCGTATAAGGATTGCTAATGTTCATTAATGTTTCGGTCATTCCGTAGCGTTCCAAAATTACGTGACCATATTTGGTTACGAAATCTTCCATAACTTGCGGAGGCAAAGGAGCTGAACCACAAGCAAACAAGCGCATGTTGGCACCAATTTGTTTTGCAATTTCAGTTGATTGTTCCAGCAAACGGATATAAATTGTAGGTACCCCAAAGAATAATGTCGGTTTAAAATCTAAGAATTCGTTAGCTGCTTTTTGATGCTCGAAACGAACCAACAATCGCATGGTGCAACCACTCATCAACCAACAATGAATTCCATTAGCAAGTGAATGAACGTGGAATAATGGAAGTGCTAATAAAAACCGATCGTTATCGGTGATTTGCCAACACGTTACCAAATTCATTCCGTTAGAAATAAAATTATTATGCGTTAGAATCGCTCCCTTTGATGCTCCTGTAGTACCACTTGTATATACCAAAGCGGCGGGACTATCTCCAGTAGTTCTTATTTTAACAGGTGAATCATTATGATTTTTTAACTCTTGAATCAAATCGACCAATTGCAAGGCAGAAAATCCGCCAGGAACTTCTACATCGGCAATTAATAATTTAGGATCTGCATCATTTAAGATATGTGTAATCTCTCTTTCTTTGTATAAAATATTGACAGGAACAAAAATGATTCCCGTTTTAGAACAAGCCAAATAAAGGTCTATCATTTCGACACAATTCTCTAAATAAACACAAATTCTATCCCCCGAAACTAGATTTTTTGACAATAAAAAATTAGCCATTTTATTGCTTCTCAAATCGATTTCTCCGAAAGTAAAAGAATCTGTTCCAAATTCTAAAGCAGTTTTGTTTTTTCTGCCTACAAGAGACAAATCAAAAAGATTAATTAAGTTCATGATTTTAAAAGGTATGATTGATTAGTTGAAATAAAGCCAAAAAGTATTAAGCAATAAATAGTTTAACAATAAAAAAAAGCAAAGAAGGACATAATAAACATCCCAAGCCAGTATAAAAAGTTGCCGTTAAAGCACCATAAGGAACTAATTTTTCATCTACTGCCGCCAAACCTGCAGCAACGCCACTAGTGGTTCCTATAACTCCTCCATAAACCATTGCAGTTACGGGATTATTTAATCCAATTCTTTTGGCAATAATTGGTGTGACTACAGTTACTAAAATTGATTTGATAACCCCAATAGCAATTGCGATTGCAATAACATCAGAACCTGCTCCCAAAGCAGAACCAGTAACTGGACCTACGACAAAAGTACACGCTCCAGCACCAATTGTTGCAAAACTAACGGGGTCGGTATATCCCATTAGATAGCCAATGGTTCCTCCTAAAAAAAACGAAAGAACCACGCCAAAGAAAAGGGAAAATATGCCCACAAGTCCTGCTTTTTTTATTTCTGATATTTCAGCACCCATTGCTGTTGCAACAATTGAAAAATCTCTTAACATTGAACCACCTAAAAAAGCCATTCCTGCAAAAAGAGGCACATCTGCAATTCCTTTTTCGCCCCCAAAATAGGCTAGAACCAATCCTAAACTTATTGCAATTGCGGAACCTGGAATTTTATCTCTAAATATTTTTTTGGCAAACCAAAAAGAGGCGTATATTAATATTCCAACTACCAGAAATGAAAATACAAATGAATTTTTATCTACTATTTTTTCTATTAATCCCATTTTTTTTATTTACTGAATTTTTCACCCATTTTAACTATTATTGGAATACATAAAAAACTAATTCCTGTGGCAATAACTCCTACAAAAACAGCAACCCAGCCACCAGTTAGCGCAGCTTTTACATTTTGTGTTGCAGACATTGCAATCACAACAGGAATATACATCGAGCTCCAAAACAAAACTCCACGTTCGGAGACAGAAGTCAACAAATCGTTCTTTTTCATTTTGTTACCTACCAAAATTAAAAATAACATGGCAAATCCAACTCCGCCAATATTTCCATCAATATCCAATGCTTTTCCAAGCAATTCTCCTATCAATTGTCCTGATAAAAAACAGGCGCCCAATAGTGCTACTCCATAAATTTTCATGCCTTACTTTTTAAAATATTACTTTATTTTCACAATTCGAATTGCATTTAAATAGGTTTTACCCTCCTTGTTGGCATTGAATTTTATTGAAATTCCCTTCCCTTCTGTCGCATTTATTAGTGTACTTTTAATAATGGCTCTTTCGGCTCCAATTTGGTTTGGAATATCTAAATTTTGAAGGACGGTATTTCCATTAATAGCAACATCAAATATATAATTAGAGGCATTTTCATAAGTAGAAGTATTTCCTAAATTATAGGCCAAGGCTTCTTTTTGAACAAAAGGAATTAAGTGTGCCCAATAGAAATAAACTTCATATTGACCATCCGAAACATCGGCTTTGAACTCTTCAATTCCATTTCGTTGTGTTTGGAAAATAGGGTCTTGAGTCGTGTTTAGAATATCTAATTCTGATGCCGGTAATTCACCAAATCGCGTTTTGGTTTTAAATGGTTTTCCACCAATATACCCCCAATTTCCTGAAGTATACGGCTGTTCTGGTATCCAACAGATTCTTGCCTCTTTATCTTCAAAATATCTATTAGAACCCAACATTACATTCAAACTTTCAAAATTGGAATTTTGGATTTGTTTTGGAATTATTTGAAAATTTGTTTTATAAAAATCAGTAGTTTCAGATGTATCACTTTTGGCAATAGCTTCCAAAATATTTAATCCGCTCACAAAGGGAATTGGGACTACCACCACCCCATTTATAGTAATAAAAACCCCTAAAGTTTTAGAATTTAAAGTAACTTCCACTTTCGGTAAATTGCTATAAATAGAAATATATTGGGTACATATTCCTAATTGCGTTTCAACTCCAGCCCTGTTTTCCCATGAACTAGAACCAAAAGCAACAAAAGGGTTTTTGAGTAAATTGGCTTGGTATAATAAATAGGTATCTTTCTTTTCCCTGTCCAATCCTGTAATTCCTTTATTGTTAACGTGCGGAACTGCAGCGGCTCTATTTTCAGAGAAAAAATCGTTTAAATTCCAAATAGCTGCTCCCGAAACAAAATCTCGATATTGAATTGCTTTCAAATAGTGTTCGTGGTATAAATTGCCGTATTCAGCTGTATAATCGAACCTTTCAGGTAAAAAAGAATGCAGCCTAGAATCGACATCAGCTCCGTATTCGGTTATTATTATTGGGGTGTTTGGATATTCTTTATGAAAATTATCTAAATAATCATCAAATCCTGAAAAAATGCCGCTGTACCAACCTTGATACAAATTCAACCCCACAATTTTTGGAATTTCAAACAAACCTGCTTCTTTATATGCCGACATCGAACCGTGGCATGGAATTAATGTATATCGGTTGGGGTCTAATTCACTAATTAATTTTTCAATTGCCTTGGCCTGACGATTTACTTCTTTGCAATAAATCGCGTGTCTTTCGGGCTCTTTTTTAAATGGAGGACGCAACATAACCTCATTCATATATGCCCAAGTTACCAGCGATGGATGATTGAAGTTTTGTTTAACCATTTCTTCTGCCATGTGCAAAGAATTGTTCAAGAACAACTCGCTTTCAGTAATTGCATTGACAATTGGAATTTCTACCATGGTAATAATTCCCAATTTATCACACCTATCCAAAATGTATTGATCCTGCGGATAATGAGCAATTCTAAGGAAATTAC
>JBILPJ010000043.1:0-15168 GCA_044373975.1 Flavobacterium sp. | reverse complement strand
TTCAATTATACTATTTGATGAGAAGGAAATTATCACATTTTGGAATAAAAAAGCAGAAACTGTTTTTGGATGGAAAAAAGAGGAAGTATTAGGAAAATCACTTTATGAAGTTGTAGCTCCTGAACGCTATGTTTTAAAATGTTCAGAAAGTATAAAAAAGTTTATCGAGACAGGTAATGAAGAAATAATGAACCGCACGATTGAGCTTAACGCGATAAACAAATCGAAAGAAGAGTTTGTTATTGAACTTTCAATAACTCCTTTGATTCATAATAATAGAACGTATTTCTGCACATTCATAAAAGACATTACAGAAATAAAAAAAGCGACTATTTTTTTAAAACAAGAAGAAAATAAATACCGAAATATTGTTTCCAATATGAATATTGGACTCATTGAAATCGACAAACAAGGTTTAATTCAATATGCCAATGATCATTTTACTAAAATATCTGGTTTTGAAAATAACGAACTTATTGGCAAAGACCCAATTGGATTATTTGTTTGTCAGGAAAACGCAACTATTGTAAATACAAAGCAAAAATTAAGAGACAAAGGGGTTTCAGACATTTATCAAATAAAAATAATAAATAAAAAAGGGGAAGTGAGATGGTGGATGATTAGCGGCTCACCAAAATATGATGAAAATGGAAATGTTAATGGCTCAATTGGACTTCATCTTGATATTACAAATCAAAAAATACTTGAAATTGAACTTGAAAAAGAGAAAGTAAAAGCAGAAGTTAGTGCTAAAGCAAAAGAGTTGTTTCTGATTAATATGAGCCACGAAATTAGAACGCCTTTGAATGCAATTATAGGATTTTTGAGAGAATTGAAACGAGAGGAATTAACAGAAAATCAGAAACTGTTTGTAAACAATAGCTCCCTTGCGTCCTATCATTTAATGGCAATTATCAATGATATATTGGATTTGTCAAAAATTGAAGCAAAGGAAATATTTCTTGAAAATAAAAAGTTTAATTTTAAAATTAAAATCACCAATGTCATTTCTGTACTTCAAATTAAAGCGAAAGAAAAAAACCTCAACTTAAATTTGTTTGTATCCAACGAAATCAACACTGTTTTGAAAGGTGATATTTTAAGAATTGAACAAATTATCTATAATATCGTGGGGAATTCGTTGAAATTTACTCACCGTGGAAGTGTTTCAATTCATTGTGAAGTGCTTGAAGATTTTCCAAAATCACAAGACATTTGTATCACAATATCTGATACTGGAATTGGGATGAGTCCTGATTTTATTTCAAATATATTTCAGATTTTTACACAAGAAAGTAATGCTATTTCACGAAAATTTGGTGGGACAGGTTTAGGAATGTCAATTGCTTATAAATTAGCGCAATTAATGAATGGAAAGATTGAAATTGAAAGTAAAAAAAACCAAGGAACATCAGTAAAAATCTACTTAAAACTGAGAAAAGCTAATAATAATAATAATAATAATAATAATAATAATAATAATAATATAGACCTTCAGAAGATTTCTATACTTTTGGTTGAAGACAATGCCATCAACAGACTTGTGGCGCAGAAATCTTTAGGGAATTATAATTGTAAAATTACCGAAGTAAATAACGGCGTTGAAGCTGTTGAAATTCTAAAAATTCAAAAATTTGATATTATTCTAATGGATATTTTTATGCCTGAAATGGATGGTCTTGAAGCAACTGAAATAATTAGAAAAGAATTGAAAATCACAACTCCAATAGTTGCTTTTACAGCAAATGCATTTAAATCTGAAATTAAGAAATTCATTGAAATTGGAATGGATGCTTATGTTTTAAAGCCATTTGACGAAACCATTTTAATTGAAACCATTGCCAAACACACCATTGATAAAGTTGGTTTTACGAAAGTTTGATTTCACAAAAAAACCGCAAATCACATTCAGCAATTTGCGGTTTTTTATTGAAATTAGAAATATTACAAAATATAATCTGTATTGATAAAATTCGATTCTTTACTATTCAACAACGCCTGTAAAATTTCGTTGTTATATTCATTGTCCTTTGACGCTACGAAAGTCCGAATGGAAAACGAACGTAAGGCATCGTGAATGCTCAAAGTTCCCACAGCAGAATCTTTTCGCCCTGTGAACGGATACACATCTGGACCGCGTTGGCAAGAACTATTTAAGTTTACTCGGGTAACTAAATTCACCAAAGTATCGATAAGTGGTGCGATGGTTTTAATGTCTTTCCCGAACAAACTCACTTGCTGCCCGTAATTGGATTCCGCCATATCTTTCAATGGTTCTTGAATATCTTTGAAAGTCAAAACAGGTACAACTGGACCAAATTGTTCTTCGTGATACACTCGCATTTCCTTATTTATAGGATATAAAATAGCTGGAAAAATATAATTATCGGAATGTTGACCGCCTTTAGCATTGATTACTTTGGCACCTTTGCTTGTTGCATCGTCTATCAATTCTTGAATATAAGCAGGTTTGTCTTTTTCTGGTAATGGCGTTAAAAACACTGATTTATCCCAAGGATTTCCGAAAGCAAGAGCATCAACTTTGGCAGCAAATCTTTTATTAAATTCCTCTGCAATGGATTCGTGTACATATAAAATTTTCAATGCGGTACAGCGTTGACCATTAAAGGACAAACTTCCCGCAACACATTCTTGAATTGCCAAATCCAAATCGGCATCAGCCAAAACAATCGCAGGATTTTTAGCTTCTAAACCTAAAATCAAACGCAATCTATTTTTATTGGGATGTTGATCTTGCAATGCAATTGCCGATTTACTATTTCCAATTAAAGCTAAAATTGATATTTTACCGGATTCCATAATAGGCGAAGCTACATCACGACCTCGTCCATAAACAATATTGATAACTCCTTTTGGAAAACTGCTTCTAAAGGCTTCTAACAAAGGTGAAATTAATAAAACGCCGTGTTTTGCAGGTTTAAAAATCACGGTATTTCCCATTATAATTGCAGGAATTAGCAAGGAAAAAGTTTCGTTCAAAGGATAATTGTAAGGTCCAAGACACAATACAACTCCAAGTGGCCCACGTCGAACCATTGCATTAATGCCTTGACTTTTTGTAAATCGAGCGCTATTTCTATCTAATTTTTTATAATCTTCAATCGTATCAACAATATATTCTACCGTTCTGTCAAATTCTTTTTCTGAATCACCTAATGATTTTCCAATTTCCCACATCAAAAATTTAACGACTTCACTGCGAGTCAATTTCATTTGATTTACGAAATTCTCCATACATTTAATTCGGTCGGTGACTTTCATTGTTGGCCAAATTCCTTGACCGTTATCATAAGCATTTACAGCCGCTTCAACAACTTCGTTGGCTTCTGAAACTCCCATTGTTGGGATAGAACCTAAAAGTGTTGGCGCATAATTTTCTGTCGATGAAATTGTAGAAAAAACTTCTGTAGTTGGTCCTTTCCATTCTTTTAAAGCTCCGTTTACCAAGTAGGTATTTTGAAATAATGGGGCGGTAATTTGAAATTCTTCGGGTATTAAACTCATAGTTGCTATTTTTTACAAATTTACACTTTATAAATATCGGAAGTCGCTAATTACAAACAATTTGAGTTGAAAAGTAGTAGAATTATCATTATCATAAATTATTTTAAATTAGTTAATATATTTTACGATATTGTATGAGAAAAGAGCATTTTTGAATAAATAATTTTTAATATAACGTTTTCGTTTTAAACGACATATATATTATAAATGTAACGCTTCATAAATTTTAATGGCACATTTCTCACCATCAATAGCAGCAGAAATAATTCCACCTGCATAACCAGCACCTTCACCACAAGGATAAAGTCCCTTTATTTGCAAATGTTCTAAAGAAATCGAATCTCGAGGAATACGAACTGGCGAAGAAGTTCTGGATTCTGGGGCGTGTAAAATGGCTTCATTTGTCAAATAACCCCGCATAGATTTTCCAAATTCAGAAAAACCTTCGCGCAATATTTGAGATAGAAAACCTGGAAAAACTTGCCCCATTTCTACAGAAGTTGTTCCAGGAACATAGGAAGTTTTTGGAATATCTGATGAGACTTTATTCTGAGTAAAATCGACCATTCTTTGAGCTGGAACTTTTTGAGTTTCCCCTGCCAAATGCCACGCTTTTTGCTCAATACTTTTTTGGAATTCTAATCCTGCCAAAGCCCCAAATTTTGCAAAAGGCTTGAAATCTTCTAATTTTAATTCAATTACAATTCCTGAATTGGCAGTCGCTTGATCTCGTTTTGATGGCGACCAACCATTGGTTACAACCTCGCCGGGGCTTGTCGCACAAGGGGCAATTACACCACCGGGACACATACAAAAAGAATACATTCCCCTTCCTCCTACTTGTTTCACAATTGAATAAGGTGCTGGTGGCAAATGCTCACCACGATAATCGCAACTGTATTGAATACTGTCAATTAGGGTTTGTGGGTGTTCTGCTCTAACGCCCAAGGCAAATGGTTTCGCCTCTATAAATACTTTTTTTCTGTCTAACAATTCAAAAATATCACGAGCGGAATGTCCTGTTGCCAATATGATTTTATTGGCAAGAATGGTGTCTCCAGATTGCGTTACAATTCCTTGAACTTCATTATTTTTTATCAAAATATCGATTAGGCGCGTTTCAAAAAGCACCTTTCCTCCCATTTCAATAATTTTCTCTCGAATATCCTGAATGATTTGCGGTAATTTATTGGTTCCAATATGTGGATGTGCTTCTATCAAAATATCTGCGGAAGCACCAAAAGCAACTAATAGTTCTAAAATTCGAGTTACATCGCCCCGTTTTTTAGAACGGGTATATAATTTTCCATCAGAATAAGTTCCTGCACCGCCTTCGCCAAAACAGTAATTACTATCTTCATTGACAATATGATCCACATTGATGGCTTTCAAATCGCGACGACGCCCACGAACGTCTTTTCCACGCTCGATAACTATTGGCTTTAAGCCCAATTCAATTAATTGTAATGCTGCAAAAAGTCCTGCAGGTCCGGCTCCCACGACAATAACTTCTTGCGAATTGGAAACATCATTATATTCTGGAAGTTGGATTTTTTCTTCAATGAATTCATCCTCTTGAAAGTAAATTATCACTTTCAAATTCATTTTTATTGCCTTTTGACGGGCATCAATCGAACGCTTCAAGATAGAAATGTGCTTGATTTCATTATATGAAACGCGAATCAATTTCGCAACATACTCTTTAAGAAGTTGATCGTTTGTAGCAATTTCAGGCGATACTTGAAGTAGAAGTTCTTGAGGCATTATTATTTAATTAATCGAATTACAAAAGTAGTTATTTGAAGTGGAATAATAATGCGTGTTTTAAAGAGATGAAAAGGTTTGAGGTTATAGGTTTGAGGTTATAGGTTTTAGGTTTGAGGTTTTAGGTTTTAGGTTTTAAAAATTCGTGGCAATTAGAGAAATTCGTGTCTAAAAACTTTGTTTACATTGCGAAACCTTTGAGGTTATAACTTTTAAAAATCTGTAAATCTGCGGTAAAAAACCTTGCGACCCGAGCGAAGCGAACAGACGAAGTAATCTGCGGTAAAAAGCCAATCGACTTAAAAAAATTCGTGCATTCGTGGCTAATTTTTTTACCTAACTAATGATAAAAATGCCATAACTTTGTCGCAACAAACAAAAATATGTCACGACAAATAAAACTAATATGGGATTTTAGAGGTGCTGCAGCTGCAAAAACGGCAGAACATCACGAAATTCACCTTAAAGAATACATTTCAGCAGAAAAAATACCGTTGAATATAACAGGATTTACAATTCTAAATGAAATGCACGCCATCGCGTTTATGGTTGTAACAGATCAAAATATGATTGCTGTGCGAGATAAATTAAAACCACATCGGGGTGAGATTTATTAAAATGTCTAATGTCTTAATGTCTAATTAGCAACCTCGCTGATGAATTTAATTCTCATAAATCGCAATTCATTAATATCATATTCGCCATCAAATTCTTTTAAGGCTTCTTCAATATTATCGGATTCCGACTCCATAAAATAGTCGTGAATTTCTTCTTGTTGTTCATCATCAAGAATTTCATCAATCCAATATTTAATGTTTAATTTGGTTCCAGAATAGACAATTTGCTCCATTTCTTTAATCAAAGCATCCATATTCAAGCCTTTGCCTCGAGCAATATCATCAAGATTTAATTTTCTATCGATGTTTTGAATGATGTATAATTTATTAATTGAATTGGCACCAGTTGACTTCACAACCAAATCATCAGGACGAAGAATATCATTTTCTTCTACATAAGTACGAATAATATCAACAAATTCCTTTCCATATTTCTTAGCTTTTCCTTCGCCAACACCGTGAATATTCCCCATTTCATCCATTGTAATTGGATATTTGAGCGACATATCTTCAAGTGAAGGATCTTGGAAAACCACAAAAGGCGGAACACCTAATTTTTTGGCAACTTTCTTACGTAAATCACGCAAAACCAACATCAACGCTTCATCGGCAATCCCAGAGGATTTTGCAGCGGTAACAATTGCTTCATCTTCAGATTCATTGTATTCGTGATCTTCAGACATCATAAAAGAAACTGGGTTTTTTATAAAATCCAATCCTTTTTCGGTAATTTTTATAATACCATACGTTTCAATGTCTTTGGACAATAAACCGTCAACCAAAACTTGACGCAATAACGCCATCCAATAGCGTTCTTCAAATGCAGCGCCAGAACCAAAAAAGCTTTGAGAATCTGTTCTGTGTGCTTTTATCATTGCGTTTACTTTCCCCGTAAGGGTATAAACGACCTCTTTTGATTTGTATAAATGTTTGGTATCACGAACAATTTCAAGAAGTTTTACCACTTGAATCATTGCTTCAACTTTGGTTTTTGGATTACGAACATTGTCATCCATATCGCCACCTTCCCCGGTTTCGCTATCGAATTCCTCACCAAAATAATGCAACAAAAATTTACGTCTTGACATTGAAGTTTCGGCATAAGCAACGACTTCTTGCAACAATGCAAAACCAATTTCTTGTTCTGCAACTGGTTTTCCCGACAAGAATTTTTCTAATTTTTCTACATCTTTATAGGAATAATAAGCCAAACAATGTCCTTCGCCACCATCGCGACCACCACGACCTGTTTCTTGATAATAACTTTCTAATGATTTTGGAATATCGTGATGAATTACAAAACGAACATCGGGTTTGTCAATTCCCATTCCAAAAGCGATTGTTGCAACCACCACTTCAACATCTTCCATTAAGAACATATCTTGATGTTTTGCACGCGTTTTTGCATCCAAACCTGCGTGATACGGAACGGCACTAATTCCGTTTACTTGTAAAACTTGAGCAATTGCTTCTACTTTTTTACGGCTTAAGCAATAAATAATTCCAGATTTTCCTTTGTGTTGTTTGATAAAACGAATAATATCCGACTCTATATTCTTGGTTTTTGTACGAACTTCGTAATATAAATTAGGCCTATTAAAAGAAGCTTTGAAAGTATTGGCATCAGCCATTTCAAGGTTTTTCAAAATATCTTCTTGCACTTTTGGCGTTGCAGTTGCGGTCAAGCCAATGACTGGAACATTACCCAAAAGTTTAATGCTATTTTTTAAATTTCTGTATTCAGGACGGAAATCGTGACCCCATTCCGAAATACAATGTGCCTCGTCAATGGCAACAAATGAAATATTTATGTTTTTTAAAAATTTAATATATTCTTCTTTCGCCAAAGATTCAGGCGCAACATATAATAATTTTGTCAATCCAGAAGTAATATCTTTTTTAACTTGATTGATTTCTGTTTTATTTAAAGAGGAATTTAATACGTGCGCAATTCCAATATCCGAAGACAAACTCCGAATGGCATCAACTTGGTTTTTCATCAATGCAATTAACGGCGACACAATAATTGCCGTACCTTCATTCATTAATGCTGGCAATTGATAACAAAGCGATTTTCCACCGCCCGTTGGCATAATTACAAACGAATTTTTGCCTGAAATTAGGCTTTTTATTACTTGTTCTTGCAATCCTTTAAATTGGTTGAAACCAAAATATTTTTTTAATTCCTTATGGATGTCAATTTCGGTAGATTTCATTCTTAGTTAATAGTATTTTACATAAATTTGTGGCACATAAAGATACATAATTCTTTAATATATACAAACTTTATAAAAAACTGTTTTGAAAACAAACAAAAATATTTTGGAAATTGCCAAAAAGACCATCCTCTCTGAAAGCAAATCTATAGCGAAACTAGCTGATTTACTTACAGATGACTTTGAAAAAGCTACAGAAATTATTTTCAATTCCAAAGGCAGATTGGTTGTCACGGGCATTGGAAAAAGTGCCATTATCGCACAAAAAATTGTAGCCACAATGAATTCTACAGGAACACCATCGCTTTTTTTGCACGCATCTGAAGCAATTCACGGCGATTTAGGTATGGTTCAACCCGAAGATGTGGTGATTTGTATTTCAAAAAGTGGCAACAGTCCCGAAATTAAAGTTTTGGTTCCTATTGTAAAACATTTCGGAAATACATTAATAGCAATTACGGGAAATACGACCTCATTTTTAGCAAAAGGCGCCGATTTTATTTTAGATACAACAATAGATTCTGAATCGTGTCCTAATAATTTAGCCCCTACAAATAGCACCACCGCACAATTGGTTATGGGCGATGCGCTTGCGGTTTGTTTGATGGAACTTCGGGAATTCAATCCTCAAGATTTTGCAAAATACCATCCTGGCGGTGCATTGGGGAAAAAATTATTACTTCGTGTTGGCGATATGCTTGATCAAAGTCACAAACCTGAAGTTTCACCTGAAACGAATATCAAAAAAGTTATTTTTGAAATTTCAGAAAAACGTCTTGGCGTTACAGCTGTTATCGAAAATAATAAAGTAATCGGAATAATTACGGACGGTGATATTCGTAGAATGCTGAATAATAACGATACCTTTGCACACTTAACCGCAAAAGATATTATGACAAAAAACCCTAAAATGATTCAATTATCAGCTATGGTAACGGATGCTTTAAATATTTTGGAGGATTTTTCAATCACACAATTAGTAGTTCTTGAAAATGAAGAATACAAAGGGGTGTTGCATTTACACGATATTTTAAAAGAAGGAATTGTATAATGGCAAAAAAAGCGTTGAATGAAATGTCGTTTTTAGATCATCTTGAAGAATTAAGATGGCTGTTGGTTCGAAGTACTTCGGCGGTATTAATTATGGCAGGGATTACTTATTTTTTTAGTGATTTTATTTTTGATAACATAATTTTCGCACCAACTAGCCCTAATTTTTTTACCTATACTTTTTTCTGTGATTTATCGCACCAATTGGGTTTTGCAGACAGCATTTGCATTACCGAATTACCATTTATAATTCAGAATACAAGTATGGAAGGACAAGTAAATATGTTCATTTGGACTTGTATTACCGCTGGATTCATACTTGCATTTCCTTTTATATTATGGGAACTCTGGAAATTTATCAGTCCTGCATTATATGAAAAAGAAAGAAAAAATGTACGTGTTTTTATATTCATAGCCTCCATATTATTCTTCTTGGGAGTGTTATTCGGATATTATGTAATTGTACCAATGTCGATTAATTTCTGCGCAACTTTTTCTATAAGTAAAATGGTGCAAAATCAATTCACAATTGACTCCTATATAAGTATGATAAAAACATCGGTGATTGCGAGTGGATTGTTTTTTGAACTACCTGTAATTATTTATTTCTTAACAAAATTAGGATTAGTAACACCATTATTTTTAAGGAAATACAGAAAATATTCAGTGGTTATTGTATTGCTAATTTCAGCAATTGTAACGCCTCCAGATGTGGTGAGCCAAATTATTGTTGCTATTCCAATGTTACTAATTTACGAAGTAAGTATCTTTATTTCGGTACTTGTATATAAAAATAAAACCAAAGAAAATGTCTGAAATCCTTTCTGAATTCAATGATTACCGCACAAAAATGAACGAAAAGTTATTGGCAGACAATAACAAAATCGTAAAAAGAATTTTCAATTTAGATACCAATGCGTATGCCGCAGGTGCACTTGACGTAAAAACAAAGGAGCTTTTAGGATTAGTAGCTTCGGCTGTTTTGCGTTGCGATGATTGTGTGAAATACCACCTTGAAACGAGCTTTAAAGAAGGTGTTTCCAAAGAAGAAATGATGGAAGCAATGGGAATTGCGACTTTAGTAGGCGGAACAATTGTGATTCCTCATTTGCGAAGAGCGTATGAATTTTGGGAAGCTCTTGAAGAGAATAATCAGACAAAATAGACAACTTAGACTAATAGATTTTTAGACAAAAAGAAGAGCGGCAATTATAAAATTTGTTAATTTATCTAAAAAGTCCCAAAATGTACCTATTTAATTTTGTCTATTTGTTTGTCAATCTAAGAAGTCTATCAATCTAAGAAGTCTAACAATCTAAGAAGTCTAACAATCTAAGAAGTCTATCAATCTAAGAAATCTATCAATCTAAGAAATCTAATAATCTAAAAAAATGATACTAAGAGCAGAAAATTTAGTCAAAACATACAAAGGAAGAAGTGTTGTAAAAGGGATTTCTGTGGAAGTTAACCAAGGGGAAATCGTTGGTTTATTAGGTCCAAATGGTGCTGGAAAAACGACTTCTTTTTATATGATTGTGGGATTGGTAAAGCCAAATGCAGGAAATATTTATCTTGACGATATGAATATTACCGATTATCCAATGTATAAAAGAGCGCAACAAGGAATTGGATATTTGGCTCAAGAAGCTTCTATTTTCAGAAAACTGAGTGTGGAAGACAATATTTTGAGTGTTTTACAACTTACAAAACATACCAAAGCGGAACAAGAAGCCAAAATGGAAAGCTTAATTGCTGAATTTGGTTTGAATCATATTCGTACGAATCGTGGTGATTTACTTTCTGGTGGAGAACGTCGTAGAACTGAAATTGCACGTTGTTTGGCTACAGATCCAAAATTTATTTTATTAGACGAACCTTTCGCAGGTGTTGACCCTGTTGCCGTGGAAGACATTCAAAGAATTGTAGCACAGTTAAAAAACAAAAATATTGGAATTCTAATAACCGATCATAATGTTCAAGAAACATTGGCAATTACAGATAAAACCTATTTGATGTTTGAGGGTGGAATCCTAAAAGCAGGAACCCCAGAAGAATTAGTGGAAGATGAAATGGTACGACGGGTTTATCTTGGTCAGAATTTTGAATTAAGAAAAAAGAAATTGGAATTTTAGTTTATTTTGCAATAAAAAGTTTCACCATATAAGGCTTATAAGAGCATATAAAATAGTGATGATTTGGTATTTAAGTATCAAAAAATACAACACGAATTTCACGAATTATCACGAATTATTTTAGCTTAAATAGTAAAAAAATCTCACCATATAAGGCTTATAAGAGCATATAAAATAGTGCTGATTTTGATTTTAGAATCAAAAAAACAACACAGATTTCCACAGATTTTTTAAAACTTAAATGAACTTAAATGCCTTATATGGTGAAAAATTAAGACTGACTTTTTTGCCACAGATTTTCGCAGATTTCCAAAGATTTTTTAAAACTTAAATGAACTTAAATGCCTTATATGGTGAAAAATTTAAGACTGACTTTTTCGCCACAGATTAAAAAGATTTCCACAGATTTTTTAAAACTTAAATGGATTTATATGCCTTAAATGGTAAAAAGATTAAATGAACTTGTGTTTTTTAAATGGTAAAAATTAAACTTTTTTAACTGTAATCAAATTCATAATTACCGACAAGAATACATAGAATACAATTACCATAGCGACACCCGAAAACTGAAAAAGCACTAATAAAACCAGTGAAATCAATAAGAATACAATTTGCAAGGCATTATCCTTAAGATTAAATTTCTTGATTTTTAATGCAAATAAAGGAATTTCCGCATTTAAAACATAAGCGCTTAAGAGGGTTATTGCTAATAAAACCCAATTGTTAGTCAGCAATTCTAATGCTATCAAAGAATCTGAATGTTTTATAATTAAAGGCAAACTCAAAACAAACAGCGCATTTGCAGGTGTTGGCAATCCAATAAAAGAATCGGTTTGACGCGTGTCAATATTGAAATTCGCCAAACGATAGCAAGAACCCAACGTAATTATAAATCCTAAATAAGGAAAATATACTAATGACGGATCGGTATTTACACTATTTGAAAGCATTAGAAACATAACATATCCAGGTACTAATCCGCTAGTAACCATATCTGCTAAAGAATCCAATTGCAATCCAAGCGGACTGGAAACATGGAGCAATCGAGCGAAAAAACCATCGAAGAAATCGAAGAAAATTCCCAAGCAAACAAAATAGAATGCCATTTCAAAATTCTCTTTCACAGCAAAAACTAAGGCAACGCAACCACAAAATAGATTGAGAAGTGTAATTATATTCGGAATATGTCTTTTTATAGTCATTGGAATTTAATTTTATAGTAACAAAGAACGCAAATTTAATACAATAAGTTACAGACAAGTGCGTTTTTAGAATAGATTTTTAAAGTAATCCGAAACATTTGCTTTTATTTAGAAAAACAAAGTAGGGAACATCATTAAAAATGTATATTTTTGGTAAAAATAACAGCCTTTAGGTTTGTAAATTGATTTCATTTGAAAAACAACATCTTCATAGTATTCGCACTTACGACAACCTTAAGTTTTGCACAAACGGCGAGGAAATATTCCAATGAATTTATGAATATTGGTGTTGATGCAGCAGCTTTAGGAATGTCAAATGCAGTAACAGCAAGCTCCAACGACGTGAATTCTGGCTATTGGAATCCTGCGGGACTCATCGGATTGGAAGACAAACAAGTTTCACTGATGCACGCCAGTTATTTTGCCAATATCGCTCAATACGATTATGCAGCTTATGCAACGCCTATTGACGACAAAAGTGCGTGGGGAATTTCTATGATTCGTTTCGGCGTTGATAATATTATGAACACCACGCAATTAATTGACAGTCAAGGAAATATCGATTACAATAGAATCAGTCTTTTTTCCACTGCCGATTACGGAATGACCTTTTCGTATGCTCGAAAACTTCAACTTCCAGGTTTTCAATATGGTGTGAATGCAAAAGTAATCCGAAGAATTATTGGAAAATTTGCCAGTTCTTGGGGTTTTGGTTTTGACGTTGGATTTCAGTTCGAAAGAAATGATTGGAAATTCGGTTTGATGCTTCGAGATATTACCACAACCTATAATGTTTGGGCAATTGACGAAACAGCATACAATTCAATAAAATATGCAATTGGCGGACAAAATCAAGAATTGCCTGAGAATACTGAAATAACATTGCCAAAAGCACAATTTGGAATGTCGAAAAAATTTGAATTCCACAATGACACCAGTCTTTTGGCTGCAGCCAATTTGAATATGAGTTTCGCCAGAACCAATGCTATTTTTTCTACAGAAGGATTGAGTGTTGACCCAGCTTTAGGATTTGAATACGGTTATACCGATTTGGTTTTTATTCGCGCAGGCGTTGGAAATTTTCAAAATGTAGTTCAAATTGACAATACCAAAAAAGTAGGATTTCAACCCAATGTTGGTTTGGGATTCAAGTACAAAGGAATTCAGATTGATTATGCTTTAACCGATTTAGGGGATCAAAGTGCTGCTTTATATTCTAATATTTTCTCGGTAAAAGTAGATTTAAGTATTTTTAGATAGTTTATTTGACTAAGAATTGTAATATTGCGATGCAACTTAACTTTAAACATATAACTTTAAACATATAAGATCTAATATGTATCGCATAAAACAGACCCTACTCTACTCTTTTTTAATCGTTATCCTATTTACAAATAAAGTAATTGGTCAAATCCTTCCACTTTCTGAAAATACCGAAGTAAGTATAATTACTTGTGGAACAGGCTCTGAAATTTATTCGTTATTTGGTCATACCGCCATTAGAATTAGAGATGCCGAAAATCAAATTGACGAAGTGTATAACTACGGAACTTTCGATTTTGACACACCTAATTTTATTTTAAAATTTGTAAAAGGAGATTTACAATACTTAGAAACGAGTTGCACTTTTGAGGAGTTTTTTCAAGAATATCTATATGAAAAAAGAAGTGTTGCCGAGCAAGTTTTGAACATTTCAACAAGCCAAAAACAAGCACTTTTTGACTATTTAAATGCTTCTTTACAATCGGAGGAGCGCTTTTATACCTATAAATTTATTGATAAAAATTGCACCACAATGGTAATTAATGCCATCAATAAAATTTTAGGAAAAGAAGTTATTGTTAAGAATACCAAAGAAGATAAAACTTATAGAGACATCTTATTTCCTTACTTTGAAGGGCATTTCTTCGAGCAATTAGGAACAAGTATTATCTTTGGAACAAAGGTTGATTTAAAAGGGGAAGAGTTATTTTTACCAGCTGAACTTCAAGAAAGTATCAAGACTATTTCTTATAATAACAAACCACTTTGTAAGGAAAATAAAAAAATATTGGTATTTGAAAAAGAGGAAGTGCCTTTTTCGTGGTGGAATAATTATTATGCCTTTAGTTTGCTTTTTGGGTTTGTGTTAATTGCAAATAAAACCGCAATTTATAAAACCTATTTCATAGCATTAGGGATGCTTGGTTTGTTTTTCCTATTTGCTGGATTTTACTCTTTACATAAAGAATTGGCAAACAATTACAACATCTTATTATTCAATCCGATATTGTTTTTGGTGGTGTATTTTCAAATAAAAAACAATAGAAATTGGATTTTATATAGCAGCATATTGAGTATTATATGCTTGCTGATTTATGTATTTATATTATTTGACAAAGCCTATTTAGGGATAGTATTGCCATTGATTATTACGAGTTCTGTTGGTTTGATAAAATTGATAAATAGAAATCGAAATAAAGAATTGTAGGTACATTTAATTGCAAAAAATACTAACAATCATTATTGACCTCTGTAAAATAAAACGGTACTAAAGGTTTTAATTACAATATTAATATCCATAAAAAGTGATCTGTGTTTTATGTAATATAAATCGTATTGTAACTTTATTAAACTGTCTTCTATACTGTCACCATAAGAATAATTAATTTGAGCCCAACCA
>JBILPJ010000163.1:0-5292 GCA_044373975.1 Flavobacterium sp. | reverse complement strand
AGAACTGGATAAACGACATTCTAAATAGCAGCAACGGCATCACAAAAGTGACACCTGACGCCTTGTTATTTTCAAAAATCCAAAATAGAATCAGCATTCAAAACACCGTTTCAAGCCAATGGATTTGGATTGCAGCAGCATCATTTACTATTTTAGTATCTTTAAATGTCAAAATGCTGTTGTCAAATACTACAAAAACTTCAACTCAAACGGAAACAATTGTTTCATCTGTTTCAAATAGCAACCAATTATACTAAGCTGCCATGATTAAAATAAAACTATTAACTTATGCTGTAATTGGGCTTTTATTGCTCAATATTGGAATTATAGGCTTTCTATTTTTCTCAAAACCAAATAGAAATCCAGAAGTAAATCACAGAAGACCAAAGGAATTCATCTCTGAAAAATTGCATTTTGATGCCAATCAAAATGAAAAATACGAATCAATAATTCCTCTTTACAAAGACAAAATAGATTCTTTAGATGCAATAAATAAAAAACTTAAATCGGAATTGTATTCTCAATTGAAATTACCAGTTGTAAATTCTACTACAAAAGATAGCATTATAACTTTGTTTTTAGCCAATCAAAAACAGATTGAGCAATTGCATTTCAAACATTTCTTAGACATAAAAAGTATTTGTAAAGCCTCACAATTGCAAGATTTCAACGCTTTGACAGAAGAATTAGGGAAAATGTTTTCCAATCAAAATAGCAAACCGCATCCACCGAGAGAAAAACCGCCAAGAAATGAAGATTTTCCAAGACCGCCAAGAGAAGAAAATCAAGCGCGACAAGTCAATGACACGAATTATCCGCCACCGCCTCCAAGAGATAGAAATCGTCCGAGACCGCCACGAGATGAAAATCGACCACCGCCACCGCATTGGGACGAAGACCATCCTAGACATTCTGGTGATGAAAACCGTCCGCCACCGCCACCAAGACCTGATGATGAGTAATAAGATTTTTATTATATCAATTGCTATTCTTTTTTTTCAATCGGCTTTTGCCCAAGAAAAAAAGGACAGTTTACTTTTGCGGCTCAATTTGAAATTTAAAAATGAAACTTTAGAACGCAACAAAAAATATATTTCTGAATCCAAAGACACGCTTGAAATTGAGGTTTTTAAATTTTATGTTTCTAATATCAACATTCAATATTCTGATGCCACTACTTTTTCAGAATCCAACAGTTATCATTTAATTGATATTGAAAACCCAAATTCTTTACTGATTCCAATTGCAAAAACATCTTATAAAAACATTTCGAAATTAACATTTTCAATAGGAATTGATAGTTTAGCAAGTGTTTCTGGTGCAATGTCTGGCGATTTAGACCCAACAAAAGGAATGTATTGGGCGTGGCAAAGTGGTTTTATAAATATGAAAATAGAAGGTAAAAGTCCGAGTTGCAAAACCCGTAAAAATGCATTTCAATTTCATATTGGCGGTTATATGAAACCAAATTACGCCATTAGAACCATCGAATTAAAACCCATAAATTCCAATTTAGAAATTAATGTGGATGTTGCAGAATTGTTTAAAAGTATTAAATTAGCTGAAAATAATAGCATAATGGTTCCTGGTTCAAAAGCAATGGAACTTGCCGATAAAGCTGTTGGTATGTTTAGTGTGAATAATACAGAAAACTAAAATGAAAGTCCCTTTTAAATATATTTTAGTTGTTGGAAGCATCGTCATTTTTTCATTGGCATTTACGTTTTTAAAGCCTACCCCACTCTATTTGGAAATTCCTAAAGGTTGGACAAAACCACATTATGATTTTTCAAAAAATCCATTGACAGAAGAAGGATTTCAGTTGGGAAGGAACTTATTTTACGACCCTATTTTATCGCGAGACAATACGATATCGTGTGCGAGTTGTCATTTGCAAGCTACTGGTTTTACACACGTAGATCACGAGTTGAGCCACGGAATTGACGGAAAAATTGGAACTCGAAATTCGATTGCATTGATGAATTTGGCTTGGTCAAAAAGTTTTATGTGGGATGGAGGTGTAAATCATTTGGATGTGCAGCCTTTAAATCCAATTACAAGTCCCTTTGAAATGGACGAAACGTTAGCAAATGTAGTTTCAAAACTTCAGAAAAGTGAGAAATACCAAGGACTGTTTTTAGCCGCTTTTGGAGACACCAATATTACTGGACAAAGGGTTTTAAAAGCATTATCACAATTTGAATTGCAACTAATTTCCTCCAATTCTAAGTATGATAAAGTGATGCGAAAGGAAGCTGTTTTTACAAATCAAGAGCAAAATGGATACAAATTATTCAAAACCAATTGTGCTTCTTGCCACAACGAACCCTTATTTACAAGTGAAAAATTCGAGAGAAATGGATTGCCATTAGACAGCACATTGAACGACATTGGAAGACAAAAAATCACTGAAAATAGCAAAGATTATATGTTGTTTAAAGTGCCAACATTGCGAAACATGCAATTTACATTTCCATATATGCACGACGGTCGTTTCAAAAAACTAACTGACGTTATTAAGCATTATAATTCACTTGGAAACGATAAAAACTTACCGAAACAATTACAAAAACCAATGAATTTATCAGATAATGAAAGAGTTGATTTGGTTGCATTTTTACATACATTAACAGATAAAGATTTTCTATTTGACAATCGTTTTTCATTTCCAAGAGAATAAATAGCGTTGCATCGCAAAAAATTTAAATTAATATCGTCTAAATATTTAAACATAAAAAATATGAAACAGAAAATTACACTTCTAGGAATTTTAATAATTGCTTATTCTTCCTTTTCACAAACCAATCCTTCGATTACAAAATGGTTACAAAACACCACAGGAATTACAGGAAGGCATTATATTGCAGGAAATTCAACTGCAATTGTTGATAATGTATTGGCAAATGTTCAATCAGTTCAATACAATTCGACTACTGTTTATGTTTCAGCAACGGGAATACCAGCTTATATTACTGGCCCTTTTCAAGGAAACCCAACAACTGGTGCTCCAACTCCACAAAATAAAATATTTAAGTTTTCATTAAACCCTTCTCAAAATACTACAGGAACCTTATCAGCTACAACTGGAGGAAATATTGGGATCTTTAAAAATGGTGTAGCACTATTTGATTATCGTGATGGTGTAGCTTGGAATAACACAACAAATGCGCTGTGTGGCGGTCCAGGCAATCCTCCTTGTACTGGCGGCCCGGGAACCACTCAAGCTTGGAACAGAGATGCAATTCCTGCTGAAATGAATGGTTTTGATTGTGCAAAAGCACATCCAGCCAATGGAAATTATCATCACCACCAAAATCCAAGTGCCTTTAATTTGGATATAAATGTATTATCAAACGTTTGTGCCGCCTACCCTTCTGATGGTTTATATGTAATTAATCCTTCTGAACATTCTCCGTTATTAGGTTTTGCCTACGATGGTTTTCCGATTTATGGTGCTTATGCTTTCACAAATACTGACGGAACTGGTGCAATTACCAGAATGAAATCTAGTTATCAATTACGAACAAACACCACTAGAACCAATGGTCCAGCAATTAATCAAGTGGTGGGAACGCAAACAATGTTTAATGGTTATTTTAGAGAAGACTACGAATTTGTTGCTCATACGGGTGACGCTGCCTATTTAGATTCACACAATGGTAGAATTTGTAATACACCAGATTACCCAATAGCATTGTATCCAAACGGAATTTACTGCTATTTTGCAACTGTTGATGCCAATCATAATTCCGCTTATCCTTATGTTGTAGGTCCTACTTTTTACGGTACTGTTTGTACGAGTACACCAGGTTCAGATTGCAATGTAGTAACAACAATTCCAACAGGAACAACAACTTATTTAGCAAATGATACTTTTAATTTTAATAATACCAAAGTAATCATAGCACCTAATCCAGCCCAGGATTTCATTGCAATTCAATCGCAAATGGCGGAAAATGATTTGAAAGTTGAGTTAATTGATGAATTGGGAAAAGTAGTAAAAACAAGCCAGATTCTTCAAGGTAGCACTTTAAGTATTATTGAAACTGATACTGTTTACAATGGTCTTTATTTTTTGAAAATTTCTGATTCAAAAAACGTTAAAACCTTTAAGGTCATTATTAATAAATAGATTTACCTCACTCGTTTATATGCAAGTCCTTTGAGTTTTATTTTCATTCGTTTTGAAGGATTGTATTTTATCTTGGCACTTTTGATATTGGCTTTGCCCAATTTTCTCCCGTGTCAGTGGGCGTTCCTTGAACTGTAATTTGAAACGAACTCAAACTATCAATTCGTACAATTCTTTTAGCTATTAAAATTAATTGTAATATTAAAGGTTTCTAAATAGTATTAAAATCAAACAAGAGTGTAAAAATAATTTATTTACACTCTTGTATCTTATGGAGAATTAATAAAATTTAACCTTTATAGTAACCTAATTTAATAATACTGAAACTCTACGAGCAAGTTGGTAAGCGGTTTTTGAATTTGACGGAATAGAACTATCTACACCTTGACCAATGATTTTTAACCTAGATTCCGAAATCCCACTCAATAATAACAAATCGTATAAGTTTTTAACTCGTTGCTCTGATAGTTTTTTATTTAATTTTTCATTGCCCGATTTATCTGAATATCCTAATAATTTTACATTTACTGTCGGATTTTTCTTTAACAATGAAATTATTCCATAGACGCTATTAGCAGATCCTCGATTTGGTTCTACTTCGTTTATATCATAAAATACATTTACTAATCCACTGTCCAACATAGATTTGAATGTGTTGGTTTCAGTTTGTTCTGATGCAATTTCAAAATTACGAACTTTAATATCTTCAATAGTGTTGGGTTCAAATTCGTCAGGAGTTCCATTTCTATTCGTATCAATATAACGCCCTTTTGAATCAACTATTACCCCACTTGGCGTGTTATTTTGAACATCCAAATAATCAACAACTCCATCTTTATCGGTATCATTCAAAAGTGTTTCAATTTCGTCTAAACGTCTGTTAACTTCGGGATCAACTTCGGGAATAATTTTTGGAATAAACCAATCGGAGTGTTTTTGGTTTTTGCCCAAATAAAAAGTCAATCCAATTGAAGTATTGTATAACAAACCTGTTAAATTATTTTCTTGCGCAGAAGTACTTCCGTCCCAATTGAGGTTTTGACCGACGTTTGAAATAAATGTAAAATCTAATGTCAAAACTGTTCGTTCAGAAAGTTTGATTTGAGGTGAAAGTCCAATTAAAAAACCACTATAGGCATCTACTACGGCTTCTTGATTTC
>JBILPJ010000162.1:0-5300 GCA_044373975.1 Flavobacterium sp. | reverse complement strand
TTCCGAAGAGGAGAAAAGTTTCAACCAGACGGTTCTTTATGGTCGTGATGTGTCTGTTGAAGATATTATTTCGGCTGCAAAACGCTATCCAATGATGGCTGAACGTCAAGTCATAATTGTAAAAGAAGCGCAAGATTTGGTGAAAACAATTGATAAATTTGAAAGTTATGCTTTAAGTCCAATGCCTTCAACGGTTTTAGTGATTTGCTATAAATATAAAACCTTAGATAAACGCAAAAAAGTAACCAAGCTTTTTGACAAAGCAGGTGTTGTTTTTGAAAGTAAAAAACTTTATGAAAATCAAGTTGGTCAATGGATTACTAGGGTTTTACAGACTAAGAAATTTTCTATTGAACCCAAAGCAAATGCGATGTTGGTGGAATTCTTGGGTACGGATTTAGGAAAAATAAACAACGAACTCGAAAAACTACAAATTATTTTACCTGCTGGAAGTACAATTTCAGCAAAGGATATTGAGGAAAACATTGGCTTCAGCAAGGATTTTAATATTTTTGAATTGCGAAAAGCGATTGGCGAACGCAACCAATTGAAATCATATAAAATTGCACAGTATTTTTCAGATAATCCGAAAGACCATCCAATGGTAATGACAACGGGATTGATTTTTAGCTTTTTCATTCAAGTATTACAATACCACGGATTGAAAGATAAAAATCCAAAAAACGTGGCTGCAGTTTTAAAGGTAAATCCCTTTTTTCTTAAAGATTATGATGTTGCTTTGAAAAATTATCCAATGAAAAAAGTGAGTCAAATTGTAGCACTTTTGAGAGATATTGATGTTAAAAGTAAAGGAGTTGGTGCCAATGCGTTGCCACAACACGATTTATTAAAGGAAATGTTAGTCGGAATTTTTAATTAAGAATTTCAAATATTGGTTTTGAAGGAAATCAATATACATTTGAAACAAACACTATTTTTAACGATATTTGCAACACTAAATTTACAAACTTCAGTTATGGGAATGAATAAAAACACCGTTTTAGGTTGGGCAACATTGATTATGATTCTGATGGGATTATTGCTAATTGGTCTTGGTGCTTTTCGATACAGTGAAATTTCAGGCTGGGGATTTGTGGCTGTTGGCGTAGGTTTTCTTGCTAATGCTTGGGTGTTTAGTTCATTGAAAGGGAGACTTTAAAATTATGAGTTATGAATTATGAATTATGACATTCAATTTTAGATTTTCCGAATAACCAAATCAACGAATAACCGTATTAACCCTTATATAATCTGAATTTAACATTTGATTTGTCAACCTGAATTTAACCTTTGATTTGTCAATCTGAATTTATTTCAGATTATGTTTTTTTATTTGGGCATGCCCCTTCGTAAAAACTTCGGGTCAGGTCGTTCGCTGCAATCTCTGTTCCACTTCGTTCCACAGAGGATTTCCGCTGCCACCCTTCATGCGAACCCCGATTTATGATTTATGATTTTCAGAATAACCAAATCAACGAATAACCGAATCAACCCTTTATCAATATTAAATTAACCTTTGATTTACCAATCTGAATTTATTTCATATTCTATTTTTTTATTTTAAAACCTTTCATTTTTATCTTCTCTTTGTGGGTACGAAGTCGGGAGACTTCGCACAGCAACTCCGACTTATAAGAATGTTTAATTTTTATAGAACACTTCGTAAAGCGGGGACTTCGCACAGCAACCCCGACATATAAGAATGTTTAATTCTTATAGAACACTTCGTAGAGAGGGAGAAAAAATCACAATTATTTTTCTTTTATTAATTTAAGTTAGGAAGTTCCATTTATATGCGTAAATTTGTAACCATGTATAATGTTAAATAACTTGGTTATGGATAAATATATTTCGCTTACAGAAGCCGCAGAACTAATTGGCAAAAGCAAAGAAACTTTAAGACGTTGGGATAGAGAAGGTAAATTGACTGCCGTTCGCGAACCTATGAGTAATTATCGAGTTTACAAAAAAGAACAATTTACATTATTCTCAGATTTTCTACTTGATAAAGACATTGAAGAAGTTTCAAACTTCGTTGAACCCGAAAATGAGTATTCTGTATTAGAGCTTTTCGCAGGTGCCGGTGGACTTGCAATAGGTATGGAAAAAGCGGGAATTAATTGCGTTGCTTTGAACGAAATTGATAAATCTGCTTGTAAAACATTGCGTAAAAACCGACCTAATTGGAATGTTTTAGAAGGCGATATTAAATCTTTTGATTTTTCAGAATACCATAATAAAGTTGATATTGTAACTGGTGGTTTTCCTTGTCAAGCGTTTAGTTACGCAGGAAAAAAATTAGGACTTGCCGATGCAAGAGGAACGTTGTTTTATGAATTTGCAAGAGTTGTTAAAGAAGTTAATCCGCCCATTTGTATAGGTGAAAACGTTAGAGGCTTGTTGAGCCACGAAAATGGTAAAACATTACAAGGAATGATGTCAATTTTAGATGAAATTGGTTATAATGTTGTTCCTGTTCAAGTATTAAAAGCAATAAATTTCAAAGTTCCACAAAAAAGAGAACGCATTATTTTGGTTGGTATTAGAAAAGATATTGATTTAAAATATGAATATCCAAAACCATATAAAAAAATATACAACTTAGTAGATGCACTTAAAAAAAGTGAATTATTTGATTGTGATGTGCCATTATCAGAAGGTTCAAAATATCCAAAAAGTAAAGTTGATGTTTTAAAGTTAGTTCCCCAAAAAGGATATTGGCGTGATTTACCACTTGAAATTCAAAAGGAATTTATGGGTGGAAGTTTCCTGCTTGGTGGGGGGAAAACAGGAATTGCAAGACGAATTGGTTGGGATGAACCTTGTTTAACGCTTACTTGCAGCCCTGCACAAAAGCAAACAGAACGATGTCACCCCGAAGAAACACGCCCGTTTACAGTTCGTGAATATGCAAGAATTCAAACTTTTCCTGATGAATGGATTTTTGAGGGTTCTGTCTCGCAACAATATAAACAAATCGGGAATGCCGTACCAGTAAATTTAGGACGAGAAGTTGGTTATTCTATCGTTAAATTCTTAAATCAATATTATAGTTTGTCAAAACCTAAATAATAACCAAAGTTTTCAAATGTTATTTCGTCTAAAATTGTTCTTTTAGATTTTGAAGTACTTTCCTTTATTTCTGACAAAGCTGAATTTGCAACTGCTTCTGATTTTTTTATGGTTTTCAAAAAGTCAGCAATTGCTATTGGTAAAGTCTTATAAAGTTGAAAAAAGGCATCGTCTTGTTTTGAAAGTAATTTGTAAAATTGGTCGCCAGAAATTTTATAAACCCTCTTGTGTTTGTAGGTTTTCCCATTTAAAGAGGCTTCCCAACTTTCATTGAAACTACTCGTTGCTAATATCTGAACCCAATAACATTTTGCTTTTGGGTTTTGTACTGCATAACGTTGTAATTTTTGAAATAAACTTTCGGCAGCACTACTATTCATTGTGTTGTGCTTATTTTTTAAATCTGCAAATAATGAATTATCGATGGCTTTAATGTCATATCCGCTTAAATTACCTTTTTCAAAACCAGAAATACCGCCTAAAATTTCTTCGTGAAACGTACCAATGGCATTGTTAATTGACTTGTCTATTTGTCTTAATATTTCAGCTTCAATTAGTGTTTCTTCATCTAAATTGTTGAATTTTGTATCAAAAGTGAGTTTGATTGTATCAATTTTATTGCTGTAAAACTTCTTTTTACTAATGTCGTTCTTGGCTTCTAAATACGCTTTATGAAGATTGCCTATGCAGTTTAGTAAATGCTTGTCAGTAATAAAGTCAACGTATTTATTTTTCATATTTGTATGGTTATAATTTGGGTTTTTTGCTTTTAATTATTGGTATGGATTGTAAATCCGCCCTATCCGTTGCGGGGACATAACTGAGAGGTCTAAGTTCTTGTTCTTTTTCTTTTCTCTCTTAAAGTATTCTCTTTGGTTCATTAATCCTGTATTCCAATATTTTGTTGGATCTCCATTATAACCTTGAGTTTTAACATATAAATTTAATGCTAATGCCGTAGGTGTTATACCAGCAGTTAATTTGTCATCACTTGGACTAAATCCTCCATAACCAAAAGACGAACCAATTAATTCAAGTGAACGTAAATGGTCAAGTTCTCTATCAAGTCTATGAATGTCATTTATTCCTGTTAAATTAATTAATTCATCACATTCTATTTCAAAATCTGCTCCCAACATTAATCCATTATCATAGATTACCTTTTTTGAATTTTCACAAGCATAATTTAATATTTTAGCTTCGACTATTGTAAGTTGTTTTAGTAAATCGACAAAAATTAAGTTTTCATCATCTTGTCCATCTTTTGTGCAGGAAGAAGCAAAAAGTCCTGCCCAAAGTTCTTGAATTTCTGGATTATCATTCAGTGAACCATTTTCAATTATTGATAATGCAACTCTTGGATGTGCTTTAATTTGAAGTTTATCGTCGAAAAACTCCATTTTTCCTTGAGCCTTATTTAAAATACTGAAAATATTATTCAATCTCCAACTTCTTACTTGATCTCTTATCAAAAGTCCAACTTCTTCAAGTGCTGGTGCACAAACTAATTTTAAGAAACCCTCAACTCCTTCAAAAGATTTTGTAACAGTCGTATCTACAGCATTTGCAATAGGTTGTATTCCGAATATATCTAATGCTTTATTTTCTCCCATTTTTGCTTTTAATTTTGTGTGAATATTTCTGGTAATCTATTTATATACTCAGTTATTAAGCCAAAAATCGAGTATATTTATCTTTTTTAGCTGTATATGCTCAACTTCTGCTGAATGTTATTTTTAATTTGCAACAAAACAACAACGTGTTTTGTTGCTTCGCAAATCCTGCGTTCTATTTTGTGAGGGAGTTGGCAAAGCGCTTTTATTGCCGGTTTGCTCAATAACTCGGGAATCTTTGTTATTGTGCGCTACAATGAATTTGTATTTTGTAAATGTAATGTTTAATTTGGTTAATCGGTTGTTTGTGAGAAAAAGTTTATTAGGTTATTCGTAAATTTAATTATTTGGGGAAAGGGTGAATCGGTTTAATCCTTTAAAAACTTTGCGAACCTTGCGTAAAACTTTGCGAACCTTGCGGTTAAAAAAAGAAGATTACCACGCTCCATTATGTTTCGCTCGCAAAGACGGTTAGAATCTGAAATAAATTCAGATTAAAAAAATAACTACTCCCTCAGCCCCGATTGAGGCGGTATCCTCGCAGCGAAGCGAAGAGATATAGCCGAAAGCGGGAATTGCAATTCCAAATACAAGAGGACAATTCGCTCCCATTAA
>JBILPJ010000161.1:0-5314 GCA_044373975.1 Flavobacterium sp. | reverse complement strand
AATTACAAGATTTAGTTTTAGATTTCGGAATTGAAATTGAAGATATTGAAGAAGCGATAGAAAATCTGACAACTGAAAATTATTACAGAGGAATAGATCCCTCTCGTACTGCCGATTTTGAAGTATGTGCCTTTTGCACTAAAATTGGAAAAAGTAATGTAGAAATTTATTTAAAATATGGATTAGAAGTTAATGGTTTACAGATATTATTATTTTCAAATCATTTGCCAAAGCACCCGATGGCACAACCTTTTAAAAATTTAAACTATGGAAGCTAAAAAAATATTAACAAGAGAAAATACTACTACTGACGAATTATACGCTGTTGTAGAAAAAGTATATAAAGGAATCAAGTTAGAATATACCGAAGCATTTTACTTAGATTATACTGTAAATGAAGATACAGGATTGATTAATAAAGATTTGAAAGATAGGCATTATAACAAAAATCAAATGGAACGGAATAGTAAAGCCTTGAAAAATGCGTATCATATTGCTAAAGGTGCAGCTTCGCCAAGTGAAATTATCGATTTTAGAAACAAATACAATATTTCGGCATCTACATTTAGTGTTATATTAGGTTTTAGTAAAAATACGATTTCTAATATAGAAAATGAGGGTATTACTTCTTTGTCTAGCGGTCGATTAATAAAAATGTGTTTGGATAACACAAAAGTTGTTTATAAATATGTACAATTATGCGATTCAATTGATACTGTAAAAAAAGAAGAAATTTCTAAAAGATTAATGGAAGAATGTAGCTAATTCACTAATTACTATTTTCATTATACGATTCATCCTTTTATTCGATGTATCTTTTGAGGTTGACACATTATGATTATTTTATTTCTTTGTGGGGACGGATTTCAAATCCACCCTATCCGTTGTGGGGCATATCAGAGCCTTCGGGGCAGTTTTTTAAAATGGTAATTCATCATACTCCTTTCCTGTAAATAAATACGTTTGGGATTTTGTACTATCAGAGTTGTTTTTAGTTACTCCAAGTTTCAAGAATTCAATTTGTTTTGAATTTATTCGACTTATTACAATTTTTTCTATATTATCTAAATCAATTTTTATTCTTCTAATGTGTTTTCCCAATATCTCTTTTATTGTTTTATCTTCTGCTTGATTTAGTTTTTCAGAACAGCGCCAAAGAAAATCTTCAAACTCTGAATATTCTGTAATAATTGTATCTAAAATAGTCTTAGCTTGTTTGTCTAAAATATATAGATTTTTCAGTAAGTTTTCAATTATATCTAAAACTAAGAATAGTTTTCCTTCTTGGGGAATCTGCATTTCATGAACTGAATCATTACCCAAAAAGCGTATTGTGTGTAATCGTTCAGATTCTCTTTCAGTTATTAGTCTATTTTTTGCGAGATTATTTATTTTAATTTCAAGATTAGTTCCCTTAATTTTTTCTTGTATACAGATTGCTTCAATAATTGCTCGAAATCCTACTCCAGTTAATAAATAGCTCTTGCCTTCAAAAGCGAGAATAGTCTGCTCATAAACAGATCTAATTTGATTTGGAATGTTGTATAAGTTTTTTAAATTTGAATGCCCAGTTAGATTATACGGAAATGTTTCAATATTAATTTTATATTTATCTTCGCCTTCTATTTCAATTTCTTCGTCAATTTCCTCATCATAATAGTAAGCATCTTGATTTATATTCCAGTAATCATGTTCTTCAGTTCTAAAACTTACATATTCACATCCTAAACATTCAACAGTTTGTTTGTAAATTTTGTACTGTTCAAATTCGCCTTCATAAACTTTCTCGAAAAGAACTGTATGTTTTGTCTCGTTTCTACATTGAGAACAATAATTTAGTATTATTTTATTTGACATATGTATTTGTTGCATTAAGTTATTTAATTCGTCTTGCATCCGTGAAAATATCTGCCAACTTGTATATAGGCGATACAAACCTTCGCTTATCACCCCAAATTTGGGTAGATTGGCGAAGGTTTGTTTCGCATTATTTATTTTCAAATGTAGTCTTAATTATTCAACATCAGTTTTATTTAAAGCCAAAATATAAAAATCATCAAAACAAATTCTCCCTCAGCCCCGATTGAGGCGGTATCCTCGCAGCGAAGCGAAGAGATATAGCCGAAAGCGGGAATTGCAATTCCAAATACAAGAGGACAATTCGCTCCAAAATATTTAAAGAATTAAAAATAATTGTTGTTTTATTTTGTTAATCAATAAAGTATTTAGACATTTGTCTAAATATATAAATGAAGATATATGAATGCTATTTTCAAAGCGTTGAACGATGTGACAAGAAGGGAAATTTTGGAACTTTTGAAGGAGAAAGATTTGACTGCTGGAGATATTGCGGCTTCTTTTGATATTTCAAAACCAAGTATTTCGCATCACTTGGACATTTTGAAACGTGCCGATTTAATAGCTTCTGAAAAAAAAGGGCAATACGTTATTTATTCCATAAATACTACCATTATGGAAGACGTTTTGCAGTGGATTTTAACTTTTAAAAAATAAAAACGATGAACGAAACATTGAAAAAAGAATTGCCGATTATTGGAATTGTGTTATTGCCATTTATGTATTTGGGTTTTGTGTGGAACAGTTTGCCCGAAAGTGTGCCTTTACATTGGAATTTAAATGGAGAAATTGATGATTGGGGAAGCAAATATTCGTTGATTGGATTGGTGTTTTTATTGCCTGTACTAACGTATATTTTGATGCTGGTGGTTCCCAAAATTGACCCCAAAAAACGCATCGAAGCAATGGGTGGAAAATACTCCCAATTTAAGTTTATTTTGGTGGCTTTTATGTCGGTTTTGGCACTTATAATTATTTATATTTCTAATAATCAAAAGCTTTCAAATCCAAGTATGATTGTTATTTTGGTTGGAACATTATTCGTGTTTATGGGTAATTATTTCAAAGTCATCAAGCAAAATTATTTCATTGGCATCAAAACGCCGTGGACATTAGAGAGTGAAGAAGTGTGGAAATTGACGCATCTTTTAGCTGGAAAATGTGGGTTATCGGTGGGATTGTTATTGTAATTTGTAGTTTGGTTTTGCCTGAAAATATTAATTTTTACTTTTTTATTAGCATTACCGCTGTAATTTCGATTGTGCCAATTGTGTATTCGTACCTTATTTATAAGACGTTGAAAAACACAAATCAATAGTTTTTAGCGATAAAAGCAATAAAGTTATTTTTTGCAGTTATTTTTGTGCAAAATAAATTCATTTGAAAACCAACGTTTTTATAATCACGCCCCCGTTCACGCAACTGAATACGCCGTATCCAGCTTCTGCGTATATCAAAGGTTTTCTGAATACCCTTGCCGTTCCTGCGGTTCAAGCGGATTTGGGGATTGAAGTGATTTTAGAATTGTTTTCGAAGGAAGGGCTTAAAAATTTGTTTAAAGTCCAAAGTTTAAAGTTTAAAGTTACATCAATTTCGGATAATTCCACCCGTATTTTAGCTTTACAAGACGAATACATAAAAACAATTGATGGTGTTATTTCTTTTTTGCAAGGGAAAAATCCAACATTAGCGTTACAAATATGTCAGGACGATTATTTGCCTGAAGCGTCTCGATTTGCACAACTCGAAGAATTGGATTGGGCTTTTGGAACGATGGGAACGCAGGATAAAGCCAAACACCTTGCCACTTTGTACTTGGAAGATATTTCTGATTTTATTGTAGAATGTATCGACGATAATTTTGGTTTCAGTCGTTATGCCGAACGTTTGGGGCGAAGTGCCAATTCTTTTGATGAATTATACGAAGCTTTAAATCAGGAAACTACCTATATTGACAAGTTATTAATTTCGATTTTGAAATACAAAATTGAAACGATTCAACCCACATTATTTCTTATTTCTGTTCCCTTTCCAGGAAATTTATATTCGGCTTTTCGATGCGCGCAATGGGTAAAACAGCATTTTCCAAATATTAAAATTGCGATGGGCGGCGGTTTTCCAAATACCGAATTGCGTTCGCTTTCCGATAAACGAGTTTTTGAGTTTTTTGACTTTATTACGCTTGACGATGGCGAATTGCCCTTGAAATTACTAATTGACAATTTGAATTCTACTTCAAATTCCGAATATAAAAGAACGTTTCTTTTAGAAAATGGCGAAGTTGTCTATAAGAATAATTCCACCAAATCTGATTACAAACAAGCGGAAGTAGGAACGCCAGATTATTCCGATTTATTTCTAGACAAATACATTTCTGTAATAGAAATTGTGAATCCAATGCACCGAATGTGGAGCGACGGTCGCTGGAACAAACTCACGATGGCGCACGGTTGCTATTGGGGAAAATGTACTTTCTGTGATATTTCATTAGATTATATAAAATTATACGAACCTGTTGCTGCCAATTTATTGTGCGATAGAATTGAAGAATTGATTGCGCAAACAGGGCAAAACGGGTTTCACTTTGTTGATGAAGCGGCACCACCAGCATTGATGCGTGCTTTGGCATTGGAAATCTTACGCAGAAAAATATCCGTAACGTGGTGGACGAACATTCGATTTGAAAAAAGCTTTACCAAAGATTTGTGTTTGTTATTGAAAGCGTCTGGTTGTATTGCGGTTTCAGGCGGATTGGAAGTGGCTTCGGACAGATTATTAAAACTAATTGACAAAGGCGTAACGGTGGAGCAAGTGGCAAAAGTCACTCGGAATTTCACCGAAGCTGGAGTTATGGTTCACGCGTATTTGATGTACGGTTATCCAACGCAAACCGTGCAAGAAACAGTTGACAGTTTGGAAATGGTGCGTCAATTGTTTGAAATTGGGATTTTGCAATCGGGATTTTGGCATCAATTTGCAATGACGGCGCACAGTCCCGTGGGAATGTATCCAGAAAAATTTGGAGTTGTCAAAGAAACCGAAGTCATTGGAACATTTGCTAATAATGACATTAATTTCATTGATTCAACAGGAATTGACCACGAGCAATTTAGTTTTGGTTTGAAGAAATCACTTTATAATTTCATGCACGGAATTTGTTTTGACTATCCATTGCAAGATTGGTTTGAGTTTAAAATTCCAAAAACAAAAATCTCGGAAGACTTTATATTCAATGCTATTTCTGAAGAAAATGATCTTACTTTAAAACCCAATTCAAAAGTGGTTTGGCTTGGCGGTATTCCAATAGTTTCTTATTTTACAAAAACTAAAAAAGGAAGTTCTTGGGAAATGATGACCTTGACATTCCACGATAAAAAAGAAACATATTCGGTTCAAATGAATAAAGAAAACGGCAAATGGCTGTTAGAATTGCTGAATAAAATTACCGTATCAAATA
>JBILPJ010000160.1:0-5353 GCA_044373975.1 Flavobacterium sp. | reverse complement strand
TACCGAGCCTGCTGTTTATAAAGATATTGTCAATAAAATTAAAGAAACAAAAGAGGAACAAGACGCATATATCAAGAACATATCTGAAATTTTGAAGAAATCTTTGGATGCGGAAGGAATTGAATATGTTATAAAAGGGCGACCAAAATCAATCTATTCTATTCGTAGAAAAATGAAGGCTCAAAATGTGAGTTACGAAGAAGTTTATGATAAATTCGCACTTAGAATTGTCTATAAATCAAATCCACACGATGAAAAATTTGTCGCTTGGAAGATTTATTCGATTGTAACAGATCATTACAGACCCAGTCCAAGTCGGTTGCGAGATTGGATTTCATCACCAAAATCAACAGGTTATGAAGCGCTTCACATCACTGTTATGGGACCTTTGGGGCGTTGGGTTGAAGTTCAAGTTCGTAGTGAACGAATGGACGAAATTGCCGAAAAAGGATATGCTGCACATTATAAATACAAACAAGGGGCAACGGAAGAAAGCGGATTGGATGTTTGGTTAAATCTCTTAAAGGAAGCATTAGAAAATCAGGAAAAAAATGCAGTTGACTTTGTTGAAGATTTTAAAATGAATCTTTATTCCAAAGAAATTTTCGTTTTTACACCCACTGGAGAAATAAAATCATTGCCGAAAGGCGCTACATCACTCGATTTTGCGTTTAGTATTCACTCTGCAATCGGGGTTCATACAAGAGGAACTCGTGTAAATGGAAAATTGGTGCCGCTAAATTTTGAATTGAAAAGTGGCGATCAAATTGAAGTGATTACTTCTGTAAATCAAAAACCAACGCCGCATTGGTTAAATTATGTGACCACCTCTCGCGCAAAAACTAAAATTAAAAATGTCTTAAATGAGAATACGAAGAAAGTTGCTGAAGACGGAAAAGAACTTTTAACTCGAAAATTACGACATCTAAAAGTTGCCTTAAATGAGAAAACTATTAATGAATTGGTGGTTTATTTCAAACTTAAAACAAGTTTGGATTTATTTTATAAAGTTGGAATTGGCTCTATAGAAAACCAACAACTTAAAGATTTTGCAGCGTTAAAAAGCAATTCAATTATCAATTTCTTTAAGAATAAAATCAAAAGAGCGCCTTCAACAGCAACAGAACATATCAACAAGGAAGAAATTAATACTAATTATGATTTACTTGTTTTTGGCGCAGAACAAGATAAATTAGACTATAAATTATCCGCCTGTTGTAATCCAATTGTTGGCGATGAAGTTTTTGGTTTTATTACCATAAATGAAGGAATTAAAGTTCACAAAAAAGATTGCCCTAATGCTTTGAGTATGCAATCTAACTATGCGTATCGAGTTATAAAAGCAAAATGGATTGATTCGTCTCAACAAGAATTTAAAGCCGTTTTGATAATTACAGGAATGGACTTTTTGGGACTTACCAATGAACTTACGAAAGTTATTTCAAGTAATATGAACATCAATATCCAAAGTATTTCGTTGACAACTGAAGCTGGATTATTCAACGGAAAAGTAGCCGTAATTGTAAAAAACAATGCAATTCTTGAAAAAATGATGGCAAAAATTAGAAAAATAGACGGCATTGATAAAGTAACACGCGTTTATAAAAATTAAAGTTTTGAACATTCAAGTTGAAACATTTAATAATTAAAATAATAATTTATCTTTGCATAATATGACACTAATATCCGTTGATAACAGTAAGAATCAAGAAATTGTAAAAAATGTTTTTACATTGTATCTTGAAAATAAAGGGCACAGAAAAACACCTGAACGCTATGCAATTCTTCAAGAAATATATGAAAGCGAAGAGCATTTTGATGTGGAACATCTTTATGTGAAGATGAAAAACAAAAATTATCGCGTAAGCAGAGCCACACTTTACAACACAATTGAACTTTTATTGGATTGCGGATTGGTTCGTAAACATCAATTTGGTCAAAATCAAGCGCACTATGAAAAGTCCTATTTTGACAAGCAGCACGATCATTTAATTATGACAGATACTGGCGAAGTAATTGAGTTTTGTGATCCAAGAATACAAATGATTAAAAAAACAATCGAAGAAATATTTGATATAAATGTGCACAATCACTCTTTATATTTATATGGTTCCAAAAAAATAAAATAGGAATTATTCCAAATAAAATTAAAAAACAACACACAAACAACACACATAATGACCGTAGATTTATTATTAGGATTACAATGGGGAGATGAAGGAAAAGGAAAAATTGTAGATGTACTTACATCAAAATATGACATAATTGCCCGTTTTCAAGGTGGTCCAAATGCAGGTCATACTTTAGAATTTGACGGTATAAAACACGTTTTAAGAACTATTCCTTCTGGGATTTTTCATAAAAATTCAATTAATATTATTGGAAATGGAGTTGTAATTGACCCTGTTGTCTTTCAAAAAGAAATTGAAGGATTGGCACGATTTAATTTGGACATTAAAAACAAATTAATCATTTCTCGCAAAGCACATTTAATTTTACCAACCCACCGTTTATTGGATGCAGCTTCTGAAGCTTCAAAAGGAAAAGCTAAAATTGGTTCTACCTTAAAAGGAATTGGACCAACTTATATGGATAAAACGGGTAGAAATGGAATTCGTGTTGGAGATATTGAATTGGAAGATTTCAAAGAACGCTACAGAGCCTTGGCTGACAAGCACGAAGCAATGATAAAATTCTATGATGTTGCTATTCAATATAATTTAGCCGAATTAGAAGTTGAGTTTTTTGAAGCCATTGAAGACTTGAGAAAACTAACCTTTATTGATAGTGAAGAATATTTGCACCAAGCTCAAAAAGCAGGAAAATCTATTTTATGTGAAGGTGCGCAAGGTTCGTTATTGGATGTTGATTTTGGAACGTATCCATTTGTAACTTCATCAAACACAACAGCGGCGGGAGCTTGTACTGGTTTAGGAATTGCACCAAATAAAATAAAAGAAGTTTACGGAATTTTCAAAGCCTATACCACTCGTGTTGGAAGCGGTCCATTTCCTACAGAAGATTTCGGAGAAGATGGCGCTACAATGGCAAGAGTTGGAAACGAATTTGGGTCGGTTACAGGAAGACAAAGACGTTGCGGATGGTTGGATTTAGTGGCTTTAAAATATGCAATTCAAGTGAACGGTGTAACACAATTGATGATGATGAAAGGCGATGTTTTGTCTGGATTTGAAACGTTGAAAGTGTGTACAGAATACGAATATAAAGGTCAAAAAATTGGACATTTACCTTATAATATTGAACCTGAAAATGTGACACCAATTTATAAAGAATTCAAAGGTTGGAAAGCTGATTTAACTGGAATGACAACGTATGACGAGTTGCCAATTGAGTTAAAAGAATATATCGACTATATTGAAAAAGAAGTTGAAGTGCCAATTAAAATTATTTCTGTTGGTCCTGATCGAAAACAAACAATTACAAAATAATTAAGGAAACGCTTTGAGAAATCAAGGCGTTTTATCTTTGAAATCATATTTTTATGAAAGAACCCAATTTATTCAAATCCTTTTTTGAAAGTGAAAAAGCAGGCGGAATTATCTTGATTTTCGCTACCTTATTTTCATTGCTTTTAGCAAATTCTATTTTTCAAACAGAATACCTTCAAATTTGGAACATAGAAATTGGAAATCACAGCCTTGTTCATTGGATTAATGACGGATTAATGACTATTTTCTTCCTTTTAATTGGTTTAGAATTAGAGCGAGAAGTTTATATCGGCGAACTATCAACACTAAAAAAAGCGGCATTACCATTATTTGGAGCTTTAGGCGGAATGGTCGTTCCAGCACTTATTTATTTGTATTTTAATTTTGGAACTTCAACGCAATCTGGAGCTGGAATCCCAATGGCAACAGACATTGCATTTGCAATTGGAATCTTATCGCTTTTAGGAAATCGAGTGCCAACTTCTCTAAAAATATTTCTTACAGCCCTTGCCGTAATTGATGATTTGGGCGCAATTATAATCATTGCTGTTTTCTATACTTCTACAATTTCATTCTTAAATTTAGGAATTGCTTTGGGAATAATGGGATTTCTATTTGTACTAAACCGAATGAAAGTCACCACTCTTTTTCCATATATAATTGGAGGAATTTTAATGTGGTATTTTATGCTAAATTCTGGAGTTCACGCAACAATTACAGGCGTTTTATTGGCATTTGTAATTCCTTTTGGTGATGGAAAAAAAGATACTATTTCCTATAAATTACAACATTTTCTGCATAAACCTGTCGCTTTTATAATCTTGCCTTTATTTGCATTAGCGAATACTTGCATTATTATAAATACCAATTGGTATGAAGGTTTATCGCACACCAATAGCATCGGAATTATTCTCGGATTAGTAATTGGAAAACCTTTAGGAATATGGATTCTTTCGTATTTGGGAGTAACTTTAGGATTTTGCATATTGCCTAAAAAGTTGCAATGGAAAAACATTTTCGGAGCAGGAATATTAGGGGGAATTGGTTTCACTATGTCCATTTTCATTACGCTTTTAGCATTTGATAATGAAGCCGATATTGTGAATTCCAAAATTGCCATTTTAATCGCCTCTTTCATTGCAGCAATAACAGGTTTTATCATTTTAAAATTGACTTTGAAACCCAATAAATAAAAGCTTAAACTACAATTAATAAATAAATCATAATTTGCAGTAGCATTGCATCCTTTTTCTTAAATTTGGCAAAAAATTAAACCTTTGAAGAAGCACCTATTTCTTATCAATATTTGTATCATTCTATTCAGTTTCAATACGGTATTGGCACAAACACCAAAGAAAATTATCATTGAGCATTCCGATTTTGCAGACATCAACCAACTACAAATTCCTGATGCCGCATTGCTTACCGGAAATGTTCGTGTGAATCACGACGGTGCCATTTTAACTTGCAATAAAGCCTATTGGTTTCAAAAAGAAAACTACATAAAAGCCTTTGGAAATGTGCAAATTATTCAAGGTGATACACTTACAATGACCAGCAAATATGCTGAATACAATGGAAATATCAAACAAGCGTATGCAACTGGCGAAGTGATTTTGAAATCACCAGAAATGTCATTGGTAACAGATACTTTGAATTTCAATAGAAACAGTCAAGAAGCTTTTTATTCCACAGGCGGATTGATTACCAACAAAGGAAATACGCTGAAAAGCAAGTCAGGAAAATATTATGTTGCCGAAAAAAAATACCAATTTCTAACTGCCGTAACAGTAAAAACACCTGAAAATACAATCAAATCAAATCACTTGGATTATTACACAAATTCAGGGCATTCGTATCTTTTGGGACCTTCAACAATCAATGGAAAAGACAATAAAATTTAT
>JBILPJ010000159.1:0-5364 GCA_044373975.1 Flavobacterium sp. | reverse complement strand
GGCGAGTTTGAAGAACGATTAAAATCAGTGGTTAAAGAAGTTACGGCTGCCGAAGGAGATATCGTTTTGTTTATTGATGAAATTCACACCTTAATTGGTGCTGGCGGTGGCGAAGGTGCAATGGACGCGGCAAATATCTTGAAACCTGCATTGGCAAGAGGCGAACTTCGAGCCATTGGGGCAACCACATTAGACGAATATCAAAAATATTTTGAGAAAGACAAAGCACTGGAACGCCGTTTTCAGAAAATTATGGTCGAAGAACCAGATACAGAAAGTGCCATTTCAATTTTGCGTGGAATCAAAGAAAAGTACGAAACGCATCATAAAGTTCAAATAAAAGACGAGGCTATTATTGCGGCTGTAGAATTATCGCAACGCTACATCACCAATCGATTTTTGCCTGATAAAGCTATTGATTTAATTGATGAAGCAGCGTCTAAATTGCGAATGGAAATCAATTCAAAACCAGAGGAATTAGATGTTTTGGATCGTAAAATCATGCAATTAGAAATTGAAATTGAAGCCATAAAAAGAGAAAAAGACGAAAGCAAACTTCGGATTTTGGGAATGGATTTGGCGAATTTAAAAGAAGACCGAAACGAAATTTATGCCAAATGGAAATCTGAAAAAGATGTGGTGGACAACATTCAAAACATAAAAACAGAAATTGAAGATTTTAAATACGAAGCCGAACGTGCAGAACGCGAAGGCGATTATGGAAAAGTAGCTGAAATTCGCTACGGAAAAATAAAAGAAGCACAAGAACGATTGGATGTTTTTGTAAAACAATTACAGGAAAATCAATCAGGAACTTCCTTGATAAAAGAAGAAGTTACCCGAGAAGATATTGCCGAAGTAGTTGCCAAATGGACTGGAATTCCTATCGTGAAAATGCTTCAAGGCGAACGAGAAAAACTATTAAAATTAGAAGCTGAATTGCACCGAAGAGTTGTGGGACAAGTAGAAGCAATTGAAGCCGTTAGCGATGCCGTTCGTAGAAGTCGCGCAGGATTGCAAGACATCAAAAAACCAATTGGTACGTTCCTATTCCTTGGTACGACAGGTGTTGGAAAAACAGAATTGGCGAAAGCCTTAGCAGAATATCTCTTTGACGATGAAAATTCAATGACCCGAATTGATATGAGCGAATACCAAGAACGCCACAGTGTGAGCCGTTTAGTGGGTGCGCCTCCGGGATATATTGGTTATGAAGAAGGCGGACAATTAACAGAAGCCGTTCGGAGAAAACCGTATTCTGTGATTTTATTAGATGAAATTGAAAAAGCGCATCCTGACACCTTTAATATCTTATTGCAAGTTTTAGATGAAGGAAGATTGACGGACAACAAAGGGCGTTTGGCTGATTTCAAAAACACCATTATCATAATGACTTCCAATATGGGAAGCGAAATAATTCAAGAGAAATTTGAGAATCTGAAAGGAAGCACCGACGCTTCGGTGGAAGCCGCTACTGAAGTTGCAAAAATGGAAGTTCTGAATTTATTAAAACAAACAGTTCGTCCTGAATTCATCAATAGAATTGACGAAATTGTAATGTTTACTCCACTTACAAATGAGAATATTAAAGAAATTGTGGGCTTACAATTGAAATCAGTTATGAAAATGCTTGCCAAACAACAAATAACTTTAGATGCTACACCAGAAGCAATTAATTATTTATCGGTGAAAGGCTACGACCCACAATTTGGAGCAAGACCAGTAAAACGTGTCATTCAAAAAGAGGTTTTAAATGAATTATCAAAAGAAATTCTATCTGGTAAAATTGCCATTGACAGTATTATTTTATTAGATAGTTTTAACGGACAATTGGTGTTTAGAAATCAATCGGAATTGATAGAAAGTTAAACCTTAACAACTTTATAAACAAAAATGAGTTTGACAAATTGAAGTGTCAAACTCATTTTTATTTAATTAAATTACCACTATTTAATCAAATCCCTTAATGATTTCACCATTTGGCTGTACCACTAATCTTTTAGTTTTCTTATTTTTTTTGACTTTTAGGTTGTATTGTTTTTTAATAATATCCCCATCTTCCTGCGTATATAAAAACTGATCGTTTACAATTCGCCAACCGGGATATTTTTTATAAATTGAAAAAATTACAGCACTCGGAAGCTTAACGTTTTCATAGTTTTCAACAACACTGGTAAGCTTACCATTTTCGTTGTAAGTCGCTGCCAATGACCCTTTTTCGGTTTCCATAGTTACTAAATACGACTCATATCCTTCATAATCTTTACCAAGATCATACGCAATGAATTTATCCTGAAGATACCTAACATTTTCATCTGGATTTCTATCAGGTATGTAAATTGAAAAATCTTTTCCCGCAGCTTTAATAACAATTTCGGGCAGTTCCTCAGGCTTCATACTTTGATCTTCAACTTCCCCCTTCTTAACTTGGGCATAAAAAGAAGTTGTTAAACTTAAAAATAACATTACCATTACTGTTTTCATAATTTCTAATTTTTAGTTACTAACTTTCAATATGTCAATCAATTATAGCGGGAACACTTGAATTCTAATTCGTTACTATAATTCATCATAACCTATTGTTTTTCAATTAATTATATATAAAACCGAATCCTAATTATGTAAATTTAGAACTTTATAGCGCACAAAATGGTTAATACTTTCATTAGAAGTTGTTAAAATAGTCACGCCGTTTTTGGAAGAATTCCCTTGAAACCAAATTCATATTGCTATTGTCATTGAAATTGATTGTTTTTTAATTTTTAGAAGCTCACGTTTTATTTTCAACTCACAATTCCACCCGCCATTCGCTATATCTGTTGTGGCGAACACCGCCACAACAGGATACCGCTGCTGTCTGGGCTACGAAATCACGTTTATATTTTCATAAGAACTTTTGCAAAGTAGGGAAGAGATTTTCTTTGAGGGTAAGAGCAAGACGCTCGCACCAGCTTGGGCACATAATCTTCAACGCCATTCACAATAATGGTTTACATCCTATTTCATTTATTAGATTTCTTATAACTCCAAACACCGTTTCTCGCCATTCTTTTTCTAATACCGCTTTTCGGTATTTAACTGCAAAAACTACTTGGATATGTACTTGATGTTAGGTATTTGCATTTTTATTATTCTATTATTTTATGTTTCTTATAACAACTCCTTCTTACTGCCAATGGACTAAAGTCCATAGCAACTATATGTCCCATCCCTACGGGATTCGCACATGTTAGTGGCTCTGCTAGCGGTTCTACCTATGGCTCTACCTTTGCTACACCAACGGACTAAAGTCCATTGTTACCATATATACCATCCCTACGGGACTCTCACACTCCACGTGCAAGAACCAGAGGTTCGACCCATATAGTAACCCAATGCTTTAGCTTTGGGGAAGTGGCTCGTCCCATATAGTAACCCAATGCTTTAGCTTTGGGGAAGCGGCTCGACCCATATAGTAACCCAATGCTTTAGCTTTGGGGAAGCGGCTCGGTGCATACAGTAACCAATGCTTTAGCTTTGGAGGATACCTACTCATTACAGTACTTCCTTACAATCATCAGATTGCCAAGTGCCGCGCAATGACGGCTTCGTAACCCCATTTACCACGTTCTGAACCCCGTTTACCTCGTTCAGAACTCCGTTTACCACGTTATACAACCCCGTTTACCACGTCCTGAACCCCATTTACCACGTTATACAACCCCAATTATGGGGTTCAGAACCCCATTTACCACGTTGTATAACCCCATTAATGGGGTTCAGAACCCCGTCAATGGGGTTCGAGACCCCAATTATGCATTTCGAGACCCCGTTAATGCACTTATACAACCCCGTTTGACCACTTCCAGACCCCGTTAATGGGGTTCGAGACCCCGTTAACGGACTTCCAGACGTGGTAAATGCATTTATTAGGGTGTTGGGGTTCTAGACTTGGTGGTCGAGGTCCACTATTTAAAAACTGCCCTATCTCGGCAACCTTAGTCTGAAATCCTACCGCATTCATCTATGCCTTGTATTTCGCAAAGTCATAATCGGTTAAGGCCGCTTGATAGTTGTCGTAATCGTGCAAGATTTTCGCATTTCATAAACCATCTATCAAACTTTGCAAACGCAGTATAGCGGTTTGCAAGAATTCGCGGGTGTCGAAATCGTTGTCAAATTCTTGCCAATTCACATTGGGACTACTCAAAGTGGGTTGGGAATGATTAAAACCTTTCACCTTATTGATTATTAGTTTGTTTTGCTCATTCACACTCCCGTACTGCTGGCGGTAGACAAGTTCTGGTTTCTATAAAAACTAAATTATAGGTAGGGGATTTTGTAACCAAAATTGACAGAAAACACTGAAAAACCATCTTGATATTATTCCATAAAAAAGAGGACACTAAATCCTCTTGTTATTCTCTCAAAAATTTTAACGATAAGTGCATAGTGTGGCGGACGTACAATCGGTTCTCCCGTAAAAACAGGTCAGGCTGTTCAACACGAGTTTCATTGTTCGTGCTGCGCACGCAACGATACTCTAGCTGTTAGCGGATGTTTTTATTGTATTCTTTTGTATTAATTAATTTATTATTTTTATAATTTTCAGTTTTTAATGTGTCACCATTTTTGTCAAAATAAATCCACAATGAATCTTTATCTTCATTTTTCCAAAACTTCTTAACCGCAGTTTTTCCATTTGAATAATCCCAAGTTTCATATTTGATTGAAAATCCATTTTCGGATTTAAATCCACCAGAACTCGATAAATATGTACTTGGCTGAATTAAGTTATATACTATTAATAATGGAATTGGTGTACAAAAGATAAAAAGAAATATTGTAGATGCCTTTTGTTGTTTTGAAAGCCAACTTTTTCTTCTATTATATGTCAAAACACTTATTATGATAATTGTGATTAGCCAAAATACAGGGTAAATAATAACATATATTAATGAACCCCCACCATTAATATTCAACATATGAGTATAAAATAAAATATTAATTAAAGTATATCCTAATACAATCATTAATAATGTTTGGTTCCATTTCATATATTTTTAATTCGTGTTTTTGGTTTAAAATATCCGCTAACGTTCTGATACTACAGCGGGTTTGGGTTCTAAATTAAGATTTATTTTTCGGTTATCATTAAACATCCAAATACAAAACCATTTTCCCATTAAGCCGATTGCCCAAATCCGTTTAGTAGCTGTTATGAGCTGTGCTAATTCTCGTTTCCGTTTTTCCACAAGGCAATTAATTCCTCTTTAGTTTTGAATTTATATTCTGTTTTATAAACTTCTAATATTTCATTGTTTGGAAAATCTCGACTAATATTTTCGAGTTCTAATTTAGCTTTATTAATTTCTCCTTTAGTTT
>JBILPJ010000195.1:0-4334 GCA_044373975.1 Flavobacterium sp. | reverse complement strand
AGGAGTTTCGGCAGTGGGAATGGGAAGCAAATTAATCAGCAAACAATTAATGGCTGACAAAGATTATGCAACTATCGAATCGGAAACTAAAATCGTATTGAGTTTAATTCAAACTATAAAAAACTAAACTATGAAAACAGTAGTTATAACAGGAGCAGGAGGAGTTTTGTGTGGTACATTGGCAAAAGCATTGGCTAAACAAGGCTACCAAATAGCCCTTTTGGATTTAAAAAAAGAAGCCGCAGATGCAGTTGCCAAAGAAATTAATGCAGCCGGAGGAAAAGCAATTGGTGTTGCAGCAAATGTTTTGGAAAAAGAATCATTAGAAGCAGCCAGAAAAGAAGTAAATGAAAAATTGGGAAGCTGCGATATTTTGATTAACGGTGCAGGAGGAAATCACCCATTGGGAACCACATCAAATCCATTTCTATTAGAAGAGGACTTAGAAAATACAACCGAAGGTTTCAAAACTTTTTTTGATTTGGATGCCGAAGGAATAAAATTCGTTTTCAATTTAAACTTTATCGGAACTTTATTGCCAACGCAAGTTTTTTCAAAAGACATGATAGGCAAAAAAGGCTGTAGCATTTTGAATATTTCTTCGATGAATGCCTTTACACCTTTGACGAAAATACCAGCATACAGTGGTGCAAAAGCGGCTGTATCTAACTTTACGCAATGGTTGGCAGTCCATTTTTCAAAAGTGGGAATTCGTGTTAATGCCTTGGCTCCTGGATTTTTCTTGACCGATCAAAACCGTGCTTTATTGACAACTGGAAACGGTGAATTGACTGCAAGAGGAAACACCATTATAGATCAAACTCCTATGGGAAGATTTGGAGAACCAGAAGATTTAATTAGCACCACGTTATATTTATGTGATGACGCATCTTCTTTTGTGACGGGTGTTGTTATTCCTATTGATGGAGGTTTTAGTGCGTTTAGCGGAGTTTAAAAAATAGTATTTAATAGTATATTTATATAGTTATGGAACAAACATGGAGATGGTACGGACCAAATGATCCTGTAAAATTAGCTGACGCGAGACAAGCCGGGGCAACAGGAATTGTTACTGCATTACACCATATTAAAAATGGACAAGTGTGGGAAGTAGATGAAATCATGAAAAGAAAAAATGAAGTGGAAGCGGCAGGATTAACTTTATCTGTTATAGAAAGCATTCCAGTTCACGAAGACATCAAAAAACAATCGGGTGATTATTTGAAATACATAGAAAACTACAAGCAAAGTATCAAAAACTTAGCGACTTGTGGAATTAACATTGTTTGTTATAACTTCATGCCTGTTTTAGATTGGTCAAGAACCGATTTGTCTTATGAAATGCCTGATGGTTCTAAAGCTTTGCGTTTTGACATCAATGAATTTGCTGCCTTTGAATTATTTATTTTAAAAAGACCAGGAGCAGAAACTACCTATTCAGAAGCACAACAAGCGAAAGCGAAAGCGACTTTTGAAAAGTTAACTGATGCTGATAAAGTAAAATTGCAACAAAATATTATTGCAGGTTTACCAGGTGCTGAAGAGTCTTATACTGTGGAAGATTTCTTAAAAGTACTTCAAGGATATGATGGAATTGATGCCAGTAAATTAAAAGAAAATTTATATTATTTCTTACGTGAAATTATTCCAGTTGCTGAAAGTGCCGGAGTTTTAATGGCAATTCATCCTGACGATCCTCCTTATCCAATTTTAGGATTGCCAAGAGTGGTTTCTACAGAAGCAGATTTGATACAATTATTAAATGCAATTGATTCGCCTTCAAACGGATTTTGCATGTGTACGGGTTCTTACGGAGTTATTGCCGACAATGATTTGCCAGGAATTGTAAATCGTCATGGGGATAAAATGAATTTTATTCACTTGAGAAGTACGCAACGTGATGCCGAAGGAAATTTCTATGAAGCCAATCATTTAGAAGGCGATGTGGATATGTATGAAGTGGTAAAATCCATTCTAAAAAAACAAAAAGAGACCAAACGAATTATTCCGATGCGTCCCGATCACGGACATCAAATGTTGGATGATTTGAATAAAAAAACAAATCCAGGCTATTCAGGAATTGGTCGTTTGCGTGGACTTGCCGAATTGAGAGGTTTGGAAATGGGAATAGAACGAAGTTTATTTTAATATAAATTATGGCTGAAAATATATTTATTACGGATGACTTTTTGTTACATAGTGAAGCAGCAAGAACGCTATATCACGATTATGCAAAAGCACAACCTATTTTTGATTACCACTGTCATTTGTCTCCAAAGGACATTGCCGAAGACCGCCAATTTGAGAATTTATACCAGATTTGGATCGATGGGGATCATTATAAATACAGAGCCATGCGTGCCAATGGTGTGGATGAAAAATTTATAACAGGCGATGCAAGCGATTATGAAAAATTTATCAAATGGGCAGAAACGGTTCCTTATACTTTAAGAAATCCTTTGTATCATTGGACTCATTTGGAATTGAAAAATTATTTTGGAATCACCACATTATTGGATTCAGATTCTGCCCAGTCCATTTATAACTTATGTTCTAACTTATTGAAAAAACCAGAATACAGTGTAAAAAACATACTTCGTAAGATGAATGTTGCTGTTGTGGGAACTACGGATGATCCGACGGATGATTTGCGCTACCATAAACAATTGCAAGATGATAATTTTGAAATTAGAGTTTTACCTTCTTTTCGTCCCGACAAAGCTACGGAAATGGAAAAAGGACAAGCGTTTGTAGATTGGATTCAAAAATTAGCAAATACAGTTGGTTATTCTATAACTGATTTTTCAAATTTAATAAAAGCGCTTCAAGAACGTCATGATTTTTTCCATGAAATGGGATGTCGAATTTCCGATCATGGACATGCAAATTTTTATGGAGACGAATATACAGAAAGTGAAGTAAATATTATTTTTGCTAAAGCATTGAAAGGCGAATCGGTTTCTGTTTTGGAGATTAATAAATACAAATCGGCTTTATTATTTGAATTGGCTTTGATGAATAAGAAAAAATCTTGGGCGCAGCAATTTCATGTTGGGGCGATAAGAAACAACAATGCTAAAATGCTACAGGATATTGGACCTGATCAAGGATTTGATTCTATTGGCGATTTGAACATGGCTGATAATATGAGCAAGTTCTTCGGCAAATTGAGTCAATGCGACGGTTTAACCAATACTATTGTCTATAATTTGAATCCCCGTGATAGCGAAATGTTTGCTTCGATGGCGGCTAATTTTAACGATGGAAAAGTGGCAGGCAAAATGCAATATGGTGCTGCTTGGTGGTTTTTGGATCAAAAAGACGGAATGGAAAAACAATTGGACGTACTTTCTAACTTTGGTTTATTGAGCCGATTTGTTGGAATGGTAACCGATTCCAGAAGTTTTCTTTCTTTTCCAAGACACGAATATTTTAGACGTATTTTGTGCAATGTTCTGGGCGATGAAATTCAAAAAGGCGAATTGCCGAATAATATGAAACTTATCGGAAACATTGTGGAAGCCATTTGTTATAAAAATGCAGAAGCTTATTTTGATATAAATAAACAATAAATACTACCCGAATTTGTATAAATTCAAAAACTAACCAAACCTAAAAACTACTATGAAAGAAACAAATCAATCAATCGGAAAATACAGATGGACTATTTGTGGTTTGCTATTTTTTGCAACTACTGTAAACTATTTAGACCGACAAGTGTTGAGTCTTTTAGCACCCAGTTTGTCCAAAGAATTCAATTGGTCTAATAGTGATTATGCTAATATTACAGCAGTATTCCAGTTTATTTATGCTATTTCGATGCTCTTTGCTGGTAGAATAATTGATAAATTAGGAACCAAAAAAGGGTATATTTTAGCGATTACAGTTTGGTCATTAGGAGCTATTATGCATGCTTATTCTTTGCCTGTTGGAACCGCATTTTCAACATTTATGGTTTGGATTGGAGTAGGAGCAGTTCCAATCTCTATTGCTGGATTTATGTTGTCCCGAGCTGTTTTGGGATTTGGAGAATCTGGAAATTTCCCTGCAGCAATAAAAGCGGTAGCAGAATATTTTCCTAAAAAAGAACGTTCGTTTGCGACAGGAATTTTTAATTCTGGTTCTAATGTTGGAGCAATTTTAGCGCCTTTAACCGTTCCTGTGATTGCAGAATATTATGGTTGGGAATTTGCATTTATACTTGTTGGAGCCATTGGTTTTATATGGATAATTTTCTGGTTTATGTTTTATGAAATTCCATCTAAACAAAAAAGATTATCAAAAGCCGAATACGATTATATTCATGATGATGAAGCAGTAATAACCGAAAATAT
>JBILPJ010000069.1:0-10974 GCA_044373975.1 Flavobacterium sp. | reverse complement strand
TGAAGCCCCTAAAGAAGAAAAAGTGGCTTGGTTTAAATTATTAGGATACAAACAAACTTGGGCTTTTGTATTTGGAAAATTCATGACCGATGGAATTTGGTGGTTCTTTTTGTTTTGGTTGCCAAAATATCTTGAAGCGCAATTTGATATGAAAGGAACAGATATTGTACTTCCGTTGGCCGTATTATATAGTATGACGATGGTTGGAAGTATCGGCGGAGGCTGGTTTCCAATGTATTTTATCAATAAAGGACACAATCCTTATGAAGGAAGAATGAAAGCCATGCTTGTTATTGCAATATTTCCATTAGTGGTTTTATTAGCGCAGCCTTTGGGATACATAAGTTTTTGGATTCCAGTTCTGTTAATTGGAGTTGGAGCTTCTGCTCACCAAGCGTGGTCGGCTAATATTTTTACCACAGTTTCTGATATGTTTCCCAAAAAAGCCATTGGTTCCATCATTGGAATTGGAGGAATGGCCGGTGGTCTTGGAGGTGTTTTAGTTTCAAAATTAGGTGGTGCTTTATTTGATTATTATGATGGATTAGGTCATATTCAAACAGGTTATACTATCATGTTTGCAATTTGTGCAGTGGCATATTTGGTTGCTTGGTCAGTAATGAAAACGCTAGTTCCAAAATATAGTCCGATAACTGATTTGTAATTATTTGATATTATTACGAATCTACTGAAAATCTATTTCACGATTTTATTCAATTGTGAAATGGATTTTTCGATTAGAATTACATTTTCAATAAATTTTACTTAAAAATTATATTATGAATTCAAACTCTAAAATATTCAGTTTAATAATAAGTTATAGTGTTGTCTTATTTTCAATTATACTAAATACATCTATAATTTATTCACAAGAAATTCCCCAAATAATTAGTCAAAAAGAAGTTTCCTCACAAAATTTCTTACCTGATTTTAGTTATGCGGGGTATCATTTTGGAAATATTAAAATTCCTGTAATTAATGAAAAAATAATTTTAGCTACTGATTATGGTGTAATTGCCAATGATAATTTAGACGATTCAAAAGCATTATTAAAAGCATTAAAAGCTGCAAATGAAGTTCAAGGAAGTATTGTTTTACAATTGCCAGCTGGAAAATTAATTCTAAGTGATATTTTATATATTGAGCGAAGTAACTTTGTGTTACGTGGCGCTGGTTCTGGAAAAGAAGGAACTGAGATTTTCTGTCCTCGTCCAATGATGTATTTAAAAAATCCAGATTCTCTTGCGGAACTTCGCGAATATTTAACTTCAACAGGCAAAAGACAAATTGAAAAAGAAAATAATTTAGACTTGCCATTTTCACAATACGCATGGTCAGGCGGCATGATTTGGACACAAATTCCAAACCAACGTGTAAAAGCATATATGGAAAAATTTGATACTCCGCCAACGGTTCTCGCCAAGGTTATTGAAGGAAAAAGAGGCGAAAGTGTATTTACTGTTTCAGATGTAAATGGATTAAAAGTGGGCGATGTTGTCGAATTAGATTTGTTCAATAAAGACGGTGAAAAAGGCAATATTATTGAAGCATTATACAAAAATTCAAAAGTTAAAGTTGGTTATTCTCATTGGAAACAACCAACATTAGCACTGGTTCGCCAGCAAGTTGAAATTGTGTCTATTTCTAAAAAAAAGGTTACTATTAAAACGCCTTTATTGATAGATGTAAAACCAAATTACCAAGCACTTTTGATAGAATGGAATCATTTGTCTGAAGTTGGTATTGAGCATTTACGAATTAGTTTTCCAGATTCTCCAAGAGTTGCGCATCATGTGGAACAAGGATATAATGGTGTATTCTTGACGCGTGTTTTTAATAGCTGGGTTCAAGATGTTAGTATCAATAATGCTGAAAGTGGCATTCTAACAGAAGAAATTGCCAATGTAACTATTAAAGATATTGTAACAGAAGGGAAAAACATAGCTCATTATACCGTTGCAATGGGTGGCGTTCATAATGTATTAGTCGAAAATTTAAAAGTATATAATAAGGCGGTTCATCCATTAAGTTTCAACACTTTTTCTACTAAAAGTGTCTATGAAAATTGTGAGCTTTTTACAGATCCTGATTTAGATCAACATGCAGGAGCCAATCATCAGAATTTATTTGATAATATAAAAGTACATTTTGAAGCAAATGCAGATAACAAATATCCCCTTTTTGAAGGCGGCGGAGCTGGTTATTGGAAACCGTCACACGGCGCGTATTCCACTTTTTGGAATATAAACGTAGAGGTTTCAGGTGAAAATACTTCTCCAATTGAACTTAACGGAATGGACGAAGGGCATTTTGCAAGAATTATTGGAATAAATGGAAATAGAAATTTTACCGTTAAATATGGCCCAGATGCCTACATAGAATTTATAAATCGGCCAATGACAAAGATTCCATCTTTATACTATTTTCAACTAAAAAAACGATTAAAGTAATTTTCTTTGTTTTTCAATTGTCAATGTATTAATTTCACTAAATGATTAAACAATTTGAATTATTTTCAGATAAATAAAGAATGAAAAACCTACTGCTATTTTCCCTTATTATTTTATTTACTATCGGTTCTTTCTCTCAATCTAACCGATACAGATTAAAAAATATTACAACTGTAAATGGACTTTCACAAAGTTCTGTTATTGCTATTCATCAAGATTTACAAGGGCAAATGTGGTTTGGAACTCGCGATGGTCTTAATAGATATGATGGAAGTGGCATTACTGTTTTTCGAAACAATCCTAAAGATACTTTGTCAATTTGTAATAATGATATTCTTTCTATTGAAGGTGATAAAACTGGAAATATATGGGTAGGAACTTATAATGGTCTTAATTGTTATAATCCAGTCACCAATATTTTTAAGCATTATTTGCATGGCAATGCCGCCAATACTTTATCTAATAATACAATTTGGAATATTAAAGAAATTAAAAATGAAATCTGGATTGCAACTGCGGGTGGATTGTCAATTTTCAATAAAAATACTCAAAAGTTTACTTCTGTTTTTCATAATTCTAAGAACAATTTAAGTATTCCAAACAATTTTGTTTTGTCTGTTTATGAAACAAAAAAAGGAGCAATTTGGATTGGAACATCTAAAGGTTTGTGCCAATTAATAAATCGTAAAGGCGATACTTTTTCATTCAAACAATATTATACCGTAAATAACGAAAGTGTTTATGTCCAGGACATCAAAGAAGATTATTTTGGGAATTTATGGGTTGCTACCAAAACAAATGGGCTTTTAAAATTGGATCCAACTTCAAAAAAATTGATTCCATTTTCAGTAAATCAAAACCAAATAAATACGGATGTAAGAACTTTAGATTTTGATAAAAAAGGAGTTGCTTGGGTTGGAACGTATGAAGGTGTAAGTACAATTCAAAACGATGGAAGCATTCAAAAAGTATATAATAATCCTGATAGAAAGACAAGTTTCGGGAAAATAAAATCAGTTTTCACAGATAAAAGAGGTTCGGTTTGGATTGGATCTTATTACAATGGAATTAGTATTTGGGATGAATCAAATAATAACTTTACCAATTTAAATCAAAATTCGGGAACAAGCGCACTAAGTTATGATGTAGTAAGTTCATTGGCTGCTGATGCAAATAAAAATATATATATTGGAACTGAAGGTGGTGGAATTACTGTTTTGGATAGTAAAACGGGAATGACTTCTAAACTTAATTCGGATGCTTCCAATGGTATTTCTGTTGATAATATAAAATCATTATGTCTCTCAAATTCTGGTATTCTTTGGATTGGAACTTTTACCGAAGGATTGGCAGCTTATGATATTAAATCTAAAAGATTTGTAAACGATAAAATCGCTCCGGAATTAAAAAACGTATTAAAAGAATCGGGCGTTTATGTAATTAAAAAAGGGCGCAAAAACGATATTTTCTGGTTAGGTACGTTTGGCAAAGGATTAATTAGATACGATAGTTCAAATAATTCCTATCAAATAATTGGCAATGATAATTATTCTGATAATTTTTTGACTAATAATAGAGTCAGAACATTGCTAATTGACAAAAAAGACAATTTGTGGATTGGAACTCAAAGTGGACTGAATGTTATTAATCTTAATGATTTTAATAATAAAACCTATCATATAAAACACTATTTTTTTGATAGTAAATTACTTTCTGGAGATGATATTTTGTCCTTATTTCAAGATAAAAAAGGAAAAATTTGGATAGGAACTAAGGCAAAGGGACTTTATGATTTTGACGGTACAAATTTTCATAAAATAAATATTAAAAAAGACGATTCAGATGTAACTGCAATACATTCTATTTCAGAAGATGATGCTAATAATTTATGGATGAGTTCTAATTATGGTATCATCAAATATAATTTATCAAATAAATCAGCTTTTATTTATGACCAAAAAGACGGTTTAGTAAGCAATGAATTTAATGATAATGCTTTTTTACAACTTGGCAATAATAAATTTTATTATGGAGGTCCTTCGGGAATTACTTATTTTGACACTAAAAAACTTCCGATTAATAAATACTCACCACAAGTTATTTTAACCGATTTTAAAATTGATAACAAATCTATAAATGTTGCCAATGAAAATGACGTTTTAGATAAAGCTATTGCCTATACAAAATCACTAACTTTAAGTTATGACAAAGCCAATTTTACTATAAATTTTGCAATTCCTAATTTTGTAAATTCTACAAATAATCAATATTCCTATCGATTGGTTGGGTTAGATAATGAATGGACGACAACCTCTAATACTTCTGCAACATTTACGATTCAAAATTCAGGAACGTATGTTTTTGAAGTAAAAGGTGCTAATAATGATGGGGTTTGGAATGCTGTTCCAACCACTTTAGAAATAGTTGTAAAACCCGCGCCTTGGAAAAGCTGGTGGGCACTTTCTTTGTATGCAATTTTATTATGGATTTCACTTTATGGTTTGGCCTGGATAATAAAATCTAAAGAAAAATTGCGCCAAGAATTATTATTGGAATACAGAGAAAGCGAAAGAAATAAAGAAGATAATAGTGCGAAATTGCAGTTTTTCACAAATATCTCACATGAATTTAGAACCCCTTTAACTTTGATTCTTGGTCCATTACAACAGATACTTTTGAACTACAACGGTTCAAATGAAATGTATAAAAAACTCCTCGTTATTGAAAGTAGCGCCAATCATCTTTTGAAATTAATCAATAGATTGATGGATTTTAGAAAATTTGAAAACAATCAATTTATACTCGAAGCTGCCGAAGGAAATATTGTAAAATATATAAAGGAAATCTTTTTATCCTTTACAGAATATGCAAAAGATGGGGGTTATAAATTTACATTTGAATCTTCTGAAGAGGAAATTTTAGTCTATTTTGACAGGTTTAAATTGGAACGTGTTTTTTATAATTTAATATCAAATGCCTTTCGTTATACTCCAAAAGGGGGTGAAATTGCAATTAAAATTAGAAAAGAGAAAAACGAAATTAGTATTGAAGTTGAAGATAATGGAATTGGAATTGATAAGAAACATATCGATAAAATATTTGACTTATTTTTTGAAATTCCAACACATAATGAAGTTCAAATAAATTACAATAAAGGTACTGGTATTGGATTGTCTATTGTAAAAAACATTGTAAATCTTCATAAAGGAACTATTACTGTTGAAAATAAAAGTACCAAAGGAGTCGTTTTTAAAGTGGTAATGCAACTTGGTAGAAAACATCTTTCGGACAAAGAAATTTTAAAAGATTTTAAAATAAGTGACGATGTCGCACAATATGAAGTTCAATTGGATTTGCCTGAAATTAAAGACGAAGAAGATATTAACGATTTAGAAGTTACCGATGAAAAACTGACTGTTTTAATTGTAGAAGATCATAAAGTTTTACGATCTTTTATGAAAAATTTGCTTAAAGCAGAATACAATGTTATCGTTGCTGAAAACGGAGCAGTTGGCCTTAAAAAAGCGTTGAAATTTGTTCCAGATTTAATTGTAAGTGATGTAATCATGCCTGAAATGGTAGGTACAGAATTATGTGCAAAAATTAAAGAGAACATTAAAACCAGTCATATTCCAGTTATATTACTAACTTCCAGATCTTCGTTAATCTATAAAATTGAAGGACTAGAAAGCGGTGCCGATGATTATATTAGCAAACCATTTAACCTAATTGAATTCAAATTAAGAATAAAAAATCTGCTTGCCTCTAAACAAAGATTAAAAACTAAATTTTCATCTGAAGACAATTTTGTGCCAAGCGAAATTGCAGTTTCATCACTTGACGAGCAATTGTTAAAGAAGGCTTTTAAAGTTGTGGAAGAAAATATTTCAAATGAACAATTTGATATTCCGTTTTTTTGTTCTGAACTTGGAGTTAGTAGAACGATGCTTTTCACTAAAATAAAAGCGTGGACTAACTTTACTCCCAATGAGTTTATTCATGAAATTAGAATGAAAAGAGCGGCGCAATTATTAGAACAAAACAAAATAAACATTTCTCAAATTAGTTATAAAGTAGGGTTTAATAATCCTAAATATTTTAGTAAATGTTTCCAAAAAAAGTTCGGAGAAACCCCTACACAATACTTGAATAAATTTTCTGACGATTCAAAAGCCTAAGCCAAATAACATTTTTTTACGCTTTTGTATTTTTGAATACCCTATTTTGGATTTTTGAAATCATAGCTCATTCTATATTTGTGGAATGAAATTCAAAAAAATTAATATCAATTTGTTTCAATCAATTTTGATTGTGTTAATAATCTCGATGAGTTTATTGTTAATACGTCTTTTTTAGTTGAACTAATTGGTTTATTTTTTAGAAGCTTTTAATCAGATATTCAAATCCACCATGAAGAAATTTAATTCTTTATTTTATATACTTCTATTTACGGTTGTCAATTTTAATTGTCAAGCCCAATATAAGCCTGTTCCTATTGAAATAAAAAAAGAAATCAATGCTAGATTTTCAAAACTTTTAGATTTCCCAATTGATTCCGTTTCGATTCCAAGAAGCATGGATGTTTCAACTGGAGTGGTGAAAAAAGTAAAATCTAAAGATTGGACAAGTGGTTTTTATGCTGGAAATCTTTGGCAGATTTACAAAATCACAGGCGATATTAGATACAAAGAAAAAGCAATTTTATGGAACGCATTTATTGAAAAAGAAAAATTCAATAATACAACTCACGACATGGGTTTCAAGGTTTATGGGAGTTTCGGAAAAGGTTTAGCAGTTGAAAATAATGAAAAGTATAAGGAAATTATTGTCAAAAGCGCTCAAACACTAATTTCTAGATTCAATCCAAAAATTGGCGCAATCAGATCTTGGAATCACAGTAAAGAACTTTTCGATTACCCAGTTATTATTGACAACATGTTAAATCTCGAATTGTTATTTGAGGCATCAAAAATTTCTGGCGATCCTACTTTTAAAAACATTGCAATTATACACGCCAATACAACCTTAAAAAATCATTTCAGAAAAGACAACAGTTGTTATCACGTAGTTGATTATGATACCGTTTCTCATGGGGTAAGAAAAAAAGCTACTTTTCAAGGATTCAAAGACGAATCGTCATGGGCAAGAGGACAGTCCTGGGCAGTTTACGGTTTTACGATGTCCTATCGCTACACAAAAAATAAAGAGTATCTAAAACAAGCTGAAGCTACAGCCAAGTATTATATAAATTATAAAACATTGCCAGAAGATGGAATTTCCTATTGGGATTTCAATGATCCGAGTATTCCAAATGCTCCTAGAGACGCTTCTTCGGCTGCTATAATGGCATCTGCATTAATTGAATTATATTCTTTTACAAAAAATCAAACCTATTTAGACTACTCAAATAAAGTAATAAACACATTAAGTTCTGATAAATATCTATTAAATGAAACTGTAAAAGGGCCATTTATTTTAAATCATAGCACTGGAAATTGGCCTAAAAAAGATGAAATAGACCAACCAATTGTATATGCTGATTATTATTATTTAGAAGCAATTATTAGAAAACAATCTCTTTAAATTTTTATGAAATTCAAAACTCACACTCTCTCTAAATTATTATCTGTAATTTTATTATTTGGTTTTAATGCAATCTATGCTCAAAAATCAGAAAGTATATTACGAACTAAAACCAACATCGATTTGGGTTGGAATTACTTAGAAAATGATACTAAAAATATTTCGGAAGTAGAAAACGCAACGAATTGGGTTGCCCTAAATTTACCTCATTCTTGGAACAGTTTGGATGCAACTGATAATGATCCAGGCTACAGAAGAAGCGCAAGTTGGTATAAAAAAAATCTTGTTATTACAAATATTGATTCGAATAAACTATACCAATTATATTTTGAAGGTTCCAATATTACTACTAAAGTATATGTAAACGGCAAAGAAGTTGGCGAACATATTGGTGGTTACATCGGATTTACTTTTGATATTTCTAAATTTATTAAGGAAGGAAATAATGAAGTTTTAGTTCGTGTTGATAATAGTTATAACATTGAAATAATTCCATCTCAAAAAAGCGATTTCATCATTTACGGTGGAATTACAAGAGACGTTTGGTTGCTTTCCATGGCAAAAAACAATATTCATAACATTAAAATAACTACACCTCAAGTTTCAGAAAAAGTAGCTTCTTTAAATGTAATTGCAACTGTAAAAAATCTTCAAAACCCAAGTAGTTTCAATTATGTTGCCCAATTATCCAATCCAAAAGGAAAAATAGTAGCAACTAAAAAAGGAAATTTATCAGGTCAAGAAACTACAATTTCTTTTAATGATATTAAAAATCCTGAATTATGGGATGTCAACAAACCAAATTTATATTCTGTTTCCGTTTCATTGCTAGAAAATGGAATCCAAAAGGATAAAATTGAGGATAAAGTAGGTTTTAGATGGTTTGAATTTAAAGATAATGGTCCATTTTTCTTAAACGGAAAACGAGTTTTAATTCGCGGAACGCACCGTCACGAAGAACATGCAGGAGTAGGGGCAGCAATGTCTAACGAGCAACATCGAAAAGACATGGAATCTATCAAAGAAATGGGTGCAAATTTTGTCCGTTTGGCGCATTATCCACAAGATCCAGAAATCTATAAAGCGTGTGATGAATTGGGTTTATTAGTTTGGGATGAATTGCCATGGTGTCGTGGTGGTATTGGAAATGATGTTTGGAAAACCAATGCAAAAAATATGCTTGGTGAAATAATCAATCAAAATTTCAATCATCCATCGATTATTATGTGGTCGTTAGGAAATGAAATGAATTGGTTACCCGATTTTGAAGATGGTGATAATACATCAAAAACAAACGTTTTTTTAACAGATCTTAATGATATTGCACACAAATTAGACCCAAGTCGAAAAACGGCTATTCGTAAATATGAAGAAGGTTCAAAAATTGTAGATGTATTTTCTCCTTCAATTTGGTCGGGTTGGTATTCAGGAAGTTATAAAAGTTATAAAAAAGCAATCGACAAATATAAATTAGATTACAAACATTTTATTCATGCAGAATACGGTGGTGATAGCCATGTTGGTCGTCACTCGGAAAATCCAATTACTGGCGAAGGTCAAATAAAATCGGAAGGTTGGGAAGAAGCAATCGTTCAAACTAAAGTGGCTAATATTGCTCAAATTGGGGATTGGAGCGAAAACTATATCGTTGATTTGTTTGATTGGCATTTACACATTTCTGAAAACGACCCAACATTTGTAGGAAATATGCAATGGGCATTCAAAGATTTTGCAACGCCTTTACGTCCTGAAGATGATATTCCATATATGAATCAGAAAGGGTTGGTTGACAGAAATGGAAATCCTAAAGATGCCTATTATGTATTCAAAAGTTATTGGAGCGACAAACCATTTACATACATCGAATCACATACTTGGACAGAACGACAAGGGCCAAAAAACACGCCTCGAATTTTAAATGTCTATAGCAATTGTCCTAAAGTGGAGTTCTTCCAAAACGGAGTTTCATTAGGAATTAAAGTTCGTGATATTACTGCTTTTCCTGCTTGTGGTTTGACTTGGGAAGTGAATTTCGCAGATGGAAAAAATACTTTTGTTGCTGTTGGAATTTCAAATGACGGAAAAAAAGTATCCGATACAATCGATGTGAATTATCGTTTTACTAAAAGCGGTGCAGCTGATGGATTGAAATTATCAGCAGAAAAAATGAAAAACGGAAATTATCTTGTAACTGCAATTGCAGTCGATAAAAATAAATTGCGTTGTTTGGATTATGAAGATCGTGTTTATTTTCAGTGTTTATCAGGTGGTGTAACGCTAAAAAATCAAGGAACTCCAACTGGAAGTGAATCTATAAAAATGGCAAATGGAAAAGCGTCCATTGAAGTAATTCCAAATTCGATAGGAGATTTTATTGAAATGAATATCTTGAATCAAAATTTTAAAGGAGAATTTTTAAAGTTCAAGAAACAATAAATTAGGTAGTTCTACCTCTTTCAAATGAAAAAAATTAGCCTAAAAGTTGTTTTATTATTTATTGGAATTACTTTCACGAGTTGTTCCAATATCAAAATGGCTTTTAATTTAAATGAAATTGAAAGAAGTCGTGTGCTTAAAAATGCGGATGCTTATTTGAACGAACTTCCAGAAACTGTAACGACCACTTTTTGTGACAGAAGTGCGGGAACAAATCACGATTTTTATTCTGAAGGGGATTATTGGTGGCCTGACGAAAAAAATCCAAACGGTCCTTATATTCGAAAAGACGGCTTGACAAACCCAGCAAATTTTACCACACATCGAGAAGCTTTGATTCGATTTAGTCAAATTTCTGGTGCTTTGGCTTCGGCTTATGTTCTGACAAATGATAAAAAATATGCTGAAAAATTAGCCCTTCATTTAAAAGCTTGGTTTGTAAATCAGGACACTAAAATGAATCCTAATTTGCTATATGCTCAAGCAATAAAAGGAGTTGCAACAG
>JBILPJ010000158.1:0-5393 GCA_044373975.1 Flavobacterium sp. | reverse complement strand
TTGACACCTCATTTGGAAGAGGCGGAATTGTAATAACCCCTTTTGCTGGTTTCGATTCAGCCGTTCAATCCTTATTGATTCAGCCCGACAATAAAATCATTGCTGGAGGTTCAATTACCAAAAGTGGAAGTACTCAATTTAGTTTGGCAAGGTATAATATTAATGGCAGTCTTGATGAAACTTTCGGAAATTTGGGACAAGCAATTACCAATTATCCTGAGTTGATGGTAATGTCTTCAATAGCTTTGCAGTCTGACGGCAAAATTATTGTAGCTGGAAATTTATACAATTCAAGCATTTCTATTTCCCGTTTTGTTTTAGTTCGATATGACAGCAATGGAATTTTAGACACTTCCTTCGGTATTGATGGACGTGTAATTACAAATATAAGTGATAAATTAGACAGAATCGCGTCGGTAATAATTCAGAATGACGGAAAAATTATTGCTTCTGGTGCCACTTCGGATGACGCAACATATAGTGATTTTGCAATGGTTAGATACAATTTCAATGGAACTTTAGATACCAGTTTTGGGAATAATGGAGTTGTAATTACCTCTCTAAAAGCTTGGGATTATGCAAATTCAATTACCCTTCAAAACGATAATGAAATTATTATTGCTGGCACAACTTCCAAAGATTTCGATTTGAATTTAGGCTTTGATTATAATTTTTCCGTGGCAAAATTCAATAAATTTGGGAATTTAGACCTAACTTTTGGAGATGCTGGTTTTGTAATAATTGGTTCGCCTGATGCCAATGAAAAAGCATTTTCCGTTAAAGTTAACACCGATGGAAAAATTGTCCTTGCAGGCGAACACCATAGTTCAAAGTATGCTTTTATGCTCGCTCAGCTACTGCCAAACGGGGATTTAGATACGGCTTTTGGGAATAACGGAGTGGTTATTAATAGTCTTTCAAATGAGTTTATTGAAAGCGTTGCAATGCAAATTGACGGGAAATTTCTCATCACAGAATATCACGGAACTGGCGGATGCTGCAGTGCCGACATCAAATTAATTCGGTTTTTAGAAGACGGGAATTATGACACTACTTTTGGAACAAATGGAGTCGTGACAGCCGATTTTTTAAATGAAAATAATCAAGCTAATGCAATCGTAATTCAAGATGATGGGAAAATTATTATTGGCGGTGTTTCTGGAAATCAAATTCATTCCGATTACGGTTTAGCCCGTTTTAACTCGGAATTGGCATTGTCAAATCCTATAAATCCAATTCAAAACAATACTTTTTCAGCCTATCCAAACCCCGTAAATCAAACTGTGAATTTAGATTTTAACCTCCAAGAATCCCAAAAATTAGACGTCGATTTGTTCAATATCAATGGTGTGAAAGTTTCTAATTTGCTAAATAACAAGCAATTTCCATTGGGTTACACTTCTCAAAAAATCGCTCTTCCCGAAACCTTGTCCAAAGGCGTTTACTTTCTTTCCATTTCCAACGGCACCTTTTTTTCCAATATAAAAATCGTGAAATAATTCTATTAATTTACTCTAATACGTCAAATTTGACATCAACAACATCAAATTTGACATCAGACACGTCAAATTTGACGTCAGGTTACGTCAAATTTGACATCAACAACGTCAAATTTGACGTCTAGGTACGTCAAATTTGGCATCAGCAACGTTAAATTTGACGTCAGCAACGTCAAATTTGGCATCAAGAACTCATCCTTTTTAAAGAGATGGGTTTTTGGTTTTTTTAGAAGCACCATATTAGGCATTTTTTCAATTGTAATTCCTGCTGTCCATTGCAATCCACGCTAAAAAGCGTGGGATTTCCATTTCCATCAGGGCTAAATCTAAATTCATTTTCTTTCTTTAAATGTATTTTTTATTCTGCATTATAAAAGTATATTTGTACAACTAAATAATAAAAATGGAATTAAATTTAACAAGACCAATTTGCTTTTTTGACCTCGAAACCACAGGAATCGACGTCGCCAAAGATAGAATTGTTGAAATAGCGGTATTCAAAGTGTTTCCAAACGGAAATAAAGAAAGTAAAACGTGGCTGGTGAATCCTACCATTCCAATTCCTTGGCAAACTACAGCTGTTCACGGAATTACAAACGAAAAAGTTGCCAACGAACCAACATTCAAAGAATTGTCGTCGGTGATATATAATATGATTAAAGACAGCGATTTGGCGGGTTATAATTCCGATCGATTTGATATTCCATTATTAGCAGAAGAATTGCTGCGTGCTGGAGTTGATTTTGATATGAAAGGACGCGTTTCTGTTGATGTTCAAACCGTTTTCCACAAAAAAGAAGAACGAACTTTGAGTGCTGCATTAAAATTTTATTGTGGTGAAAACCTTGTCAATGCGCATTCTGCAGAAGCCGATACCATGGCAACGTACGAGATTTTGAAAGCACAATTAGATCGGTATTCGGATTTGGATAATGATATGAAATCATTGTCGGAATTTACAACCAGAAAAAGATTGGCTGATTTTGCAGGAATGATTGCTTTTGATGACGATGACGATGAGATTTTTGCTTTTGGAAAACACAAAGGCGTTAAAGTGAATAAGGTTTTAGACTCTGAACCAGGTTATTATAGTTGGATTCAAAATGCTGATTTCCCTTTATATACCAAGAAAGTTTTAACTGCAATAAAGCTTAGAAAGTTGAATACTAAATAGTGGTCAGTTTTCAGTTTACAACTGACCACTAACCACTGACCACTAAATTTATGAAGATAATCTGCATCGGTAGAAATTATACCAAACATATTGAGGAATTGCAGAACGAGCGCCCAGACGAACCAGTGGTTTTTATGAAGCCTGATTCAGCAGTTTTGTTGCGGCAACACCCGTTTGTGATTCCTGAATTTTCGGAAGATATTCATCACGAATTGGAAATAATTGTGAAAATTAATAAAGTTGGAAAATACATTGATGCCAAATTTGCGCATAAATATTATGATGAAATTGGCGTTGGAATAGATTTTACTGCGAGAGATTTGCAGCAAAAATTGAAAGACAAGGGCTTGCCGTGGGAAAAAGCCAAAGCATTTGACGGTTCAGCGGTAATTGGCGACTTTATGCAGAAAAATCTTTTTAATTCGTTAGAAAATCTTACATTTGAATTGAAAAATAATGGAGTGTCGGTTCAAAAGGGAAATACGAGCTTTATGTTGTGGAAGATTGATGAGCTTATTGCGTATGTTTCTCAATATTTTACATTAAAAATTGGGGATATAATTTTCACAGGAACGCCTGAAGGGGTTGCTGCTGTTCGTCCAGACGATACATTAGAAGGTTTTTTAGAAGGTAACAAACTGTTTAGAATTCAAGTAAAATAATGGCAATACACTACAATTTAGCGAAAGTTTATGCAATTTCAGAAAATGATCCTGAATTTGTACAGCAAATAATACATTTGTTTGTCACGGAAATCCCAATGGATTTAGCGAAAATAAAGCAAGGAATTGAAGATAAAAATCATCAAATTTGCTATGAATTTGCTCATAAAATAAAACCTTCTTTGGATTTATTAGGATTAAATTTGGCTTTAGAAGAAATATTGCAAATTGAATCTTGGGCAAAATCCGATGGCAAAAAGAAAGAAATTAAAGAAATATTTAAAAGTGTTTCGCATCAAATTGAGAAAGCAATAAAAGAAATTAAGAAAGATTTCAATTTGCAAATGACCAATACATAATCCCCAATAATCCCAAATTTTATCAATGAAAGCAACCATAGTTACTATTGGAGACGAAATCCTAATAGGTCAAATTGTCGATACCAATTCAGGTTTTATAGCAAAATCATTAGATAAAATTGGTGTCGAAATTCACGAAATGATTTCTATTAGCGATAATAAAAACCATATTTTAGAAACGTTTTCAAAACTTCAAAATCAAGTCGATTTAGTTGTAATAACTGGCGGACTTGGACCAACAAAAGACGACATTACCAAACACACCTTCTGCGAATATTTTGACGATAAATTGGTCAGAAACGAAGCCGTTGAAAAACACGTCATCGATTTAATTGAACGTGCAATGAAGCGTCCAGCCTCACAAATGAACAAAGATCAAGCTTTGGTTCCTTCAAAATGTATCGTGCTTCACAACCAAGTGGGAACCGCCCCAGGAATGTGGATGAACAAAGAAAATACCGTTTATATTTCGTTGCCCGGCGTTCCTTACGAAATGAAATATATCGTTGAAAACGAAATTATCCCCAAAATTGTCAGAGAATATGAGCGTCCGTATATAATTCATAAAACAATTATGACGTACGGACAAGGAGAAAGTTTGGTTGCAGAACGCATCGAAAATTGGGAAAATAATTTACCTGAATTCATAAAATTGGCTTATTTACCAAGTCCTGGAAGAGTTCGTTTGCGACTTTCGGCACGAGGAACCGACAAGGAATTTTTAGAGCAAAAAATAGCCGAAAATGTACTTTCATTATCTAAAATAATTGGCGATATCATTGTTGGTTTCGATGGAGATGAAACTATTGAAGTGATTTTAGGACGTTTATTATCAGATAATAACAAGACATTGGCAACAGCCGAAAGTTGTACAGGCGGAAAAATCGCACAAGTGATAACTTCTGTTTCCGGCGCTTCAAAATATTTCAAAGGAAGCGTGGTAAGTTACGCTACGGAAACAAAAATTTCGGTTCTTGGACTTTCGGAACTACTCATAAAAGAACATTCGGTAGTGAGTTTTGAAGTTGCAAAAGCGATGGCAATTGCAGTGAAAAAATTGATGAAATCAGATTATGCAATTGCTACAACTGGAAACGCAGGACCAACAAAAGGAGACGAAAAAGCCGAAATCGGAACTGTTTTTATCGCAATTGCAACACCAAACGAAGTTATTGTCGAAGAATTTGATTTTGGTCAACCCCGTGAAAAAGTGATAGATAGAGCCGTAAATAAGGCTTTTGAAATGCTACAAAAAGAAATTTTGAAAAATCTACTTTAATAATTTTGTATTATAGGTTTATTTTTTGTTTCTTTGCACCCTGATTTTGAATAACGATAAAAGATAAGCATAATGTCAAGAGTTTGTGACCTTACGGGTAAAAAAGCAATGGTAGGAAATAATGTTTCCCACGCTATGAATAAAACTAAAAGAAAGTTTTCTGTAAACTTACTAAAAAAGCGTTTTTATCTTCCTGAAGAAGACAGATGGATTACTCTTAGAGTAGCTGCATCTACAATAAAAACTATCAACAAAAATGGAATCGCTGCAGTTTTGAAAAAAGCACAAGCAGGTGGATTTATTAAATAATCCTCTCGAAATTCGAGAAGAATAATCATACAAAATGGCAAAGAAAGGTAACAGAATTCAGGTAATTTTAGAATGTACAGAACACAAAACTTCAGGTGTTTCAGGAACTTC
>JBILPJ010000042.1:0-15375 GCA_044373975.1 Flavobacterium sp. | reverse complement strand
TCAAAAGGTTTGTTCAAATAATCATCCGCACCAACTTTGTATCCTTTTAGCACATCTTCTTTCATAGATTTTGCTGTTAAGAAAATAATTGGCACTTCTTTGTTTTTTTCTCTAATTTCTTTGGCTAGAGTATAACCATCTTTGTAAGGCATCATAACATCCAAAATACACAAATCATACGTGTCTTTTTTGAATTTTTCAAAACCTTCCATTCCATTTTTTGCTAATGTAACATCAAAATCGTTTAGCATTAAATAGTCCTTTAGAATGGCTCCGAAATTTTGATCGTCTTCTACTAAAAGAATTTTTTTGTTGTCTGTTTCCATAATAATTAATTAATTAGTGGTAATTTTATAATAAATGTACTTCCTTTTCCTTTTTCACTTTCCACGTAAACTTCGCCATTGTGATCTTCAACAATTCTTTTCACATAGGCCAAGCCAAGTCCGTGTCCTTTAACATTGTGCAAATCCCCTGTATGTTCTCGATAGAATTTTTCAAAAATTCTCTTTTGAGCAACTTTACTCATTCCAGCACCTTGATCTTTAATTTTTATAATTACAAAGTCTTTTACATTTTCTGTATAAATATCAATAACTGGAATTTCAGGCGAATATTTTATTGCATTATCCAAAATATTTACTATCACATTTGTAAAATGAACATCGTTTAACAAAACTGTTGTTCTACTTGCATCAAAATGAGTCGTTATAGTTCCTTGTCTGTCTTCAATAATTAAATTTATATGCTCAATAGCTTCGTCAATTATATCGTGAATATTGTTAGATTCTTTACTAATATCTAACTCTCTTTTTTCCAATTTTGAAATCCTAAGAACATTTTCAACTTGCGCATGCATACGTTTATTTTCATCCCTAATCATTTGAAGATACCGATGAACCTTCTCTTTATCGTCAATAATTTTAGGATTTTTTATAGCATCCAAAGCTAAATTTATCGTTGCAATTGGCGTTTTAAACTCGTGTGTCATATTATTAATAAAATCTGTTTTTATTTCAGAAATTTGACGCTGGCGAATCAATTGATTTAACGCACTCGAATAGGCAATTACTATTATTAATGTAAAAATTATCGATAAAACTGTAATCCCTAACAATTCTGAAAATAAAAATTTCTTTTTGTACGGAAAACTAACTAGTAATTGATAATTATTTGAACCCTCATTATCTGTAAAAACCGGAATGGAATAAGTATTGTTTTTATCAAATTTAAACTTATCCGATTTAATTTTAGTTGCAAGACTATTACTATAAATCCCAAATTCAAAGGGTGTTTTAATACCAAATACATCCAACTCATTTGACAATAATTTCCGAATTACTTCTACTGAAACCCTTTCTTCAATTGGCATTGTTGCTGCAATATCCTTGAAAAAAATTTCAAATTGTGCATTGTCTAAAATATCTAAATTTCCTGATTTTTGTGTCTTTGAATCTGGAATTAAATTATTTTGAACACTTGAATTATCAATTTTATTGTTATTATAAACCTCAGTTGTTCTTTTTGAAGAGAAATTTTTCAATTTGACACTGTCAATTTTCTTATTAAAAACAGACGATGAAATAGAATAATCTTCAGCAATAATACTATTAGAATAAATTATGGTCTCATTTGTTCTAGTGTTTTTTTGAACATAATAAAACTCTAATAAATCTTTCTTTTGAGGCGCTTTTCCTGTACTGTCTTTATACCGATTGTACTTATCGTAAAAACTATATGCTTCTTGCTTTTGCAATTTATTGGAAACATTTCCTATAGCTTGCTGAACGTGAAAGCGAAATTGCTCTTCATTATTTTGGAAAGAAGAATTGAACCAATAGACTTGTACCAAAATAATCCCAATTAGGGATAAACTCATCAATACAATTAATAATCGGAAAAATAATTTATTCATCAATACAAATTTAACATTTTAACACTTATATCATTAATACATTAACCAAACATTAACAAATGGTTTATTTTTTATTGATTTGACAATGTTTTAAGTATATTTTCGGTTTGCGCACACGAGACATTAACATCTTCATTTTCAATTACATAATCACTTTTTGCAATTCTCATTTCGTCTGTCCATTGATTGTTAATCCGACTTAGAACGGCTTCGTAATTTGTATTATCTCTTTTAATAACCCGATTAATTCTACTATTTAATGGTGCTACAATTGTAATTATTGCATCACAATCTTTATAACTTCCACTTTCAAATAAAATAGCAGCCTCTTTTACGACCAATGGGGAGTTTTTATTGACTTTTAGCCAATTATCAAAATCATTTTTTACGGCGGGATGTATGATTTGATTTAACTTTTCTAACATTTCGGGATTATTAAATACAATAGTTGATAATTTATCTTTATTTAATATTTCATCATCAAAAATAGCATTGCCAAAAACTAATTTTAATGAATTTAAAGTTTCTGGTAATACCAGCATTTTTTTAGCTTCGTCATCAGCAATATAAACAGGTATTCCCAACGATTTTATGTGTTTTGCAATCGTGGTTTTTCCGCTTCCAATTCCGCCTGTTAAACCAATTATTTTTGTCATAATTTAAAGAATAATTCAGGAAAAGCGACTTCTGGTTTTTGTTTAAGAATAATGATTTTAAAAAATGACTCCATAAATCCTAATCCGTAACCTAAAAATTGTTTCCAAGTTGCACGAACCGCCAAATAGCCAATTATTATACTTCGATTTTGAAATGATGCGGTAACAAATAATATGAAAAAATAGATGAAATATAATTTTAGTGGTAAATCTTGAGAGAAAATCAAAAGAAATATCGAAATAAAAAAACCTACTATAAATAGTGATGGAAAGAAATAGGTTAATTTATTATGTTCTGGATACCAACTATTTAAAATTGGACGCGCTTTTCCAAATTTATTAACTTGGATGTAGAATTTATCCCAATCAATTCTTCTTTTATGATAAACAAAAGCATCGGAAAACAACTTTGTTTCAAAACCTAAATTCCAAAGTCGGATAGATAAATCAGGATCTTCTCCAGGATGAATATTCCCAAATCCGCCTGAAGCTTGAAAGGCTTTTTTAGACAATCCCATATTGAAACTTCGGGGCTGAAAACGGTCTATTTTTTCTGAACCACCACGAATTCCTCCGGTAGTTAAAAAAGAAGTCATCGAGAAATTTATAGCTTTTTGGATGTTTGAAAAAGAAGCCAATGCTTTATCGGGACCACCAAAACAATCTACATAGTGATGTTTTAATTGTTTTGAAACTTCTGACAAATAAGCATTTGGAATAATACAATCGGAATCAAAAATTAAGAAATAATCTCCTTTGGCAAGGTTCATTCCAAAATTTCTTGAATCACCAGGACCTGAATTGTATTTCAAATAATAAGAAATATTTAATTTGTTTTTATAAGAATTAACTACATTTTCACAAGGTAAAGTTGAACCATCTTCAACGATTACAACCTCGAAATCTTCTTTAAAATCAGAGTGTGCTAAACTTTCTAAAAGTTCTTTTACTTCTTCAGAGCGATTGAAAACAGGAATAATTAAAGAAAAATACATCGTTATTTAAATCTAGTTAATACTTATAATTTAACAAAGATAAACTATATAAATAAAAAAACCACCAACTTTACGTTGATGGCTTTCTATAAAAAAATAAGTGTTAAAATAATTATTCTTTAATCACTTTAATTATTTTAACTTGATTGTTTGCAGTAACTTTTACCATATAAGCTCCACTTGATAAATTGGACATATCAATTTGTGATTGATTTGCATTAATCGCTTTAGCAATTACTTGTTGTCCTAATAAATTATAAACTGAAACATCTGAAATATTTTCAGAATAAGACAAGTTTAAAGTGTTTTTAACTGGATTTGGATAATACGAAAAAGCAGCTGAATTGAAAGAATTAGTACTCAATGACGCATCATAAGCAGAGATTTGAAAACCATTATTTGTTGCAGTTGGAGCAGCTAAAGCATATTTCCAAACACCAATATAAAGAGTACTTCCTACAGTTTGTCCAGTTAAAGATAATAGTGACATATTACCAATACCATCATCATCATTACACCCAACTTCTGTTAGTGCACCGCAAGTTCCTGAAAATACAACAATTACTGAATCTGTCATTGTGTTTGTAGCAGCAGCTTTTGTTTCTATTGTTATTGAACCAGAAGCAGGAACAACTATAGAATACCAAACATCAGCAGACACTGTTGCCTGACAAGAAGGTGTTATTCCAGCAGTTGTTGTCGCAGCTAAAATAGTTCCCGTTTGAGGATTAGTTGTAAAGATTCCACCTGGAGTCAATGCTATTGCACCTGAACATTCGTCATTTGAAGGCGGGCAAGAATACGTAAATGTACCTAAAGGTAAATCACAAGTACTGTCCGAACCGTGAAGAATTACTAAAGCATTTGAAGTTCCCCCTGCAAATGGACCAACTTGTACATTTCCAATTGAAGTAATTGACCATGTAGTAATTCCGTTTGAAATCGAAGGTGTTCCACTACCTAAAGCTGTAACATTTACATTTACAAAAAATTGATTATTAGCACAATCGGTCAAAAGAGCAGCATTACCTGCTGCAGGTGTACAAGATGCGTTAATAATAGTAACTGTATAATCCAATGTCACTCCCCAAGTACCAGAATAACAAGGGTTAGGAGGTAATTGTCCTGAATCTGCAGCTCCTATTCTCATTCTGTGTGAACCTAAATTTGCCAATGCTGGCATAATAAAAGAAGCATTTAGTACTGTAGGGTCAACATTCAATGATACGCCTGTATATACTAATTCCGAAGATTCAAAAGTCAGATTGTCATTGAAGTCAATCCAGACATTAGTTCCATATGTATAACCAGTAGCAAAAGATATTTGTAAATTTGTATTAATTCCACGTGCTAAATTTACAGGTGTTGCAGTATTATCAAAATAACTTACATCTCCATTTGGAAAGTCAGTAGTTCCTAATTGAACATTTGTAATTCCAACTCCGTCACGGCTAGTTGGTAAAGAATCACAAAAACAACCAGTTGCAAAAGTAGTTAACGACTGTTCAGAACAACCAACCGCATTTCCAACAAAATTATAAGGTAATACTGTATAATAGTATGTTGAATTTGCATTTCCAACAAAAGAATAGGTTAATACATTTCCAACAATTTGATTATTCATTATATCAGTACCACCAGATGTAGTTCCAATATTTAATTTATAACCATCTGCATCAGTGGCTGCTGTCCAAGTTATTTCTGTAGCAAAATTACCACATGTTGGATTAATAGTAGCTGAAATTCCTGAAGCACAAGTTGGAACAGTAGCCGGATTAGCTTCCCAAACTACATTATCAATTAAAACACTATTTCCAGGAGTTCCGGTATGTCTTAAAGCTAAATATTCAGAATAAACTCCTACTGGAGGGCTAAAAATAAATTGAGTATAATCAAATGAATTTGCAGTTACACTATTTAATGCAGTAAATGTAGTTGCATCATTAGGATTTGATAAATATCCAATTTCAATAATTCCACCAAGGGTAAAATTAGCTCTCATGTCAAATTTCAATCTGTTAGTACCAGCTCCTAAATTTGAAACTAAAATAGTTTTTACTACAGGAGTAGTACCAAAACCTACCATATATAAAGTATTTGGAGCTGAACTTGGACTAGCAGTTTGTATATTAGCCGTTCCTATTGTACCTACTTTTCCCCAACAAGTTGGAAAAGCCAAAGCGCTATCAAAATTTTCTGTAAAACTTGTCACAGCTACACATTCAGTAACAAAAGACAAAGAGCTACTCCAAGAACTGATGTCGCTTGGACTGCAAAGAGAACGAACCCATACATAATAAATTGTTGCTGGAGTTAAACTAACTAAATCAACCATTGTAATTCCTGCCAAAACTGAACCTGTTGCTACTGTTGAAACGGTTGGAGCAGTATTAGATGTTGATAAAAAATATTCATAACCATTTGCTGGTACAGAAGAAGGTGCTGTCCATGAAACCATTGCTGAAGTTGAAGTTAATGAAGAGGCAACTAAAAGAGACGGTTCATTACAAGATGGCGTTATTTCTAATTTAAAATCATCAAAATTGATTCCATTTGGTGGACTTGGAGCAACAACATGAACCCCAAATGAATAATCCCCAGCTATTGATGGTGTAAATTCATAAGTAAATTTAGTCCAAGTAATTCCTTGGTACCCTGTAACAGTTGACAATGTAGTTACCATATCCGTTTCAGTTTGTCCTGTTCCAACTCCTATGGTAATATCATATCCTACATTTATATCTTTCGTTCTCATATAATAACTTAAAGTATAAGAAGTTCCTGCATTTAATGCTGCTAAAGGTGTAAATGCCCATCCATCAGTAGACCAGGTTCTTCTTAATGAATTAGCACCACTATGTGCAATAACATTTGTAGCATCGATTGACCAATTACTTGTTGTGTTAACATATTCCCAACAAAGAGGAAAAATATTATTTCCAGTTGTTAGATTGTCAAAATTTTCTGTCCAAGGTAAACTTGTAATAGTAGCGCAAGAAGTTATAAAAGCTCTTGAACTACTCCAAGCACTTGTTTCAGTCCCACTACAAACAGAACGAACCCAAAAATAATAGGTTGTTGATGGCAATAAGCCAGTTGCTATTGTTGTAGTTGTAATTCCTGCAGCCGTATTTCCCATAGCCGCACCAGTAGGTGTAACATTTGTAGTAGAATAATAATATTCATAGCCAATTGTAGGAGAAACCGCTGGTGAAGTCCAATCTACGGTTGCTCCAGAGGAAGTAATTCCTGAAGCAACTAAACCCGTTGGATTATCACAACTTGGTACATTTTCAACAACAATTTCATCAATATAAATATTATTTCCAAAATCAGAAGTCCCTAAAATTGAAATATATCCATCGCCAGTAGGATTACCAGGTATATTAAAGGTATAAGAATACCAACCTATTGCTGCTTCAACTGGATCAAAACCGATTGCCAAGTTTAAAGTTCCTAATAAAGTTCCTAATTCCGAAGTCGGACCTGTATTAAAAAGAACTTGTATATTATCCGTATTATTAGGATAACCATTATCTCTATACATTTTTAATGTAACTCTGTAAGACCCTCCTGTAAATGCAATTGGCGGCGAACTTAAATCATATTGGTCTCTGTCGAAATCATAAGAACCAAACCTTGCCATTCCTGATCCAAGAGCTGGTGCACAAGTAGGATTCGCTCCCACAGTTACATTTGTCCAACCTAAATCGAGTTCTGCTCCAACTGGATGTCCTACCGTCCATGCAGACCAATTCGCTGGGTTATCAAAGTTCTCATAAAAGAGAATTTGAGCTCCCATTTTAGGCATAAATGCCAAAAGAAAGGTAATCAATAAAGTAATTTTTTTCATGTTAAAATAAATTTTAGTTAAATAAAGTATAAATGTAATGATTAAAAGTTTAAATTATATTAAAAAAACAAATAACATTTAAAATCGCCCTAAAACCTCCTGACTAACACCCATATTTGAAAACCCACCATCGTTATATAAGTTTTGCAAAGTCACTCGTTTTGTCAAATCAGAAAACATAGCAACGGTATAATTGGCACAATCCAGTGCAGTTGCATTTCCAAGTGGTGCCATTGCATCAGAATAAGCAATAAATTCATTAAAACCTTTCACTCCGTGTCCAGCTTTTGTTGGTGTTGGCGATTGAGAAATAGTATTTACTCTAACTTTTTTATCTTTACCAAAGAAATAACCAAAACTACGAGCAATAGATTCTAAAAAAGCTTTATTATCTGCCATATCATTATAATCTGGGAAAACACGTTGTGATGCCATATAAGTCAATGCAACAATACTCCCCCACTCGTTCATCGCTTCTTTTTTATATAAAACTTGCATCACTTTATGAAAAGAAACAGCGGAAACATTCCATCCTTTTTCAGTATAATCATAATTCTGATTGGTGTAATGATTCCCTTTTCGGACATTTACAGACATCCCAATTGAATGCAATACAAAATCAATTTTTCCGCCTAAAATTTCAATTGCTTTATCCACTAAATTCTCCAAATCTTCAACAGAAGTAGCGTCAGCAGGAATAATTTGTGAATTGGTTTTTAGTGCTAATTCATCAATTGACCCCATTCTTATGGAAGCGGGCGCATTGGTTAAAACAAAAATTCCGCCTTCTTCGTGAACTCGTTCTGCAGTTTTCCAAGCTATAGAATTTTCGTCTAATGCTCCAAAAATAATTCCTCGTTTCCCTTTTAATAAATTGTACATATTTTATATTATTAAAAAAAGCCACAAATTCAAAGATTATATTTCTAAAAATCAGTGAATTTGTGGCTAATTATTATTTATTTTATTTTTAAATTATACTTGAAACACGAACCATTTCATTGGTATCTGCTTCGTAATTTACGCCTTCAAATCCAAATCCAAAAAGGTTGTGAAAATCTTTTCTATATCCTTCTAAATCACCAATTGCTGGCAAGGATTCCGTTGTTGCTTGTTCCCATAATTTAGCGACTTTTTCTTGAACATCAGCTCTCATTTCCCAATCATCAACTCGAATTCTTCCTTTTTCGTCCGTTGGGATTTCAGTTCCAGTATACAATCTGTTTTGATACAAACGTTGAATTTGTTCGATGCAACCTTCGTGAATTCCTTCTTCTTTCATTATTTTATACAATAAAGAAATGTACAACGGAATAACTGGAATTGCTGAACTTGCTTGTGTTACCAATGCTTTATTTACAGAAACATACGCAGTTCCACCGATAGATTTTAAACTATCAGTAATTGAAAAAGCGGTTGCTTCCAAATGATCTTTTGCACGTCCAATGGTTCCTTTTCTGTAAACTGCTTCTGTTAGTGAAGGTCCGATATACGAATAAGCAACCGTTTTTGCGCCTGGTGCCAATAAATTAGCGGCCTTTAAATCCTCAATCCACATCGACCAATCTTCACCACCCATAACTGCAACAGTATTTTCAATATCTTCCTCGTTGCAAGGCTCAATACTAATATTTGAAACAATTCCTGAATGAAAATCAACAGTTTTATTGGTAAATGTTCCTCCAATTGGTTTCAATACCGAACGGTGTAAAACTCCTGTTTTTGGGTTCATTCGAACTGGTGAAGCCAAACTATAAATTACCAAATCAACTTGACCTAAATCAGATTTTATCAAATCTAATGTTTGTTTTTTTATTTCATTTGAAAATGCATCGCCATTGATACTTTTTGCATACAAACCAGATTCGTGTGCTAATTTTTCAAATGCTGCAGAATTATACCACCCCGGAGAAGCAGTTTTTCCTTCGGATGGTGGCTTTTCAAAAAACACTCCTATAGTGGAAGCATTTGATCCAAAAGCACTCGTAATTCTTGATGCCAAACCAAAACCAGTTGAAGCGCCAATGACCAAAACTTTTTTAGCTCCGTCAATTGCTCCTTTTGATTTTATATATTCAATTTGATTTTTAACACTTTGCTCGCACCCTTCTGGATGTGCTGTCAAGCAAATAAATCCTCTCATTCTTGGTTCTATGATCATTTTTGTAGTTTATTTGTTTGTTTGATTATTGTTAATTAAAATCATTTGCAAAAGTAAAAAAATATTTAATTTAACAATGCTTTTGCGTGATTTAAAGCAGAATCAGAAATATCTTTTCCAGAAAGCATTTCTGCAATTTCTACAATTCTTTCTTCTGATGAAAGTAATTTTAATTCTGAAATTGTACTTTCTCCTTGAATTGATTTGAAAACTTTGTAATGAACATTTCCTTTAGCTGCAATTTGTGGCAAATGTGTAATTGAAAATACTTGCATTTTAGCACTCATTTCTTTCATTATATTTCCCATTTTATTAGCAATTTCTCCAGAAACACCTGTGTCAATTTCATCAAAAATGATAGTTGGCAAATTAGAATATTGTGCCAAAATTGCTTTTGTAGCCAACATAATTCTCGATAATTCTCCGCCAGAAGCTACTTTTTTTAACAATCCAAAATCAGAACCTTTATTTGCAGAAAATAAAAATTGTAATTCATCTTTTCCATTTGCAAAATAAGTATCCGATGGTTTTAATTCCATATTAAATCGAACATTTGGCATTCCTAATTGTTCCAAAATAAAAATTAATTTTTCAGATAAAACAGGAACTGCTTTCAAACGATTTTCTCGAATTATAGTTGCAAAATTGTCTAATTCTAAAGTTGTATTCTGAATTTTAGTCGATAATTTATTTATTTCAATTTCCAATTCTCCAACAGAAACCACCTTATTATCCAAATCATTTTGAATTTCAAGCAATTCTGAAACAGAACCCACTTGGTGTTTTTTCTGCAAATTATAAATAGTTTGCAATTTTTGATTGACCAAATCCAATTGTTCAGGATCATTAATCAAATTTTCCGAAAGTTGATTCAATTCATTTGCAATGTCATCAAATTCAATGGAAACGCTATTTATTCTTTCAAATAAAGATTTATAATCCGAAGAAAAGCCAACCGTTTTTTGCAAAGCAATTTTCAATTCCTTCAAATTTTGAAGAATCCCAAACTGTTCTTCATTGGCCAAAGCCATAGATTTATCAAGACTTTCTTTTATAAATTCAACATTATTTAGTTGCTCGTATATTTGCTCCAATTCTTCTTGCTCGTTAATTTTTAACTGTGCAGCAAGTAATTCTTCTAATAAAAAAGTATTGTAATCCTGCTCTTTAAGAACCGATTGAAGTTGGGTATTTAAAATTGTAAGTTGAGATTTGTCTTTTTTATAAGATTTCAAAATGGTTGAATACGTAGCAATAACGTCTAAATTATTGGCAACAGCATCTATAATTTGAAATTGAAAAGTCTCTTCTGAAAGTTCTTGAGTTTGATGTTGCGAATGAATGTCTATCAAAAACAAACTCAAATCTTGCAATTCTTGAAGATTTACGGGACTGTCATTTATGAAAGCGCGTGATTTTCCAGTAGGCAATATTTCTCTACGAATGATTGTTTCTGTTTCATAATCTAAATCATTGGTTTCAAAAAAAGAACGTAAATTGTAATTTGAAATTTGGAAATGGGCTTCAATAATACACTTTTCGTTTTTATTTTTTAGTGAAGTCAAATCGGCTCTTTTTCCTAAAACCAATCCTAATGCACCTAATAATATTGATTTTCCAGCTCCAGTTTCACCGGTAATAATTGAAAAACCATCGGAAAAATCAATTCCTAATTTATCAATTAAAGCAAAATTATTAATAGAAAGTGACGTTAGCATTTATAGTTATTAAGTGAAATAATTGATTTTATTTTTATGCTTTTAATACTTAATTCCAGCCCATTTACTAGAATTTAAAGGCGAAATAGTATTTAAACTTCCTATTAAATCTCGAATATCCATTGATGGACCCGCAGAAAAAATAGACACAATTTCATCCGATTTTGCATCAAAAAAAACTCGTGTTAAAAAAGCATTTGGTCGGGTATCGTTAATTTTTCCAATAGTATTTATGGCGTCTTTAATTTTAAGTTTTGCAGCATTTAAATCTTTATGCATCAAATCCAAACCTTCAAAATGATACTCGTACATTGCATCTCGAAAAGGACTAAAAGTGTTTGAAAGCATATCATTTATCAAAAAATAACGGTTCTGATTTCCGTCAGATTGACTCCAACCTTTATAACCGCCAGAAATTGCAACATTGGCAACATCTTGAGCCGTTTCTAAATATTTAGTTCCACCCTGTTTTGAAAAAGTATCACCATCCATACCGATAATTACATAGCTGTAAAATGAAATCACGGAAATTAAGTTCGAATCAAAAATGGTAGGATTAAAGGTCAAATTTTCAAATTCTGTATATCTAAACGAGAAATCTTTATCGTTAAAATTTAAAACAGGTGATGAATAGGTCGAATTATAAATTGGTCTTGAAGATTGCACTTGAATTGTAGCTGTAAATTGATTGGAATCATAAGCCGTAACGGTAATAAACATTGAACAATTTATCTTTTCGTCTTGTTTATATACAACTCCAGTCCAATCCGTTTTATTAACAAATTCAGTTAACGATTTTTCAAGCGTGTTGAATATTTGTCTGTTTGTGCTCGCCGCTTTATCAGCATTGACATTAACAGTACAATTCAATTGTTGCGCTTGCACAATTCCAAAAGCTAAAACTAAAAGTAAACTAAATATATTACGCATCATAATGGGCTATTATTTTATTTAAAATATCATCTGCAACGGCTTGTTTAGATTTTAATTCCATCGGTTCCACCTTGAAATCTTTATCTATAAAAGTAATTTTATTTGTTAAACTTCCAAATCCCGCACCTTTATCTTGCAAAGAATTTAGAACTATCAAATCTAAGTTTTTTTTCTGAACTTTCAACTTCGCATTCTCAATTTCATTTTCTGTTTCCAATGCAAATCCAATTAAAAACTGATTTTCTTTAATTGAACCCAATGAAGCCAATATATCTTTGGTTTTTTCTAATTCAATAGATAACGAATCTTCTGATTTTTTTATTTTATGAACCGCACTGTTTTTTGGTTTGTAATCTGCAACAGCGGCAGCACCAATAAAAACATCCGAAGTTGCGTAATATTTATGACATTCCTCATACATTTCTTGAGCAGAAACTACGCGAATCCATTGCACTAAATTATTTTCAATTGATAAATGAGACGGTCCTGAAATTAAAATAACAGACGCACCAAAACTAGCTGCACTTTGAGCTAAATCGAAACCCATTTTTCCAGAAGAATGATTGCCAATAAATCGAACTGGATCAATAGCTTCATAAGTTGGACCTGCAGTGATGATTATTTTTTTACCTAATAAAGGTGATTTTTTTTCTAAATCTTTTTCTAAAAATGCAACAATATTTTCAGGTTCCGCCATTCTACCTTCGCCTGAAAGTCCACTTGCTAATTCGCCACTTTCAGCAGGAATTATGGTATTTCCGTACGATTTCAATTTAGAAAAACTCGCTAATGTAGAAGGATGTTTGTACATATCCAAATCCATTGCTGGCGCAAAATAAACAGGACAATTTGCAGATAAATAGGTTGCAATTAGGATATTATCACAAATTCCATTTGCCATTTTCGACAACGTATTTGCAGTAGCAGGCGCAATTACAATCAAATCCGCCCAAAGCGCAATTTCAACGTGATTGTTCCATTCTAAATTTTTATTGGTAGTTTCAACTTGAGAAATTGATTCCTCTTCTTCCTTATAAAAACTCGAAAAAACAGGTCTTTTTGAAAGTGTTGATAACGTTAACGGCGTTATAAAATCCTTAGAAGCAGGTGTCATTATCACTTGAACATGTGCACCTGCTTTTATGAATAGCCGAACTAATGAAGCAGTTTTATAAGCAGCAATTCCACCAGAAATTCCCAGTACTATTTTTTTACCGCTTAAAACTGACATTATATCTTATTTAGTTGAATCTCTGTAGTAGATTTTATCATCCAACCACTCTTGAACTGCAAGTGCGTGTGGTTTAGGTAATTTTTCGTAAAATTTAGAAACTTCAATTTGTTCTTTATTTTCAAAAACTTCTTCTAAACTGTCATTATAAGTTGCAAATTCTTCCAACTTTTCTGTCAATTCTTTTTTTATTTCAGAATTAATTTGGTTTGCTCTTTTAGCCATAATAGTAATAGCTTCATATACATTACCAGTTGGTTCCTCAATAATACTTTTATTATAAGTAATTGTATTTACCGGAGCATTCGTCTTTTTTAAATCCATGACTTTCTATTTATTTTGAAAATTGTTTTAAATCTGTGTCTATTCTCGCCAACATTTCGTCAGCTTTTTGTTTGTATTCTGAATTTGCATTAAATTTCACCAAATTAGAATATGCTGTTTTAGCAACATTCAAACGGTCTTGCATTTTTGTTGTTATACTGTTTATTGCCAATTGATACGCAGAATCAAACTTATAAAATAATGCTTTTTCTTTAAATGGAGTTCCAGGATAATCAATTATAAAATTATCAAGTGCAATTATTGCTGCCTTATAATCTGATATTTTGTTGTATCCGTAAGCATTTTCATACGCTTTTTTCTCTAATTTCTCTCTTAATTCTTTAACTACAACATTGGCTTCAGCCAAATATGAAGAATTAGGATAGGCATCTATAAAAGCCTGTAATTTCTCAATTGCTTTGTCAGTATCTGTTTGATCTAAACTGTAAACTGGCGATAACATTGAATAACTTTTCGCACCTAAATACGATGCTTCTTCAATTTTATCACTTTTTGGATATCCAGCTGCAAAACTTTCAAATTGGTATCCAGACAAATAATATTGTTTTGTTTTATAATACGACTGTGAAAACATATAAAACATTTTCTCCGCTTGAGGTTTTCCTCTGTAAGATGGAGCTATTTGTTCAAAAAGACGAATTGCTTTAGAATATTTACCATTATCATATTGTTTGGTTGCCGCATCAAATTTCACCGCAAGATCTTCCGATTTTAAAGCCTTTTGATATTCACTACAAGATGAAAAACCAACAACAATTAGAACTATAATTATAAATTTCTTCATTTTTTTATTGAATTTTTGCTGATTTAGTGGCATTTCAACCCTTTAAAAATCAACTGCAAATTTAGTTATTAATTTAGTGACTACAAAATATTTTTTTCTAATAATAATTCTGCTCTTTAATTGCTAATTTATTGTCAATTTCACCAACAAATAAAGCTATTCTTGATGCCAAATCAGCATCAACATTCACCAACGGCAAACGAACGGTATTTTCACATAAACCCAATGATTTCAATACTTCTTTGATTCCGCCAGGATTTCCTTGCTCAAAAATCATATCAATACTATTCGATAAAAGATAATGTAATTGAAATGCTTCATCAACTTTTCTATTCAACCCTAAACGTATTAATTCAGAAAATTGTTTTGGAAAACCTTGACCAATTACAGAAATCACCCCGCTTCCACCAGCCAAAACTATCGGTAAAGCAATCATATCATCGCCAGAAATAACAAGGAAATCTTTAGGTTTATTCTGAATTAATTGCATTGCTTGAACTAAATCACCAGCAGCTTCTTTAATTGCAACAATATTTTTAAAATCATTTGCCAAACGAAGAACTGTCGATGGCAAAACATTACTTCCCGTTCTTCCAGGAACATTATAAAGGATTACAGGAATTGGCGAAGCTTCGGAAATCGCTTTAAAATGTTGGTAAATTCCTTCTTGAGTTGGTTTATTATAATAAGGAGAAACTGAAAGTATCGCAACGAAATTTGAAAAATCTCTGCTTTTCAATTCCTCAATAACTTTTTGAGTATTATTTCCGCCAACACCCAAAAC
>JBILPJ010000157.1:0-5465 GCA_044373975.1 Flavobacterium sp. | reverse complement strand
TAACCATTTGCTAGAATCGTTTGCATATTTAAAGATGTGAATAGTATTACATTTAATAGTGCAAAATAAGGTAATTTTTGATTAAAAATCAGCATTGTGTGCTTATATTTGCATAATTATTTATGATACAAATGGAAAAAATTTTCGACAATACAGAAATTGCGTTTTCTTTAAAAAGTGATACCGAACTCGACAGAGCTTATTTTCTTTTTAAAATGATTGATAATCAGCCGTTAGTTCGCATTGGAACTGCTGTAACCAATTTTGCCATAAAAGCACATTTACCAGTTGAAGGCTTGATTCGAGCGACTGTTTTCGACCATTTTTGTGGCGGTGTAAATGAAATGGATTGCCTTTCGGTGGTTGATAAAATGTTTACAAAAGGGGTTTCTTCAGTTTTGGATTATTCTGTGGAAGGAAAAGAAGAGGAAGAGCAGTTTGATGCGGCGTTGAAAATGACTTTAAAAACGATTGAATTTGCCAAAGAGCGTCAAGCAATTCCTTTTGCAGTTTTCAAACCAACAGGTTTTGGAAGATTGGATTTGTATGAAAAAGTAGGAAATAAATCAGAATTATCTTCAGAAGAAATAGCTGAATGGAATAGGGTAGAAGCCCGTTTTGACTTGGTTTGTAGTGAAGCACATACCAAAAATGTACCATTATTAATTGACGCTGAAGAAAGTTGGATGCAAGATGCTGCCGATGCTTTGGTTACTCGAATGATGCAAAAGTATAATAAGGAAAAAGCGATAGTTTTCAATACCTTACAAATGTACCGTTGGGATCGATTGGATTATTTAAAAAATTTGCACCAGCAATCCAATTCTGAAGGTTTTTATATTGGAATGAAAATAGTTCGTGGTGCGTATATGGAAAAAGAGAATTTGCGTGCTGAAGAAAATGGTTATCCTACACCCATTTGCAAATCAAAAGAAGTTACGGATGAAAATTATGACGCTGCTATACATTATATGATTGAAAATATTGATAGAATGTCAATTTTTGCTGGAACTCACAATGAATTATCATCTTATAAATTGATGGAATTTATGCAAGAACGCACTATTGACAAAAAAGATCAAAGAATTTGGTTTGGACAATTGTACGGAATGAGCGACAATATCAGTTATAATTTGGCTGCAAATGGCTACAATAATGCTAAATATTTACCTTTTGGACCAGTTCGTGATGTGATGCCGTATTTAATTCGTCGTGCTGAGGAAAATACTTCAGTTGCGGGACAAACCAGTAGAGAATTAAAGTTGATTAAAGCGGAACGAGATAGAAGAAAAGGGAAGTAAAAGTTAGCAGTGTTCAGTTTTTTAGTAATCAGTTAGAAGCCGAAAATTACACAAATTATTTTATTTTAAATGAATTAAAATTAGTGAGAATTTGTGTAATTCGAGGCTTTTTTTTAGATTAGAATCTTGTGTATTTAAAAATTATTAAACTGTAAATTACTCAAGTTTTTATAAATTCCATTTTCCAAAGCAATCAATTCTTGATGTTTGCCTTGCTCTTTGATTGTTCCATCATCCAAAACGATAATTTGATCCGCCGAGCGAATAGTTGAAAGTCGGTGCGCAATAATTATACTGGTTCTTCCTTCCATCAAAATTTCTAAAGCTTCCTGAACCAATTTTTCGCTTTCACTATCCAATGAAGACGTAGCTTCGTCTAAAATCAAAATTCTTGGATTTTTTAATAAAGCTCTAGCAATAGCAATTCGTTGGCGTTGACCACCAGAAAGTTTGATTCCTCGTTCTCCAACAATAGTTTCAAATTTCTCAGGAAATCCCTTAATAAATTGATAAGCGTTGGCTTGTTTTGCAGCTTTAATTATTTCGTCTTCAGTAGCATTTGGTTTTCCGTAAGCAATGTTTTCACGAATTGTACCTCCAAATAAAATAACATCTTGTGGTACAATACTCATATTTCCACGAAGCGTTTCTAAATCATAATCGTAAATGTTTTTTCCGTCGATGCTAATTTCTCCTCCATTAATATCATAAAAACGCAATAACAAAGAAGCTATGGTTGATTTTCCTGCGCCACTTGGTCCGACAATTGCAATTTTCTGACCGAAATTTGCATTGAAACTAACTTCTTTTAAAACTTGAATTTCTTTTCTGGAAGGATAATAGAAAGCTACATTTTTGAAACTTACATCTCCTTTAATTTTAGCTTCGGAATCAGAAAGTGTATCTTTTATTTTTTCAGGAATTTCTTCTAATAATTCAAAAACGCGTTCTGTTGCACCAACCGCCTTTTGGATTTGAGCGTACAATTCAGCAATTCCTCCAAACGAAGCGCCTACAAAAGTCGAATACAATACAAATGAAATCAATTGACCTACACTCATTTCGCCGCTAATACTCAATCTAACACCAAACCAAACAACGGCAACAATAGCTCCAAAAAGACAAAATATAATAAAGGAAGCAAAATAACCACGGTATTTTCCGCCTTTGATAGCGATTTTTACAATTTCTTTAATCTTACCATTATAACGTGCAATTTCGTACCATTCATTGGCGAAAGCCTTTACGATACTAATTCCCTGCATCGTTTCTTCAACAATTACTTGACTTTCTGCAACTTGATCTTGTACTTTTTTAGAATATTTTCTAATAAATCGACCAAAAATTACTGCTGCAACTGCTACTAATGGAACAACGGATAACATCAATAATGTCAGTTTAAAACTTTCGTTAGCTAGCAAAGCAACTCCACCAATTATTAAAATGAATTGCCTTAGAAATTCTGCAATTGTAGAAGTTAACGTATCTTGAATTTGAGTAATATCGGAACTTATGCGGCTGTTTAATTCGCCTACACGCTTTTGTGAAAAGAAAGTCATTGGCAATTTTACCAAATTACTATACAATGCCAATCGTAAATTTGCCAACGTATTTTCAGTGAAATTCACGAATAATGACAATCTGAAAAAGGAAAAAATTGATTGTAAAAACAAAATTGCTACAAGTCCACCGGCGATAATATTGGCTTGGGAATTGTCTTTATTTTTGACACAGTCGATTAACATTCCCATCAATTTTGGAAAAGCCAATGCTGTTCCGCCTGTCAATAATAGGAAAACCAATCCTACATAAAATTTCCATTTGTGATTTCCAGCATATTGAAAAATCAATATTGCTTTATTGAGAGAGCTTTTGGTGATTTTTGATTTAGGTAAATCATTTTCTTTGAACCTTGCCATTATGATGTATTTATCTTACAAATGTAAACTTTAACTAATTGAATTAAAAAGTAAAAGTTGTTAAATATTTAAAAAGTAAAATTTAAATTGAAGTCTTAAATTTATCATATTATTAGTTATTATAAACAAAAAATGCGACTTATCAACAAATGCAATAAAGGTTTACATTAATTTAATAATTTCGTATCGTTAAAACAATTTGTGTTTTCAAAACTTGTTTTAATTTTGTTAAATATAATTATCCCTTAATCCTAAAGCCAATTAATTTTGGCATTTAATTTTTTACTTTATGAAACAAGTATTACTCTCTAAAAAGACATTTCGAACTTTTTTTGTAAGTTTATTTATGTTAATTTGTACACAACTAACTTTTAGTCAAGTTGTTAACATCACTCCAATCAGAACTGATGTTGCTGGTTTCTCAACTTGGACAGATTCAGCTTTAGGTACATCAACAACTTATTTACAGTTGTTAACCGCTAGCTCTTCAACTATTTCGCCCTCAATGAATTTTAATGATTACACAAGTGAAACTTTAAATTTTAAAGCAAGAACTTTTGGTGGTACAACTAATATTGAAATTATTCTCACTGTTTGGATATCTACAGACAACGGAACTAATTGGACAAATTTAGGCACTAGAACCCCTTTAACTTCTTCTTTGGCTTCTCAAACAGCATTTGATTTAAGTTTTTATAGTGGTTCTGATGTAAAAATCAAGTTTACAGTTGCAGGAACTAACGCATCAATTGGAGTTGGAATCGATGATATTACCATATCAGGTATTTTTTCTGGTATAGCAACACAAACCATATCTTTTGGAGCTTTGCCTTCAAAAACTTACGGAAATGCAGATTTTTCCCCTGGGGCAACTTCTGCTTCTTCAGGAACTAATGCAATTACTTACGCAAGTTCAAATACAGCAGTCGCAACTATTGTTTCTGGAAATATTCATATCGTTGGTGTAGGTTCGTCAATTATAACTGCATCTCAAGCAGCTTCTACTAATTATTCTGCAGCACCTGATGTTTCTCAAACATTAACTGTAAATAAAGCGAGTCAAACGATTACTTTTAATTCATTACCAAATAAATTAGATACAGATGCACCATTTACATTAGGAGCAACAGCAACTTCATTATTACCTATCAGTTATTTAAGTTCAAATTCTTCAGTAATTTCTATTTCTGGAACAACTGCAACAATTGTAGGTGCAGGAACAGCAACAATTACTGCATCTCAAAGTGGTGATAATAATTATAATGCTGCTGCAAATGCTACTCAAGATCAAATAGTAGTAAGTACAGCACTTACAAATCAAACCATAACTTTTGGTACATTAAATCCTGTAACTTATGGAGATGGAACATTTAATTTATCAGCTACAGGTGGTGCTTCAGGAAATGCTGTAACTTATTCAAGTTCTGATTCATCAATAGCTTCAATTTTAGGAAACGTTGTTTCAATTGTTAAGCATGGTACTGTAACTATAACAGCTAATCAAGCAGGTAATTCAAGTTATAATGCTGCCACACCAGTTACTCAAAATTTAGTAATTAATCAAAAAATATTAACTGTTTCAGGAGCTACTGCAACTTCAAGAACTTATGATACTACAAATGTTGCAATCATAACTGGAGCAACATTAGTTGGTGTAGTGGGTTCAGATATTGTAAATGTTGGTGGCGGAGGTACTTTTGCGGAAGTAACTCCAGGAATTAATAAACCTGTAACTGCTGCATTAACTTTAAATGGTGCGGATGCTTCAAAATATATTTTAACACAACCAACTGGATTAACAGCTACGATATCTCAAGCTACACAGACGATTACATTTGCTACATTAGCAAATAAAACTACAGCTGATGTACCTTTTACTTTATCTGCAAGTGCAACATCAGGATTATCAATAGCGTTTTCAAGTTCTAATACCGCTGTTGCAACTGTATCTGGAAACACTGTAACTATTGTTGGAGCAGGAACAACAACTATTACAACTTCTCAATCAGGAGATGGAAATTATAGTGCTGCTACAAATGTAGATAGAACATTGACTGTTAGTACTGTTGCAACTCCTATATTGGCATGGAATACTTTTGGTAATACTGGAAATGAAACTACTGAACCGAGTTCTGCAAGCAATGGTAACGTAAGTACTGCAACACTTAATTATACTGGAAGTTCTATTACGCCAGCAGGAAATTCGAATCGTTTTGGAGGTTCTAACTGGGCCGTTGGAGCATTA
>JBILPJ010000041.1:0-15616 GCA_044373975.1 Flavobacterium sp. | reverse complement strand
GAGGATCTTTCCAAACTGGTTTTAGAAACCCTTCAACTCAAGATCAATATATTGGTTTCAATGTTGGAAGTGCCGTTTTACTTGGTTCTGCTCCAGACAACTTAACAAGATATACTGAAACATTAGCCATTTCAAATACAGGACAAAGTTATACTGGTGTAACTGCAAGTACTAATATCACTGGAGCTGTAGCCTATAATAATTCATTTACGGCATCATCTGTAGCAACTGGAAACCCTGCGTTATTCAAGAAAACAGTTTTAAATTTTGTAAAACCTGAAGATGTAAAAGCAATAGAATTGGGTTATCGTTCATTTTTCGGAAATACATCTGTTGATATCAATGGATATTACAATGTTTACAATAATTTCATTGGAAACACAAATGTAATTGCTCCTTTATATGGAACTGCAGTTGATGCACCAAACCCAGCTGGAGACCCAAGCACTGACGCTGGTACTTTAGCATTTAAAGCATTAAGTAATGGAGATACAAGAGTGTTTCAATTATACACTAATTCTGATGTAGTAATAGGATCTATTGGTTTAGGTATAGGAATTTCTAGAAAAATATATAAAGATTTTGAATTTGGAGTAAATTACAATTTTGCTGAGTTTGCTGGAGAACTTAATTTTAAAAATATTATACCAAAGCTTTCATTGATTGAAGGCTCAGACGCAAGTTTTGAGGCAGGATTTAATACGCCAAAACATAAAGTTAAAGCATCTTTTGGAAACGAAAGATTATTCAAAAATTTCGGATTTAATATCAGCGGAAGATGGAATAGTGAGTATTTATGGCAATCAACAATGGTTGACGGAATGATAGAATCTGCAACAGTTATTGATGCTCAAATAAATTATAGTTTCCCTAAATTAAAATCAACATTAAAAGTTGGTGCTGCAAATTTAGGTGGAAAAGAATATGTACAAGTTTTGGGTGCTGGAGCAATCGGACAACAAATATTTGCTTCTTGGACAATCAACCCGTAATTAATTAATATAAAAACATAAGATTATGATAAAAAATTTCAAATGGCTACTATTAGTTTCTTTAACTTTTGTAGCGTGTAATAATGATGATGAAGTAATCGTTTCAAACTCATCAGATGGAATGCCTTTAACGGCTGGTTCTGCAGATTTTTCAAAATATGTAGCATTGGGAGATTCATTTGCAGCAGGATTTAGTGATAACGCATTATTTATCGCAGGACAAAATGGTGCCTATCCAAATATTTTAGCGCAACAATTCGCACAAGTTGGCGGAGGTACTTTTACAACACCATTAATGTCCGATAATGTTGGAGGTTTTTCAGGAAGCGGCACATATATGCCAAGATTATATTTAGCTCCACCAACTACTCCTGGTGGTTCTCCAGCACCGTCTTCAGTTGCTTCACCACCTTATAGTCAATCTTCTACAACCAATCAGGCCACAGTGCTAACAGGATATTTCAATAATATGGGAATACCTGGAGCTAAAAGTTTTCATTTGGACTATCCTGGTTACGGAAGTTCAATGGGAAATCCATATTTTGCTAGATTTGCTTCTAACCCAATGGCAACAATAGTTGACGATGCCGTTGCACAAAACCCAACCTTCTTCTCATTATGGATTGGAGGGAATGATGTTTTAGGCTATGCTACATCTGGGGGTACAAATGATGCGGATATAACTCCTACGGCTGTTTTTAATTCTGCTTATAATGGTTTAATCACAAAATTAACCGTTAATGGAAGAAAGGGTGTTTTGGCTAATTTACCTTATGTTAGTACCTTACCGATTTTTACAGCTGTACCTACAAATCCAATCCCAGCTTTAACAGCTGCACAATCCGGACCATTAAATCAATTATTTGGTGCAATTAACCAAATTGCTGCTGCTGCTAATCAACCAGCAAGATTTGTAACAATTACAACAGATGATAATAATCCAGCTACTATAGAATCTTCAAATCCATTATTAATAGTTGATGAAACCTTATTTAATTTAAGCCTTTACATAAAAAATGCTTTGTCCCCACTTTATGGAGTTCCAACAGCTACCTATCTAGGAAATTTATATGGACAAACTCGACATGCAAAAAATGAAACATCCGACAGAGATTATATATTGTTAACGGCAAGATCTTATATTTCACCTCCAAACAATATTGAAACTTCATCCCCTAGCCCATTTAATGTTAGAGGGGTTTCTTTTCCACTTCCAGATAATTTGGTGTTGACAATTGACGAAGCATCTAAAATTAAAGTAGCAACGGATAGCTATAATACTACAATAACAAATGCAGCTACTAATAGTAATTTAGCACTTTTTGACGCAAAAGAAACAATGAGACAATTAAGTTCAACTGGAATTAATGCTAATGGCTATAGTTTGACATCAACGTATGTTACGGGTGGTGCCTTCTCTTTAGACGGAGTTCATCCAAGTCCAAGAGGTTATGCGTTAATAGCTAACAAATTTATCGAGGCAATAAATGCAAAATATGGTTCTAATTTAAAAGGAGTAAGCCTTTATGATTATAGAATTATGTTTCCTCCAATATTATAAAAACAATATATTTTTATATTTCAAAAACCATCCTAATTGCAGGATGGTTTTTTGTTTTTAAATACGTTTAATTAGTAATAATTCAACCGCTAACGGATTTCGTAAAAATTCTTGCTTTTTTCTCAAAATAGTATTGATTTTTATGTTTTAAAAAATTATCTTTGCGCTTTGAAAAACAAACCTATATAATATGTATAGTAGAATTTGAATTTCACAAACCTAATTAGCTATTTAATAAATACATAAGCAATGTCAAAAGTAATAGGAAAAGTATCGCAAATCATCGGGCCAGTAGTGGATGTAGTTTTCAATGGTAAAGATGTTGAACTTCCAAAAATTTATGATTCATTAGAAATCACTAAGAAAGACGGTACATTATTAGTACTTGAAGTACAATCTCACATTGGTGAAAATACAGTTCGTACCATTTCGATGGATTCTACGGATGGTTTAAGTAGAGGTTATGAAGTTGTAGGTACAGGAAATCCTATAAAAATGCCAATTGGACCAGACGTTTACGGTCGTTTATTCAACGTAATCGGAGATGCAATTGATGGTTTAGGAGATTTACCAAAAACAGGCGAAAACGGAATGTCTATTCACCGTCAAGCTCCAAGATTTGAAGATTTATCAACTTCATCAGAAGTTTTATTCACAGGTATTAAAGTAATCGATTTAATTGAGCCTTACTCTAAAGGAGGAAAAATTGGATTGTTCGGTGGTGCTGGTGTTGGTAAAACAGTTTTGATTCAAGAGTTGATTAACAATATAGCAAAAGGTCACGGTGGACTTTCAGTATTCGCAGGAGTAGGAGAAAGAACACGTGAAGGAAATGACTTACTTCGTGAGATGTTAGAGTCAGGAATTATAAAATACGGAGACGAATTCATGCATTCTATGGAAGAAGGCGGATGGGATTTGTCTAAAGTTGATATGCCAGGAATGAGAGAGTCAAAAGCTACTTTCGTTTTCGGTCAAATGAATGAGCCACCTGGAGCTCGTGCTCGAGTAGCACTTTCAGGATTGTCTATCGCAGAATATTTCCGTGATGGTGCAGGTTCAGATCAAGGAAAAGACGTACTTTTCTTTGTTGATAATATCTTCCGTTTCACACAAGCAGGTTCTGAAGTTTCGGCACTTTTAGGTCGTATGCCATCAGCGGTAGGATACCAACCAACATTAGCAACCGAAATGGGAGCGATGCAAGAACGTATTACTTCAACGAATAAAGGTTCTATTACATCGGTACAAGCGGTTTACGTTCCTGCGGATGATTTAACCGATCCAGCTCCAGCAACAACATTTGCTCACCTTGATGCAACTACTGTATTGTCTCGTAAAATTGCCGAATTAGGAATTTATCCAGCGGTGGATCCTTTGGATTCTACTTCTCGTATTTTAACGCCACAAATTCTTGGTGATGAGCATTATGACTGTGCACAAAGAGTAAAAGAAATTCTTCAAAAATACAAACAATTGCAAGATATTATCGCGATTCTTGGTATGGAAGAATTATCTGAAGAAGATAAATTATCGGTTTCAAGAGCAAGACGTGTTCAACGTTTCTTATCTCAACCATTCCACGTTGCAGAACAATTTACAGGATTAAAAGGAGTTTTGGTTGACATTAAAGATACTATCAAAGGATTTAATATGATCATTGATGGAGAATTAGATCACTTGCCAGAAGCAGCTTTCAACCTTAAAGGAACAATTGAAGACGCTATCGAAGCAGGAGAAAAAATGTTGGCAGAAGCCTAAAAATATTTTAAATGATGAATTTTAAATTTTAAATTAATTTAAAATTCATCATTTAAAATTTAAAATAATAAAAATGATTTTAGAAATAGTATCACCAGAAGCAAAATTATTTTCAGGAGAAGTAACTTCGGTTTCTCTTCCAGGAGTTGACGGAAGCTTTCAATTATTGAATAATCACGCACCAATTGTTTCGACATTGAAAGACGGATTGGTTAAAATTGCTGCTTTGAGTTTCAAATTCAGTAAAGAATCCGCAGCTAAATTCACGAAAGTAAATGAGCAAAATTATACACTTGCCATTGCTTCAGGAACAATTGAATTAAAAGATAATAAAGTAATTGTTTTAGTGGATTAAACCGCTACTATAAAATATAAAAAGGGTCGTACAGCAATGTTCGACCCTTTTTTTGTACACTATTAAGAGCGAATTGCCCTCCCCTATTTGGATTTGCAATTCCCGCTTTCGGCTATATCTCTTCGCTTCGCTGCGAGGATACCGCCTCAATCGGGGCTATTGGATTAGTCATTTTCTTGTTTTGAATTTTTGGAGTCATTGCGAGCGTAACGCAATGAAGCCCGGCAATGTGATGATGTTTGTTCATTTCTGTTTATCCGTTGCGTTTACATATACACAAAATCTGGATTATAAATCCGCAGCGTTCATTGTGGCACATAACCGAGAAATCTAATTATTTCACAAACCATATTAATGTTGGGCTCTATATGTTTAATCATTATTAAGTTTGTAATTAGAAAGACTTATAGTTGAAATCAATTTTCTATTTAATGCGCCAAGATATGCTTTTCTGCTTTCTAATTCTTTAAAATCTATAATTTCTCTATCTCCTTTATATTTTACATGTGATGATTTATAAAATCCATCAGAAGTCAATGAAATATAAAAATCTTCAATTATTCTCTCATAATTTGTTTCCTTACACTTTGTTAATACAAAGCCCTCGCTTCCTGCAACATTTGCTCTTTTTATTTCCACTTTATGAAGATAATATTCATCTTTTGTTCCTTCATTTTTTATACCTAATGTTAAATCAAGACCATTTTTTAAATAATGTTCTGTATTGCCCCATAACTTATTCCAATATTCAATCTTGGCTTGTCTTTCTTTTTTTTTCAAATCAAGGGTTTCAGTCATAGTTAATGTATGTTCTGGAACGCTTAATGAAAGTATAGTAGTAACACCATTATTGCTTTCATTTATGTAAGACCAGCCTCCATTATATAAAGCGTATAAAGCAGAGTTTGGTCTTTTATGCTTCGCATAAAAATAATTAAAACCATAACTTTTTGCAATTTTCCTAGCCCCACTTCCAACTTCACTATAATTAGCATCAACCTCCCATAATATGTCTTCTCCATAATCGAAAGCCTTTAGCGGATTGTTTGCTATTTCAATAGCATTTCTCTTTTGATTATTATCTGCATATATTTTATTTTCTAATGCATTCTTTTCATTTTGAGCCTCAGCTAATGCCAATGCTCCATAGTCTATAGTTTCAATTTTTTTATTTACAGTAATTTCCCCCTCAACTTTTATATCTTGCTTAACATCAACCAAATAATAATTTGAATATTGAGAATAGGATAACATAGGAAAAGCAAAAAGTGAAATTATTAAATACTTGATTGATTTTTTCATATAACAATAATTAATTATTAGTAATTTTTATACTTTCTAATATTGATTTGGCATCAATTTTAGAATTATAACAAAAGAGATTAAATTCATATAGAACTCTAGACATACTGTCTTGAATGACTCCGAAATAAGTAAAGCATTTAATTTTTTTTGTATTATTATCGCTTATACAGCGGGAAAATTTACATGTCAAATTAGAAGAAATTTCTTTTTCTACAAAATCTGAGTAGCCCTTATATTTATAAACGGTTGCCATTTCACTTATATATTTATTTAAATCTGGAAAATATTCATAAACGTCATTATCATATCGAGACAATTCTAATTCAAAATCATCGTTGTGTAAAAACTTCATTATTTTGAGAATCTTTTTGATAAAAGACATTTTTATTTGGAAAAACTACTTCAACCTCTTTAGATATTTCAAAATCAAATACATATAAATCGTTTTCATTTACATTATCTGCAACAACTACGTTATCATTTTTTTGATCTTTAATTATTGTTTCACTAAAGACATCTTTAGTTATTGTTTCACTAAAGACATCTTTAGAACCATTTTTATAATTAATAGAAAAAACTTCTGATTTTAAAACACTATAAGTTGGGCCAGATAAATTATCTGTTTTCTTATATTTTATTTCTGAAGTTGTTATTTCCATAACTTTGGCTTTAATAATATCACCCGTTCTTTTAGTAATGAAATCTTGTGAATAAGAAAGATTAGAATAAAAAAACATGACTGTAATTAAAAGATAAATTTTAGAAAGTGTTTTCATGTGTTATAATTTGTATTTAATAATTAAAATTAATTTTGTTCTGTTTTTTAATAGAAACATTAATTATAAAACAGATATTTTATAAAAACGTTGCAAAAAATATATGTATTACGCAAATATATAAATAAATTTTAAAAACACCCCGCTCCCGCACGAATCCTTTCGTGTACTTCCCTTTTAAAAATTCAATTATGAAAATATAAACGTTCAAACTTAGCCCAGACCTGCCGGCCGGCAGGCAGGCAGTAGCGGCATCCCACGCTTTTGGGCGTGGATACAGCGAATGGCGGGTGGAATAGTGAGTGATGTAGAGAACTTCTGCTCCAAAAAAAAAGACAAACTCGAAATGGAAGTTTGTCTTTACTACTGGTGGAGAATATCGGATTCGAACCGACCACCTCTTGCATCTGGAATGTCAGTAACTAATTAAATATTTTTAAATATTTCTTGAAAGCATAAATTTTTCCTCTTTTCCCACCTGTAACTTCTTCAAGTATTTCTATCTTTTCTAAATCGGCTATTAAACTGTAACCTGTGCGTTGAGAAACACCTGTAATTTCAAGAACTTTATTAACGTCTATTATTGGTTTTTTAAATAAATAATTCAGAATTTTTTGAGCATTATTTGCCCTTGATCCTAATGTTTGTATTTGCAATTCGGAATTGCTTTTTAATTTTAAAATTTCATCAAAAGTGGTTACCCCATTTTTAGCAGTTTCAATAATACCTACTAAAAAGAATTTTAACCATTGTTTTAAATCATCATGTGTTCTGGCTCTCATTAAATTGTCATAATACAACGTTTTATTACGTTCAAAAAAATCGGACAAATACAAAATGGGCTGTTTTAATATTTCTTTGTCAACTAAATAAAGCGTAATTAGTAGTCTTCCAACCCTGCCATTACCATCTAAAAATGGGTGGATCGTTTCAAATTGATAATGAATAATTCCTATTTTGATTAAATCAGGTAAAAAGTGTGCTTCGTTATGGGTAAATTTCTCCAAATCGCTCATTAATTCTCCTATGCTTGTGTGCGTTGGCGGGACAAACACGGCATCATTTATAGATGCACCACCTATCCAATTTTGGCTAATTCTAAACTCTCCTGGTAGCTTATTTTTTCCTCTAACTCCTTGTAATAATACTTTATGCGTCTCTTTTAGTAGTCGGCTTGAAAAAGGAATAGTGTTAAGCATTTCAATTGCTTTTTGCATCGCAGCCAAATAATTTTGTACTTCTTCCCAATCATCTCGCTTTTCTGAACTCACATCTTCCTTGTCTAAAAGAGCTTCTTCAATATTGGTTTGGGTTCCTTCAATACGACTACTCTGTGTGGCTTCTTTTAAAACGTGCATGCTTATAAATAAATCAACATCTGGTATGTACTCGCTGTACATGTCTAATCGACCTAAATGTCTATCTGCTTTTGAAAGTAAAGCCAATATTTCCATGTCGTTAAGCAACCATTCTTTGTCAATAAATTGGGGTTGGAAGCTTTTATAAAAGCCTTGATTTATGTATTGCCCTGATTTGAAATTTTGCATAGTATTTACAATTAAATAAATGTTGTTGCAAAAATAATCATTTATTTGCAATAATAATTATACTATTGTAAAATATAGGTATTTTTTGCAATAAAGAAATTCCTATTGCAATACTATAGATTACTAATTCGCTACTTTTTTATGAATCACATCAACCAGATCCGACGAATCCTTTCGTGTGCTTCCCTTTTAAAAACCCAATTATGAAAATATAAACGTTCAAACTTAGCCCCGATAGTAGCGGTATCCCACGCTTTTGGGCGTGGATATAGCGAATAGCGGGTGGAATAGTGAGTAATGTAGAAAACTTCTGCTCCAAAAAAAAAAAAAAAACTCGAAATGGAAGTTTGTCTTTACTACTGGTGGAGAATATCGGATTCGAACCGACCACCTCTTGCCTGCCAGGCAAGCGCTCTAGCCAAATGAGCTAATCCCCCAATGTGGTGCAAATATACATTTTTTTAATTCTAAAAAAAGCAATTTGAAAATTTGAAAATAGTCTGACTTGTATTTAGTAAATTTGCATTCAAATACTTTAACAATGAGCAATATTAGAATTACCAAGCAATTCAGTTTCGAAACGGGCCATGCGTTATATGGTTATGACGGGAAGTGCAAGAATGTTCATGGGCACAGTTATAAATTATCGGTAACTGTGATTGGGAAGCCGATTACGGATGCTTCTAATGTGAAATTTGGAATGGTAATAGATTTTACCGATTTGAAGAAAATTGTTAAAGAAGAAATTGTGGATCAGTTTGACCACGCTACGGTTTTTAATAAAAATACGCCTCATATTGAACTGGCTCGTGAACTACAATCTCGTGATCATCACGTTATTTTGGTAGAATATCAGCCAACGAGTGAGAATATGGTGATTGATTTTGCAGAGCGAATCAAGAGCCGATTGCCAAATCAAATTCAGTTGCATTCTTTGAAATTACAAGAAACGGAAACCTCATTTGCTGAATGGTTTCAAGCAGATAATACCGATTATGTATTCAATATAGTCCAATAAAAATTGTACTATTTTCATACTATATCGGCATTACACCACTTGATTTTGGACTATTTTAAAATTACAGATGGTATAATTTGTAGGTTTTACTCTAAATTATACTGATTAGAAAAACCAAGTAGCGACTAAAATTGCAGTTATTACACAAATTAAATCAACCAAAAGCATTGTGCCAAGTGTGTAACGGGTATTTTTGATTTTTATAGATCCAAAGTAAACTGCAATTACATAAAACGTAGTTTCGGCACTACATTGAAAGATGCAACTTAATCTTCCCGTAAAAGAATCGGGACCAAAATTTCGCATGGAATCAATCATAAATCCTCGTGAACCTCCCGAACTAAAAGGCCTAAGCATTGCAACTGGCAAAGAATCGGTAATTTCTTTACTCACGCCAGCATTTGAAAATACAAAGGAAATTCCATTGCTAATAATTTCAAAAAGTCCGCTATTTCTAAAAAAGGAAATGGCAACTAACATTCCCAAAACATACGGAAAAATGATTACTCCGGTTTTCAAACCATTGTTAGCCCCAACCACAAAAGTATCAAAAACAGTGGTGTTTTTGGCGGTAAATTTATTTTCTTTAACCAATGAAAAAATCAAGGTAAAAGCAATAATTGCGACCAACATTAACCCTGAAAGATTGGAAGTGAAAAAGTTTTTTCCGATTAAATCAAGGTGGTTCACATAGAACAATAATCCAGCAATTGCAGCAATTAAAGTTACTAAAACGACAATTAATGCAGCACTTTTAAAATTAATTTTTTGTCGAATTCCAACGATTAAAAACGCTGCAATAGTTCCTATAAAAGAGGTAATAATGCAAGGCAACATCACATCGGCAGGATTACTCGCATTTTCAGCCGCGCGATAACCGATAATTGAAGTTGGAATTAAGGTGAGTCCTGCTGCGTGCAAACACATAAACATTATTTGGGAATCGCTCGCTTTGTCTTTATCGGGATTTATTTCTTGTAAACTTTCCATTGCTTTCAATCCAAAAGGCGTTGCAGCTGAATCTAATCCCAAGAAATTGGCGGCGAAATTCAAAGTCATATAAGAAATGGATTCGTGGTTCTTAGGAACGGAAGGGAAAATTTTAGTGAAAACGGGACTTAGTTTTTTGGCTAAAATTTCTGCGGCACCCGAAATGATTAACAGTTCCATAAGTCCGCAAAAGAAGGCTAAATAAGCTATTAACGGAAGTATTAAATCGAGCAAACTGTTTTTGCATGTTGGCAATAAACCGTCTGATTTTTGAACGCCACTAAATATTTTTACCGTTTTATTATTGTAAACATAAGTAGTATCGGGATTGGCATCGTTATTATTGACAACCATCTTCATTTCAGGCGCTTTTTCGATGCTGTCTTTAATGAAAACTGGAAGTTGATTTAAGTATTTTTCTGAAATTAATATCGGATCGTCTTTTTTGCCATTTAATATAAAATCAAGCGTGTAACTGTTGCCAGAAAACAAACTAATTACAATGAAAACAATAGACGAAATAAATATTGCGAGCCAAAATCTACTTAAAACCATAAACTTTTTTTTGTAAATGTAATTATTTCAGAGCTAACTTTAAAAAAACGGATTAAGGTTTCTTATTAAACAATTCGAATTACAAAATAATTTTTCTTTCCGCTTTGCAAAAGCACAAACTGATTGTTAATTAAATTTGCATTTGAAAGTGTAAATTCTTCGGTAACTTTTTCTTTATTTACAGAAATTGAATTGGCTGTTAAAGCGCGTCTTGCCTCGCCATTTGATTTAAAAAATCCAGTTTTTTCATTCAAAACGTCAATGATATTTATTCCTGTTTCAATTTCTTGTCTTGAAATATTTGCTTGAGGAACACCGTCAAAAACTTCTAAAAAAGTAGCTTCGTCCAATTGTTTCAAATCTTCAGAAGTTGCATTTCCGAACAATATTGCAGACGCTTGAATTGCCTTTTCTAAATCTTCTTTAGAATGAACAAAAGTAGTAACTTCTTCGGCTAATTTTCTTTGTAAAATTCTTAAATGAGGTGCTTCATTGTGTGTTGCAATCAAATTATCGATGGTGTTTTTATCTAAAAAAGTAAAAATTTTAATGTATTTTTCAGCATCAACATCGGTTGTATTCAACCAAAATTGGTAAAATTTATAAACCGAAGTTTTATCGGCGGTAAGCCAAACATTTCCGCCTTCCGATTTTCCAAATTTAGAACCATCAGCTTTTGTGATTAATGGACACGTCATTGCAAATGCTTTTGCTTCTTCGCCAACGTTCATTCGACGCACCAATTCTGTCCCAGTTGTGATGTTTCCCCATTGGTCTGAACCGCCCATTTGAAGCAAACAATTATATTCTTTATGCAAATGATAAAAATCGTAACCTTGAATTAATTGGTATGTAAATTCCGTAAATGACATTCCTTCGCCATCGCCTGTCAATCGTTTTTTCACAGAATCCTTCGCCATCATATAATTTACAGTGATTCTTTTTCCAACATCACGAGCAAAATTTATAAACGATAAATCCTTCATCCAATCGTAATTATTCACAAGAATTGGTGCATTTTTCGCTGTAGAATTAAAGTCTAAAAAACGAGATAAAATGCTTTTTATACCCGCAACATTATGGTTCAAAGTGGCTTCGTCCAATAAATTTCTCTCGTCAGATTTTCCAGACGGATCACCAATCATTCCTGTGGCACCACCAACAAGAGCAATGGATTTGTGTCCAAAATTCTCTAAATGAACCAATAAAATAATAGGCACTAAACTACCAATGTGCAACGAATCTGATGTTGGATCAAATCCTATATAAGTTGTCGTCATTTCTTTCAACAATTGTTCTTCGGTTCCAGGCATAATGTCGTGAACCAATCCACGCCACTGCAATTCTTCAATAATATTCTTCATTTTTAATCAATTTAGGCAAAGATAAAATTTAATGTTGATTTGTTGATTTGTTTATTCGGTTAATCGAAAAAAAATATGTTTCCTGCTTCCTATTTCGTACTTTCGTAGTATGATATTAGTTACTGGCGCAACAGGTTTGGTGGGTTCTCATTTGGCAATTCAATTAATTGAAAATGGCGAAAAAATTCGAGCTATTTATAGAAATTCAACTTCTAAAATGGCAACGAAATCTCTATTTGAATTATACGAAAAAAGCAATTTATTCGATAAAATCGAATGGATTAAAGCGGATATTACCGATGTTCCTACTTTAGAAATCGCTTTCGCAAATGTCGATTCGGTATTTCATTGCGCTGCTTTGATTTCATTTGACCCAAAGGACGAAGCACTTTTAAGAAAAACCAACATTGAAGGAACAGCAAATATTGTAAATTTTTGCATCGCAAATGACGTCAAAAAGCTATGTTTTGTAAGTTCGATTGCGGCTTTGGGTGATTTGAAAGAACACGAAATTAGGATTACCGAAACAACCGATTGGAATCCTGAAAAGCCACACAGCGATTACGCAATTTCAAAATATGGTGCCGAAATGGAAATTTGGCGTGGTCAACAAGAAGGCTTGAAAGTTGCCATTTTAAATCCTGGAATTATTCTTGGTCCTGGTTTTTGGAACAAAGGAAGTGGCGCGCTTTTTTCGGCTGTTGCCAATGGGTTGCCGTTTTACACCAAAGGATTTACTGGATTTGTAACCGTTTCAGATGTTGTAGCTTTATTGATTTTGGCAATGAATAAATTGGAAGAAAATGAAAATAATAACGGACAACGCTTTGTAATTATTGAAGATAACTATTCTTATGAAACCATTTTGAACGCCATCGCAGAAGCTTTGAAAGTTAAAAACCCCAAATTTTATGCGTCAAAATGGATTACAGAAATTGCTTGGCGATTGAATTGGATAACTTCAGAAGTGTTCAATCAAAAAAGGGAAATTTCAAAAGATTCAGCCCGTTCAAGTCATTCTACCAGTTTATATTCTAATGAAAAAGTGAAAGCTGTTTTTGGATTTCAATTTAGAAACACCAAAGAATATATTAACGAAATTGTGGCTTTGCAATCAAAATTAGAAAAAACTATTTAGTCAAATTGTCGTCTGGCGCTCGGTTTGAATTTGTAGCTTTTTTTAAACGCTCCATTTTTTCTTCCATTCTTTTGTTGACTTTGTCAAAAATTTCTTTGTATTTTTTTATGTCCGAAGCATAGAATTTATCGCTATTGGCAAACTGAAGGCTGTCAATTTTATACTTTTTATAAATATACGTATTTGGATTGATTTTATTTGCTTCCAAAACAAATGCTTTTTGAGATTTCATAGCTTCTAAAACGGAAACATCATACATAATATCAACCATAACCTCTTCATCAATCAAATTATCAGGTTTTGAAACAGCAGGTTTTTGACAACTTATTAGAATTGCAAAAAGTAAAAATATAGTAACTAATTTTTTCATATTTGAAATGTATAACTATTTAACGGTCAAACAATAATCTTTTTCCACAACGAATATCTTTCACAATAAAGTTTTGATATACTAATTGTCCGTTTACAAATGTATGGGTTATTCTTGATCTAAAAGTAAAATCTTCAAACGGCGACCAGCCACATTTTGCAAAAACATTGTCTTTTTTCACGCTCCAAGGCAATCCAGAATTTACAATTGCCAAATCGGCATAATATCCTTCTTTTATAAATCCTCGTTTTTCAATTTTGAAGATTTTTGCAGGATTATGTGCCATTTTCTCAACGATTTTCTCAACCGAAATTTTTCCTTGCAAATGTGCTTCAAACATCGCTACGACTGCGTGTTGAACTAATGGTCCACCAGAAGGCGCTTTCAAATAGGATTGTTGTTTTTCTTCTAAAGTATGCGGCGCGTGATCGGTTGCAATGACATCAATTCGGTCGTCAAGCAACGCTTCCCAAAGTACTTTTCTGTCATTTTCTGTTTTTACAGCAGGATTCCATTTTATGAAATTCCCTTTCGTATCATAATCTTCATTGGTAAACCACAAATGATGAATGCAAACTTCGGCAGTGATTTTCTTCTGTTCCAACGGGATTTTATTCGTAAATAAATCCATTTCTTTAGCTGTTGAAAGATGAAAAATATGCAATCTCGCACCCGTTTTTTTGGCTAAAGCAACTGCTTTTGACGAAGAAATATAACACGCTTCCTCGCTTCGTATCAAATGATGAAATTTCACTGGAATGTCTTCGCCATATTCCGCTTTGTACTTTTCTAAATTGTTTTTAATGGTAGTTTCATCTTCGCAATGCACTGCAATTAAAAGTGGCGTACTTGAAAATATTTTCTCTAAAACTGCCTCGTTATCAACCAACATATTTCCCGTTGAAGAGCCTAAAAATATTTTTATTCCCGCAACATTTTTGGGATTTGTTTTTAAAACTTCTGCCAAATTATCATTGGTAGCACCCATCATAAAAGAATAATTCGCAAAAGATTTCTCTGCTGCAATTTGATATTTTTCTTCTAAAATTTCTTGAGTTACGGCATTTGGAACCGTATTGGGCTGTTCAATATAGGAAGTTATTCCGCCCGCAACAGCCGCTCGAGATTCCGATTCTATGTCGCCTTTATGAGTCAATCCAGGCTCTCTAAAATGCACTTGGTCGTCAATTGCGCCAGGAATTAAGTAATTTCCTTCAGCATCAATTATTTTACAATCGGAAGATTTTGCGCTTATACTTTCCGCAATTTCAACTATGAATTCGTTTTCTATTAATACGTCGCCAACAAAAATCGTTCCTTCATTTACAATTTTTGCGTTTTTGATTAAAATCCTGTTCATCTGTTTTCTTGATTATAATCTATTAAATAACTGACTTATTCTAAGTGATATTACTCCAAAAACAGCTTCTTTAATAATAGAATTACTCATTTTTGATTCGCCTTTGGTTCGGTCTGTAAAAATTATTGGAACTTCTACAATTTTGAATTTTTTGCAATAGGCTCTGTATTTCATTTCAATTTGAAAAGCATAACCAATAAATTTAATTTTATCCAAATTTATAGTTTCCAAAACCTTTCTATTGTAGCACATAAATCCAGCAGTGGCATCGTGAATTTTCATTCCTGTGATTTTCTTCACATAATACGATGCAAAATAAGACATCAAAACCCGACTTAATGGCCAGTTTACGACATTTACGCCAGTTACATATCTTGAACCAATTGCAATTTCGCCACCACCAAAATGACAAGCTTCATATAATTTTTCTAAATCGGCTGGATTATGAGAAAAATCGGCATCCATTTCAAAAATATAATCATACTCTTTTGCCAAAGCCCATTTGAAACCAAACACATACGCAG
>JBILPJ010000040.1:0-15649 GCA_044373975.1 Flavobacterium sp. | reverse complement strand
AGAGGTTTTTTTTTACACTAAAATTAAAATACTAATAATGATAAATTCGATTTCAAATAAAATGATGATGTGTTGTATGATGTGCTTCTGCGCACCACCCAAATATTGCCAAAAGTGAAAGAGAAAATCTCAATTATAGTTCAAACTATAAGCCCTTTTGGAAACAACCAAAAGGGCTTTTTTTATTTAAATCAAGTAACAATTAAATTTTACAAATAACAATTAAATCAATTAAAATGAGCACACAAAAATTTGCAACAAACGCATTACACGCAGGGCACGACGTTTCGAAACACGCAGGAACAAGAGCCGTGCCAATTTATCAAACGACATCCTATGTTTTCAACAACTCGGATCACGCAGCCAATTTATTTGGACTTGCAGAAGCAGGTTTTATTTACACCCGTTTGAACAATCCAACAAACGACATTTTGGAGCAACGTTTAGCCGCATTAGAAGGCGGAATTGCAGCAGTGGTTACCGCTTCTGGAACATCGGCAATTGCAACAGCCTTATTGGTTTTGCTAAAATCGGGCGATCATATTGTGGCTTCAAATAGCTTGTATGGCGGAACTTATAATTTATTGAAAGTCACTTTGCCACGATTAGGAATCACGACCACATTTGTAGATCCTTCAAATCCTGATAATTTTACGGCTGCTGCCAAAGAAAATACAAGAGTGTTTTTTGCAGAAACTTTGGGAAATCCAAAATTAGATGTACTTGATTTAAAGAAGATTTCGGCTGCTGCCAAAGCCTTCAAAGTACCTTTTATTGTGGACAATACTGTTCCTTCACCGTATTTATTGAACCCAATTCAATTTGGTGCCAACATAGTAATTCACTCTTTGACGAAATATATTTCTGGAAACGGAACTTCATTAGGAGGAGCAATTATTGATGCTGGAACTTTTGATTGGAGTAGCGGAAAATTCCCAGAATTTACAGAACCGTCAGCGGGTTATCACGGATTAATTTATCACGAAGCTTTAGGAAATGCAGCATTTATTGCTAAAGTTAGAATCGAAGGATTGCGGGATTATGGCGCTGCTTTGAGTCCGTTGAATGCATTTCAAATTATTCAGGGATTAGAAACTTTACCTATTAGAGTTCAAAAACACAGCGAAAACGCATTGGCTTTAGCCGAATGGTTGGAAACGCAAGAAGAAGTGGCTTGGGTGAATTATCCTGGATTAAAATCGAGTAAATATTATGCTTTAGCGCAAGAATATTTGCCAAAAGGACAAAACGGAATTGTAACTTTTGGATTAAAAGGTGGTTTTGAAGCGGCAAAAAAAGTAGCCGATCAAACCAAATTATTCTCTTTGGTGGCGAATATTGGAGACACAAAATCATTGATTATTCACCCAACAAGCACAACGCACCAACAATTATCTGAAGAAGAACAAATTGCAACGGGCGTGACAAAAGATTTGATTCGTTTGTCTGTGGGAATTGAAGATATTGAAGATTTGAAAGCGGACTTGAAAGCGGTTTTTGAGAACATTAACAAAACGCAATTAGTGTAATTACAATTTTAATGTATGACAGCTTATTTCTCTGAGTTAACAAAAAATGATAAATTGAAAAATAATCCAAATGCTATTTTAATCCAAAATTTCACTACCGAAAGTGGTGCTTTTTATAGTGCTATTAATTTAAGTTATCAAATATTTGGACTTCCAATTCATTCGGCGCCAATCGTTTTAGTTAATCATGCATTGACTGGAAACTCAAATGTTATTGGTGTAAATGGTTGGTGGAACGAATTAATTGGCGAAAGCAAAACGATTGATATTACTAAATACACAATTTTGGCTTTCAATGTTCCTGGAAATGGATTCGATGATACTGTGATTGAAAATTATTTGGATTTCAATGCAAGAGATGTTGCACGGATTTTTATAGAAGGAGTACAGTTGTTAAAAATAAATCAATTGTATGCAATAATTGGAGGTTCTGTTGGAGGTGGAATTGCATGGGAAATGGCTGCTCTACATCCTAAAATCACCAAAAATTTAATTCCTATAGCATCCGATTGGAAAGCGACTGATTGGTTAATTGCCAATTGTTTTTTGCAAGAGCAAATTTTAAACAATTCTTCTAAACCTATTGAAGATGCCAGGATTCATGCTATGCTTTGTTATCGTTCACCAGCATCGTTTAAAGAAAAATTTCAAAGAACTACGAATGATGAGTTAGCATTATTTAATGTAGAAAGTTGGCTTGCTCATCACGGAGAAAAGTTGCAAAAAAGATTTCAAGTGTCTTCCTATAAATTGATGAATCAATTATTGAAAAGTATTGATATAACAAGAAACGCTAAAACATTGGCAGAAATAGGATCTAAAATCGATGCAAATATTTACATTATTGGCATCAATTCAGATTTGTTTTTTTCTTCAGATGAGAATAAAGAAACCTATCAAGAATTAAAAAAATATTCAAAAAATGTTTTTTACAAAGAAATAGAATCCATTCATGGGCACGATGCTTTTTTAATAGAATTCGAACAATTAGACAATTTGCTTAAAGATATTTTTTAAGCCATAAACATTTAGAAACAATGAAAATATTAAAATTTGGAGGAAAGTCGCTTTCCAATGGAGAGGGAATAAATAAAGTAATATCGATTATCGTAAATAATGTCAATAATGGCGAAAAAATTGCCGTTGTGGTATCAGCAAGAGGAAATGCTACGGATGAATTAGAAGATATTTTAGGAATTGCAGTAAAAAACGGAAATTATAAACCGCTTTTGGAAAGTTTTAAAACCTATCAAACTGATGAATATCATAATGTTGATTTGTCAAAAGAATATGAAAAATTAGACAAACTTTTTGAAGGAGTTAGTTTGGTTGGTGATTATAGTAATAAAATAAAAGACCAAATTCTATCAAAAGGGGAGGTGATTTCTGCAAAATTATTAACGGCAATTTTAATTAAAAACGGTATAAATGCAAATTTCACAGATAGTAGAGATTTAATAAAAACGGATTCAAAATTTGGAGACGCACGACCATTAGAACAGCAATCTAAAAAAAATGTGGTTAATTATTTTAAACAAAATAACGGAACTAAAGTGAACATTGTTACAGGTTTTATCGGTTCAAATATCGATAACGAGACGACAACTCTTGGAAGAAATGGAAGTAATTATACCGCTTCTCTAATTGCAAATTATGTTGATGCAGAAGAACTTCAAAATTATACCCATGTTGACGGAATATATACTGCCAATCCTGATTTAGTTTCAGACGCAAAAAAAATTGATCATTTATCATTTAATGAAGCCAATGAATTAGCCAATTTTGGAGCTACAATATTACACGCTAAAACGATTATTCCGTTATTAGAAAAAAATATTCCCTTGCGAATATTAAATACTTTCAATCACGAAAATCAAGGGACTTTAATCACGGCAAATTCAAGTAAAGAAGGTATAAAAACACTTTCTGTTTTGGAAAATGTGTCATTAGTAAACCTTGAAGGAAGAGGATTGTTAGGAAAAACAGGAGTTGACGCAAGAATTTTTAAAGTAATGGGTGATAATGATATTAGTGTAAGTATCATATCTCAAGGTTCATCAGAAAGAGGAATTGGGCTTGTGGTTGCTGCTGATAAAGCCACAAAAGCAATGATTCAATTAGAAAAAGAATTTGAAAATGATTTTTATTCAAAAGATGTCAATAAAATTTCTGTTACCGATAACGTTTCGGTTATTTCAATAATTGGTCAAGATTTGAGTACTTTTCATAAACCTTACACGGCATTAATTAAAAATAAAATAGTTCCTATTCTTTTTAATAATACTGTTACGGGTAAAAATGTCAGTTTGGTTGTTAATAAATCCCAACTTCATAAAGCATTAAATGTAATTCACGGGGAAATTTTTGGGGTTTCAAAAAAAATTAATATTGCCATTTTTGGGCATGGATTAGTTGGCGGAACTTTGATAAATCAAATATTAGCATCGGCAGAAAGTATTGAAAAAAGGAAAGATATTAAGCTAAATGTTTTTGCAATTGCAAATTCTACCAAAGTACTTTTAAATAAAAAAGGGGTGAATTCAGATTGGAAAAATGAAATACAAAAAAAAGGCATTTCATATACTATTAATGATATTATAAATTATGCAAATAAGCACCATCTTGAAAATCTAATAGCTATTGACAACACGGCAAGTAGTTCGTTTGTAACGAATTATATTCCTTTGATTGAAAATAGTTTTGATTTAATTTCTTCCAATAAAGTAGCTAATACTCTGAGTTATGATTTTTATAAAGAAGTGCGAAAATCATTGGCGGTTAATCAAAAAAATTATTTGTATGAAACCAATGTTGGTGCAGGATTACCTCTAATAGACACCATTAAATTATTGCATCATTCGGGTGAAAATATAACTAAAATTAAAGGTGTTTTTTCGGGAACATTAAGTTATTTATTTAATACCTTTTCTTCAAATGACGTGCCTTTTAGTGAAGTTTTAAAAGAAGCAATTGAAAAAGGTTTTACTGAGCCAGATTCACGAGAGGATTTGTGTGGTAATGATGTTGCAAGAAAATTATTGATTTTAGCAAGGGAGCTAGATCTTCAAAATGAATTTGAAGAAATTAAAATTCAAAATCTAATTCCTGAAAATTTAAGAAATGGTGACAAGGATAGTTTTTTAAATAGAATAAATGAATTAGATAAGGTATATGCCTCAACAAAAGAAAATCAAAAAACAAATCATGTCTTGCGATATATTGGAGAATTATCAGGAGATTTGCAAAAAGACAAAGGAATCTTAGAAGTAAAATTGGTTTCAGTACCTAACGATTCAACTTTAGGCGGACTTAAAGGTTCAGATTCATTTTTTGAAATCTATACGGAATCTTATGGCGAAAGACCTATTGTGATTCAAGGTGCTGGTGCTGGATCTGCGGTTACTGCCAGAGGCGTTTTTGGGGATATTTTACGACTATCAGAAAAAGGATAAAAATCAAATTAAAATGAAAGTAACATTAAATAGAGTAAACGACAACTACCATTTTCATTTAAAAAACGAACGTGGACATATTATTAACGTGGATAATAGAGCCGAATTTGGCGGTGATGATTTAGGGGCAAGCCCAATGGAATTAGTATTAATGGGCGTTGCTGGTTGCAGTGCCATTGATATGATTTCTATTTTAAAAAAACAACGGCAGGAAATCAATTCCTTCAAAGCAGAAGTTGAAGGGCTTCGAGTTCAAATTGAAGACGCCAAACCTTTTAAAGAAATTACAGTTGTTTTCTTTTTGGAAGGACCAATCAATGAAGAAAAGGCAGCTCGGGCAGCACAACTTTCATTTGAAAAATATTGTTCTGTTTCTAAAACATTGGAACCAACAGCTACCGTAAATTATAAAGTGGTTTTGAACGGAAATCCTATCCCCAACACTTCCCAAAGTGAAGATAACCAAGACAAATAAAACAATAATTATTTGTTTAAAGGATTAATTGTGGTATTACTTTTATTCAAATAACTTTAAACATCAAACAAGAAGAATATGAACGAATCCGAATTTGGTTTTGAAACACAAGCCATCCGCACCCAATTAGAACGATCTCAATTTCAAGAACATTCTGTGCCATTATACCTAACTTCTAGTTTTGTGTTTGAAGATGCTGAAGATATGCGCGCTTCCTTTTCTGAGGAAAAAGACAGGAATATTTACAGCCGATTTAGCAATCCAAACACAACCGAATTTGTTGAAAAAATTTGCAAAATGGAAGGTGCCGAAGCGGGTTATGCCTTTGCAACTGGAATGGCAGCGGTATATTCTACTTTTGCAGCGTTATTGAATTCAGGTGATCATATCGTTTCTGCAAGTAGTGTTTTTGGATCTACACACGCTCTTTTTACGAAGTATTTTCCGAAATGGAATATTCAAACTTCGTATTTCGATATTAATAAACCTGAAACCATTGAAAGTTATATTACTGAAAATACTAAAATTCTTTATGCAGAATCGCCAACAAATCCAGCAGTTGATATTTTAGATTTAGAATATTTAGGACAAATTGCCAAAAAACACAACCTGATTTTAATTATTGATAATTGTTTTGCAACGCCATATATTCAAAATCCAATTCAATTTGGTGCTCATTTGGTAATCCATTCTGCCACAAAATTGATTGATGGTCAAGGTCGAGTTTTGGGCGGAGTAACCGTTGGACGTGAAGATTTAATCCGTGAAATTTATTTGTTTTCTAGAAATACTGGGCCTGCTTTGTCGCCATTTAATGCTTGGGTTTTATCCAAAAGTCTTGAAACTCTAGCGGTTCGTCTTGAAAAACATTGTGAAAACGCATTGGCTATAGCCGAATTTCTTGAAAAGCATTCCAATGTAAATTTGGTGAAGTATCCGTTTTTGAAATCGCATCCTCAATATGAAATTGCCAAAAAGCAAATGCGCTTAGGAGGAAATGTAGTAGCTTTTGAAATTAAAGGTGGCTTAGAAGCTGGACGAAATTTTTTAGATAAAATCAAACTCTGTACTTTATCAGCAAATTTGGGAGACACCCGAACAATTGTAACTCATCCCGCCTCTACAACACACAGTAAATTGACTGTTGAAGAGCGTTTAGCGGTGAGCATTTCAGACGGTTTGGTTCGCGTTTCTGTGGGTTTAGAAACCGTAAAAGATGTAATTGCCGATTTAAATCAAGCATTGTCTTAAAATTTCACGATATTTGACTTTCTTATTCGAGATTAAAAGATACAAATATGCTCTCAAAAAAAACAAAATACGGAATTAAAGCGCTGACTTTTTTGGCTCGTCAAGAAAATCAAACACCAGTTGCCATTGCAGAAATTGCAAAAGCAGAGCACATTTCTGTAAAGTTTTTAGAAAGTATTTTATTGGTATTAAGACATTCTGGTTTTTTGGGTTCAAAAAAAGGAAAAGGTGGTGGTTACTATCTAATTAAAGATCCAAAAGATATAAATATGGCAACGGTATATAGAATTTTAGAAGGTCCAATTGCTTTATTGCCTTGCGCAAGTCATAATTTTTATGAAAAATGTGATGATTGTAGCGACGAAATTACCTGTTCTGTTAGAAGACTAATGATGGAAATTAGAGATAATACACTTATTATTTTGGAAAATAATTCACTTGCGGATATCGCTTTTTAAGAAAATCCCTTTATTTTTTTTATGATTTTATTAAATAATAAATTACTTTTGCCATTTATCCTACAAATCCCATAGGTTAATAGATTTAAAATACAGATAATTCAATTATGATTAAAAAATTTACTAAAAATTTCAATGATTCCGTCGGGGTAACGCAAAATAGTGCTTTTGCAAAACAGCTTTGGATTATTGTTCCAGTTTTTTTACTCGTTGTATTATTGACAGTTTTGATATACAATCATTATACAGATTTTACTTGGAATGGTTTTTTGGCAGGATTTAATCAAGAATTTTTAATCTATTTCACGATAGGAATTTTTGCTCAAATGGTTGACGGCACTTTAGGAATGGGGTATGGAGCCACTTCCACTTCCTTTTTAATGGCTTATGGAGTTCCACCTGCAATCAGCAGCACTGGAGTTCACGTTTCTGAAATGTTTACAACGGGTGCATCTGCAATCTCACATCATAAATTTGGAAACATCAACAAAAAACTGGTAAGACATCTTTTGATTCCCGGAGTTTTAGGTTCAATTACTGGAGCGTATTTACTTTCTGATATAATTGATGGCGATGTAATTAAACCTTTCATAGCAGTATATATGATTGTTTTGGCAATTATAATTATTAGGAAAGCATTACAAAATAATATTATAAAAAAGAAAACTAAACGACTTGGGATTTTGGCTTCTTTCGGAGGTTTTATGGATGCTGTTGGTGGTGGAGGATGGGGTCCAATTGTGACTTCGACATTGCTCGGACGCGGCAGACAGCCTAGATATACCATCGGTTCAGTGAATGCAGCTGAATTTGCAGTTTCATTTGCAAGTGGCGTAACATTTATGATTTTTGGAGGAATTAAAGGCTGGAATGTGATTATAGGTTTGATTTTAGGAGGTGTAATTGCTGCGCCAATTGCTGCTAAATTGGTAAATAAAATTCAAAGAAAACCAATGATGATTGCTGTTGGAATCCTGATTATCATTTTGAGTTTAAGAACATTGTCAAAATTATTATAATGAATGCATCAAAAATAATTTTTTTATTAGAAAAAACAGCCAACTTCTCAATTGAGGAAACTTTGGCTTTTTTGGCTGATGAATATAAAGGTAAAGTGGTTTTTTCGACTTCTTTCGGTCAGGAAGATCAGGTAATTACGGCTTTAATCGCAACAAACGATTTGCCAATTACCATTTTTACTTTGGATACAGGAAGGTTATTTCAAGAAACCTATGATGTTTTTCATAAGACCTTGAAAAAATATAAAAAAGAAATCAAAGTTTGTTTTCCAGAAGCTTCAGCAGTAGAAAAATTACTTGAAGAAAAAGGACCAAACAGCTTTTACGAATCCGTGGAAAATAGAAAACAATGTTGTTTCATTAGAAAAGTAGCGCCTTTGACCAAAGCTTTGAAAGGAAATGTAATTTGGATAACGGGTTTAAGAACCGAACAATCTGAAAACAGAAATGATTTAGCACTTTTTGAATATGATGCGCATTTTGATATTATCAAATTCAATCCATTGCTAAAATGGACATTAGCGGAAGTTCAAAAATATATTGACGACAATAATGTGCCACAAAACGCATTGCACAAACAAGGTTTTGTGAGTATTGGTTGTGCGCCATGTACTAGAGCAATTTCGCCTGACGAAGATATCAGAGCTGGAAGATGGTGGTGGGAATCGAGTCATAAAGAATGTGGGTTGCACCAGAAGTAAAAGTTCAATCGGTTATTTGTTTAATCGTTTAAAGGAAATAAAGAATAATTATAAGAAGTTCCGTAGGAACGAATCATTTTGTAACAACGGATTTTAATCCGTTGATGAAATAAAAAACATAAAATGAGTACACTATTAAAAACAAACGCTCTCGAAAGCGAAGCGATTTACATTTTTAGAGAAGTAATTTCTCAATTTGACAAACCAGTTTTGCTTTTCTCTGGTGGAAAAGATTCGATTACATTGGTAAGATTGGCGCAAAAAGCGTTCTTTCCTTCAAAGATTCCTTTCCCATTATTACACGTTGATACGGGTCATAATTTCCCGGAAACAATCGCATTTAGAGATAAATTAGTTGCTGAACTAGGATTGGAATTAATCGTTCGAAATGTTCAGGATGCTATCGACGAAGGAAAAGTAGTGGAAGAATCTGGTAAATATTCTAGTAGAAATAGTTTGCAAACAACCACACTTTTGGACGCCATCGAAGAATTTAAATTTGATGCTTGTATTGGTGGTGCGCGTCGCGATGAAGAAAAAGCAAGAGCCAAAGAACGTATTTTCTCTGTTCGTGATGATTTTGGTCAATGGGATGAAAAAAACCAAAGACCAGAATTGTTCGATATTTTGAACGGAAAAATTGAAAATGGTCAAAATGTTCGTGTTTTTCCAATTTCGAACTGGACAGAATTAGACGTTTGGAGTTATATCGAACAAGAGCAAATCGAAATTCCTTCGATTTATTTTTCGCATAAGCGTAAAGTATTTTTAAGAGACGGTATGATTTGGTCGCATTCCCCTTTTGTTTACCAAGAAGAAGATGAGGTTATTGAAGAAAGAATCGTTCGTTTTAGAACCGTTGGAGATATGAGTTGCACTGCAGCAGTTGATTCGTATGCCGCAACAATTGCAGAAGTAGTTGGAGAAATTAGAACTTCTACAATATCTGAAAGAGGCGCCAGAATTGATGACAAACGTTCGGAAGCCGCAATGGAAAAGAGAAAACAACAAGGATATTTTTAGGAAATGAAAAAAAGTATTCTATTGTTTTTTCTAATTATTTTAAGCAATTTCATTTTAATAGCTCAAGTAAAAAAGAATATAGATTGTCAAAGTTTGGTTTGGACAAGGTATTATAATCAATTAGATTTAAATTCAAGGTGGTCTATTCATTCCGAATTTGACAATAGGATTTTTATAAACCCGATGGTGCAGAATTTATTTGTAGTAAGAGTTCAAGGAAGATATAAAATTTTTGAACAAGCAGAATTCGGTGCTGGTTTTGCTTATTTTTCACTTGCAACACAAGAACCAGAAGATGTTTCTGAATTTAATAAACCAGAATATAGAGGTCAACAGGATCTGACAGTAAAACAAACTTGGCGAGAAATAAATTTTAATCAAAGATATCAAATAGAAGAACGTTTTTTTCAAAATTTTGATAGCCAAGGATTAAAAAGCGGAACCACTTTTACGATGCGATTTAGATATAAATTACAAGTAGATCGAATTTTTTGGAAAGATAAAAAACATTTTCTGAAAGCAGTAATATCAGATGAAATAATGATTAATGTGGGCAACAAAATTATTGAAAATACATTTGATCAAAACAGAATTTATGGAGGATTACAGTTTGGGGTTAACTCAAATTTAGCTCTTGAAATGGGATATTTAAATAGTTTTCAACAACGGTCAACAGGGGTTGATTATTTTAATAGGAACATTATTAGATTAAGCATTTATCATAAATTAAGTATTTAATCAAAAGCATTTAAAAATTTATAAAAAACGGATGGAAGTTTTAAAAATAGCAACGGCAGGTAGTGTAGATGACGGAAAAAGCACCTTAATCGGGAGATTATTATACGATACACAATCGTTAACTACCGATAAATTAGAGGCGATCGAAAAAAGCAGCAAGCAAAAAGGATATGATTATCTTGATTTTTCTTTGGCTACAGATGGTTTAGTTGCCGAAAGAGAACAAGGAATTACGATAGACGTAGCACATATTTATTTTTCGACAGCAAAGAAAAGTTACATTATTGCCGATACACCAGGACACGTAGAATATACCCGAAATATGGTTACGGGCGCTTCGACTTCGCAGGTTTCAATCATTTTAATTGATGCTCGAAAAGGAGTTATTGAACAAACCTATCGCCACTTTTTTATCAATAATTTATTGAGAGTAAAAGAAGTAATTGTTGCTGTAAACAAAATGGATTTAGTTGATTATTCGGAAGAAGTTTATAACAAAATCAAAGCTGATTTTCAAGCTTTGAATGCTAAAAGCACTTTCAAAGAACAAAACGTAAGTTACATTCCATTGAGTGCTTTGACAGGAGATAATGTAGTGGAATCATTGGGGGGAATGCCTTGGTACATTGGACAAACAATTCTTCAACATTTGGAAGCTTTGGAGCCTGCAGATGTTTACGAAAAAGGAAAAGCACGTTTCCCAGTTCAAACGGTAATTCGTCCGAAAACAGAGCAATATCACGATTTCAGAGGCTATGCTGGAAAATTATACGGAGACAATATTAAAGTTGGTGATACCGTAACGGTTCTTCCCTCTTTGACCGAATCTAAAGTAAGTAAAATTCACTTTTTCGATCAACAATTTGATGAAGCTGCAGTGGGTTCTTCTATTACAGTTGAATTGGAAAATGACATAAATGTGACAAGAGGCGATATGATTGTAAAATCAGACGAACTTCCAAGAATCGAAAAAGACATTAATACTACGATTTGTTGGATGGACAGCAAAAAATTGGTTGCAGGATCAAAATATTTAATTCAGCACAATACGAACCGAGTTTTGGCTAAAATCGAGAATATAAAAAATACGATTTCAACTGATTATTCTGGAACGAAAGAAGCAAGTCAGTTAGCAATTAACGAAATTGGAGAAGTGAATATTAAATTAAGCAAAGCCTTGTATTTTGACGCTTATAACGACAACAAATCAAATGGTGCTTTTATTTTAATTGATACCGCAACGAATACAACAGCAGGAGTAGGATTTATAAAATAGTTATTGGTTTAGTTGATAGTAATGCTGCTAACAACCGACAACCAACAACCAACAACCAATAAAGATGGAAAGTTTTAGAACAGAAATAGAGAATCCGCTGGTGCAAAAAGACATCATTGATTTAGAAAGAAAAATTGCCTTATTCAAAGAAGGAAAAATTGACGACGAACGCTTTCGAAGTCTTCGTTTGGCGCGTGGTGTTTACGGTCAGCGTCAAGAAGGAGTTCAAATGATTCGTATTAAATTGCCATTTGGAAAAGTAACAAGCGAGCAATTGTTGAGAATATCAAAAGTTTCCGATGAATATTCAACAGGTCGTTTACACATAACAACGCGTCAGGATATTCAAATTCACTATGTGAGTTTGGACAGAACGCCACAACTTTGGGCAGAATTAGAGAAAAATGATATTACGCTAAGAGAAGCTTGTGGAAATGCCGTTAGAAATATTACAGCAAGCGAAACAGCAGGAATAGACATCGAGGAACCATTTGATGTTTCTCCTTATGCATTTGCTATGTTTGAGTTTTTCTTGAGAAATCCAATTTGTCAGGAAATGGGACGTAAATTCAAAATATCATTTTCTTCTTCAGATAAAGATACCGCCTTGAGTTATCTGCACGATTTGGGTTTTATTCCAAAAATTGTAAATGGAGAAAAAGGGTTTAAAGTAATGCTTGGTGGCGGATTGGGTTCGCAACCACATCACGCTGAATTATTGTCTGAATTTATTCCAGCAAATAAAATTATTCCAACAACAGAAGGTGTTTTAAGAATTTTTGATCGTTTTGGAGAAAGAAATAAACGTTTGAAAGCACGTTTGAAATTCTTGATTAAAGAAATAGGAAAAGATGCATTTTTACAATTGGTAGAAGACGAGAAAAAAGCATTGGCTTACCAAACAGTTGAAATTGATACAACTGATTTTGACGCTCCAATTGCTGAGCCCTTATTGGTTTCTCCAAAAGTAGTTATTGAAGATGCCGCAGCTTTTGAAGCTTGGAAAAAATCAAATGTTATTCAACAGAAACAAGCGGGTTATGTTGCCATTGGAATCAAAATTTCATTAGGTGATTTTTACACCGACAAAGCAAGATTATTGGCAGAATTAATCAAAAATTATGCAGCCAATGAATTGCGTTTTACTTTAAGACAAGATATTTTGGTTCGTAATGTAAAAGAAGAAAATTTAGCTTTTTTCTACCAAGAATTGGCTAAATTAAATTTTGTTGCTTTAGGATATAATGCTATTTCTGACATTACAGCTTGTCCGGGAACAGATACTTGTAATTTAGGAATCGCAAGCAGCACTGGAATTGCAGTAGAATTAGAACGCGTTTTAACTACAGAATATCCACATTATGCCAATAATCAAGAAATAACAATCAAAATTAGTGGTTGTATGAATGCTTGTGGACAACACAATATGGCGGAAATTGGTTTTCAAGGAATGTCTATCAATTCAGGAAAATTAGTTGCGCCAGCGCTACAAGTGTTATTGGGTGGTGGAAATTTAGGAAATGGAACGGGTCGATTTTCTGATAAAGTAATCAAAATTCCAAGTCGTAGAGGACCAGATGCGTTGCGTTTTATATTAAATGATTTCGAATCCAATGCAAATGGACTTTCGTTTTTGGATTATTATGATGCCAAAGGAGAGAAATATTTCTATGAATTTCTAAAACCATTAGCCGATTTAACGAATCTTACAGAAGCTGATTTTGTAGATTGGGGAAATGCCGATAATTATGTAAAAGCGGTTGGTGTTGGCGAATGTGCTGGTGTAGTTATTGATTTAGTTGCGACTTTATTATTAGAAGCAAAAGACAAATTAACTTTTGCACAAGAAGCTTTTGATGACCAACAATGGTCAGACGCTATTTATTTGGCATACGCCGGATTTGTAAATGGTGCCAAAGCGTTATTGCTTGCTGAAAATCAGAAAACGAATCATCAAGCTGGAATTATAGATTTATTTGACACTGTTTTTGTAGAAACTAATAAAATCGAATTGCAGTCAAAACTAAGATATTTAGTTTATCAAATCAATCAAAACGAACCTTCTGAAGCTTTTGCAAAACAATATATTCAAGAAGCCGATCTATTTTTTCAAACTATTGAAACATACAGAGACAAAGATTTAGCTAATGCATAAAACGATAAATCCAAAAGTAACCTTAGTTGGCGCGGGTCCTGGTGATCCAGATTTGCTAACAATCAAAGGAGCAAAAGCACTTGCTGAGGCAAATGTGGTTTTGTATGATGCATTGGCAAACGAAGAAATTCTGACTTATGCCCCAAAAAAATCCATCAAGATATTTGTTGGAAAAAGAAAGGGTTGTCACGAATATACGCAAGATCAAATCAATCAATTGATTGTTGACAATGCGCTTACTTACGGAAATGTGGTGCGTTTAAAAGGAGGAGATTCCTTTATTTTTGGACGTGGAAGCGAAGAAATCGAATATATTGAAAGTTTTGGTATTCCAACATTTGTAGTGCCTGGAATTTCATCCTCGATTGCGGTGCCTGCAAACCAAGGAATTTCTTTGACAAAACGAGGAGTTTCTGAAAGTTTTTGGGTAATTACAGGAACAACATCCGATAGGAAATTATCAAAAGATGTAGCTCTTGCGGCGCAATCTTCGGCAACGGTTGTAATTTTGATGGGAATGAGCAAATTAGCGCAAATCGTATCTTTATTTCAAAACGAATCTAAAGGAGAAACACCAGTAGCGATTATTCAAAATGGAACAATGCCAAATGAAAAAATCGGTATTGGAACCATAAATACTATTTCGAAAGTGGTAAAAGACAATCAATTAAGTTCTCCTGCTATCATTGTAATTGGCGAAGTGGTAAGAGAAAGCAATAAGTTAAAAGGGTTTTACGAAGAATTTGTATCAAATAAAATTTGTGCTAGAGAATAATGGAGAGGAATGAATTATATCCTGTTTTTTTAAAACTTCACAATCTCAATGTTCTGATTGTAGGCGGAGGAAATGTGGGATTAGAAAAATTATCGTTCTTATTAAAATCGAGTCCAAATGCAAATGTTGAGGTGGTTGCGCCAAAGTTTTTGCCTGAATTAGAAGCTTTATCGCAAAAACATCCGTCGGTAAAATTGACTTATAAAAAATTCAATCGGTGGATGCTTCGCAAAAGACATTTGGTTATTGCTTGCACCGATGATTTATCGGTAAATAAACGAGTATATGATTTGTCAAGAAAAAGATATTTGATTTGTAATATTGCCGATACGCCGCCATTATGCGATTATTATTTGGGCGGAATTGTAACGAAAGGAAATATAAAAATCGCTATTTCTACCAATGGAAAATCGCCAACAACAGCTAAACGGCTGCGGGAGTTTTTCGAAGAAATAATACCGGACGACATTAATAAAATGGTTGAAAACCTGAATGAATATCGGAAAACCTTAAAAGGAAATTTTGAGGAAAAAGTCCAAAAAATGAATGAAATTACAGAAGCATTAAAAAACAAACAATAAAGAGATACAATAATATATAAATTAAAAAACGAACGAAACTCTATCTCGTCTCCCCCTCCTTCGGAGGGGGTCGGGGGGAGGAAAAATTAACATTATGGTTAAAACAGACATACTTATAATAGGAGCGGGACCAACAGGATTATTTACCGTATTTGAGGCAGGATTATTAAAATTGAAATGTAATATTCTTGACGCTTTACCGCAAGCGGGTGACAA
>JBILPJ010000156.1:0-5536 GCA_044373975.1 Flavobacterium sp. | reverse complement strand
TGTAAAGTTCTGTGCAAATGAGTACACGCTTCATAATGAACGGTTAGAATATCTGCGCCTAAATCTTTGAACGTTTTTATATATCGGTCAGGATCTACAATCATCAAATGTACGTCGATTGTTTTTCTGGCGTGTTTGGTGATGGCTTCTAAAACGGGCATTCCAAAGGAAATATTGGGAACAAATACGCCGTCCATAATGTCGATGTGAAACCAATCGGCTTCGCTGTTGTTAATCATTTCGATGTCGCGCTGTAGGTTGGCGAAATCGGCAGCAAGTACGGATGGGGCAATAATTGTATTTTTCATTTTAGTAGTGTTGTTTGTACAAAAATAGTTATTTTAATGCAATTGGCGAAATTATATTGGTTATTGGCATTGATATTTCGGGAATAATTAGTGATTATTGTTAGGATTTCTGGACGTCCGCGTGAAGGATAGCAGTGGAAATCCCACGCTTTTGGGCGTGGATTGCAACGGATAGCCTGACCGAGTTTACGACAAATTTCCTCGTACCTAACAACGTTCAGAACGAGGGCACGCCCAAAAAAAAACTCCGAAAATGATTCCGGAGTTTTGACTTTAAGACTTTCGACTTTAAGACTTTATGACTAATCTATCCTAAATATGTTTTCAAGATTTTGCTTCTTGAAGTATGTTTTAATCTGCGGATTGCTTTTTCTTTAATCTGACGAACGCGCTCCCGAGTTAGGTCGAAAGTTTCGCCAATTTCCTCTAAAGTCATTGGGTGTTGGTCGCCAAGTCCGAAATACAAACGAACGACATCGGCTTCTCTTGGGGTTAATGTTTCCAAAGAGCGCTCGATTTCGGTGCGTAAAGATTCTTGAATTAATTCACGATCTGGATTTGGGGATTCGCCTGAACGCAAAACGTCGTAAAGGTTTGAATCTTCACCTTCTACAAGTGGCGCATCCATTGACAAGTGACGTCCAGAGTTTTTCATTGACTCTTTTACGTCGTTTACCGTCATATCCAATTCCTTGGCAATTTCTTCTGCTGTAGGCGGTCTTTCATTAGATTGCTCTAACAAAGCGTACATTTTATTGATTTTATTGATAGAACCAATTTTATTTAAAGGCAATCGAACGATACGAGATTGTTCTGCCAAAGCTTGCAAAATCGATTGACGAATCCACCAAACGGCGTATGAAATGAATTTGAAACCACGAGTTTCATCAAAACGTTGTGCTGCTTTTATCAATCCTAAATTTCCTTCGTTAATTAAATCGGGAAGTGTAAGTCCTTGATTTTGGTATTGTTTTGCCACGGAAACTACGAAACGTAAATTGGCTTTCGTCAATTTTTCAAGTGCAGCTTGATCTCCGGCTTTAATTTTCTGAGCCAATTCTACCTCTTCATCGGCAGTAATCAAATCTACTTTTCCAATTTCTTGTAAATATTTGTCTAACGATGCCGTTTCACGGTTGGTTACCTGCTTGGTAATTTTTAATTGTCTCATAATTTCTATCCCTTTTTAGGTTTTGAGATAGTTATACGTTGGGAGTTGTAAATAAGTTACAAAAAAGTATAATTATTTTAATAAAAAAAGGCAAACGTTATGTTTGCCTTTTTAAAATGAAATTGTCTTTTTTAGTTATGTTAATTTTCCAAGTAATCCAGGTAACGATTTTCCTCTTATCTCATAAAATGATTTTAGCCATAAAGGGAATAACATCGGAATTACTATGAATGAAAGTTTATTAAACTCCCATGCTTTCAAAAATTCAAAATGTACAAAGTGCATTGTAGCTCTTGTTAGTCCACAAGCATAACATTCCATTCCTGCTAACATTTTTGAAAGACAAATGGATTCTCCTTTGTCAAAGATGTCAGATGGTAATAAAATCAATACAAATGGAGTTACCATTGTTATTATGATTCTGGAATAAAAGACAGTTTTTTTTAACATTTAAATAAATTAAAGTGTAGAAGAATAACTTCCGTCTTTTGGTCCTAAATCACCAGTGATGATTCTAATCAAATCGATAAGTGCCCAAACACCACATCCACCTAAAGTTAGCAATTGAACAATACCTTGCCAAGTGTATCCTAAATAGAAACGGTGAATTCCAATACCACCGACAAATAATACTAGGATCAACGCAATTAGTTGACTTTTGTCTCCTGCAGCTGCAGCTGGTGACGATAAGTCATCATTGGTTTTTTCAACAACAGTTGTTGTGATGTTGTTTGAAGTTGCTCTTTGCACTGGGAAAGAAGCGTAAGTTGCGAAAACCGATAAGAAAAGAATCGCAAACATCGAAAGTAAAAATTTTAATTTCATAGAAATAAGGGTTAATTGATTTATATTTGTCAAACATACAAAAAATTATTATGAAAATTTTTACGTTTACTTTATTTTTTTTATTTTTTATTAATTCTTATTCTCAAGAAAAATACGAATACTTTGGTGCTTTAAAATTAAACGGAAACGACAAGACTGTAATTACATATAGATTAATGTTTTACGAAAATAAAGGAAAGCTAGATGGTTATTCTATAACAGATATTGGAGGGCCACATGAAACCAAAAACACCATTTCTGGAAGCTATAATTCAAAAACGAAAGAGCTAAATTTCAGAGAAGAGTCTATTTTATATACAAAGTCACCCATAACTCCTAGCATGTTTTGCTTTGTTAATTATTCCGGGAAAATTAAATTAGTCAATGATAATACTAAGCTAACGGGAGATTTTAAAGGATTGTATCAAAACAAAAAAAAATGTATTGACGGTACTTTGACTTTAATAGGTTCTGCTAAATTATATTCTTTACTGAATAAAATAAATAACAAACTTCAAAAATCGAAAAAGGTAGATGAAAAAGTAAAACAGAAAGTAAATCCTATTTCTCTTTTAGATAGTTTAAAGGTTAATAATTTGTCTAAAGGTCAAAATTTAAATGTTTTCACGAAGTTTAACACATTAGATATCATTGTTTGGGATTCCAAAGTTGAAGATGGAGATGTAATTAACCTTTACAATAATGATGTTTTAATTTTGAAGGAGTATGTTTTGGTTAATAAGAAGAAAAAAATCACAGCAAATCTTGAAAAAGGAAATAATGTATTTAGGATTGAAGCAGTAAATCAAGGAGAATTGCAACTCAACACTGCGTCAATTCAGTTAATTGATCAAGAGAGAACTTTTGATTTGGTTTCTAATTTAAAGAAAGGGGAAAGTACTTCCATTACGATAATTAAGCAACAGGAGTAATTTTTTTTATCCTATTTTTTTATCTTTTAAATTCTGTCAAAGTTCAAAACTTTGAAGCGTTGATGTCGTCTAACTTATTTAGCAAAAAAGGTATAAATAATAATTTTTTTACATCTGAAAATTTTATTAATTTTGAATTTCATATAATTTATATGCTATGCCAATATTTAAAAACGTACTTCAAATTAAAGTTGCTTTAAAGAACTTTAAACCTACTATTTACAGAACTTTTTATTTTCCTGCCGATAAAGGTTTTGTGGAGCTTCACGCTGCTATTCAAGAAATTATGGGTTGGGACGGACAGCATCTTTTTGCATTTAGAAAAGGTAGAAATTTAGAAATAGGAATTTCTTCAAGTGATGATTTTTTTAATTTTAATCATACTGTTTTAGATATTTCAAAAACTAAACTCAAAGGTTTTCTTGAATTTCCCAAAGATACGATTACTTATGAATACGATTTTGGCGATGGTTGGGAACACAAAATAGATGTTCAAAAAGTATTTTCAGAAATAGTATTACCTCAATTACCGTTTTGTATAAAAGGTGCAAATGCTTGCCCAATGGAAGATTGTGGGGGTGTTTGGGGTTATGCGAATATCATAGAAATAATGGATAATAAAAAACATCCAGATTATGAAGAACTCAATGAATGGTATGATTTCGATAATTTGTCACCATATCATTTTGACATTGATGAGGTAAACGATTATTTATTGGATTTTAAAGATTGTGTAAATTATCATAAGGGAATTATCAAGGAGATTAAATCATCGCTATAAATCAAAAAACCCCAATTCAACTGAATGAATTGGTTTTTTTTATCTTTTAAATGTTGTCAAAGTTCAAAACTTTGACAGCGTTTTATAATCTAATTTATTTAAGATTCTCTTGGAGATCTTGGTAAAAGTGCTTTTCAAGAAACTTTTTCTTTACTTGTTTTTGAATCAATATTTAATTTTAAAATCTAATTAAACAAATGCAATTTTGATAATAAAAGTGAAGATAAATTGATTAGAACTCTAAAAAATTCGCTACATCTTTACCATTCCATTGGCCTAAGAATTTATAGGGAATAAATCGTGCGAATAATTCTTCTTTATACCAGTTTAGTTTTCTGGTTAGACGAACAACCTCCAAATGTTTTTTGTTTTTATAGGCATAATCAATCATTTCGGCTTGTGTTTTCCAAATGCTCAATGTAGCTTGTTGTATTAATGGCCATTCGCCAACGCCAATTGATAGTGCCAATCCATCGTAATCTTCTAAACTTTTACTCACATTACCTACTTTTCTCCAGAACGAGATCAATTTAGAAATCCGAATACTGGCTCGTGTCAATACCATAATAGGTTTGTCTATTACTAAAGATGCTGTAGAAACAAAAGGTTGTTTTCCGTCCCATTTTCCATGTGCTTCTGCTGCATGTGCAAAAACAGTAAATGATTCTGCGCTTTTGGATTTATACTTGTTAAAAAACGGATTTTCTTCAAAAAAAATAGTAGCATGCATCTCTGATTCCCAAATACATAATAGTGCATACGTACCAAAGTTGGGTTTTGAACTAAAACCATTTTCAGCACCTGAACCTAATAGTTTATAAAAGACTAATCCTTTAATTTTTTTGAAATGAGCGTGACCTAATTGCATTTGGGAAAATGCCCAAAGTTTGTTGGGAAAAGTTTCTAATTTAAAAAATGTGCAAGTCGTTATTTGGCTCATAAGTATGAATTCTTAATGTGCATATTGGGTTTTAGATTTTTTCAAAGCATCTTGAATGTATTTTTTCTTAATAATCAACATTCCAAAACTTTCACCACCTTCTTTTCCGGTGTTTTTATGATGCATTTTATGGGCACGACGCAACGCTAAAACGTATGTATTTTTTGATTTAGTAAGCACTTTGAAGCGTTGGTGAATTACCAGATCGTGTACAACAAAATAAGCCAAACCGTAAAGTAAAATACCAAAACCAACCCAAGTGTACCAAGCATATTGGTTCATCATTCCGAACATAATTAGTAACCAACTCGGCACAGCATAAATTATAAAAAACAAATCATTTCTTTCAAACCAACTTTTATGGTCTTTTTTGTGATGATCCGCATGAAAATACCACATAAAGCCATGCATTACGTATTTGTGATTTGCCCATGCAGAAAATTCTGTTAGTATAAAAGCTGCTAAAACGATACTTGTATTAATTAGTATTTCCATGTTAAATAAATATAAATAAAGAGGTGAAGAATATAATTTGTAAAATCAATATTATTAAATAAACTTTACGATTTCCTTTTATAA
>JBILPJ010000155.1:0-5539 GCA_044373975.1 Flavobacterium sp. | reverse complement strand
AGCTGCAATTGCAATTTTATAATTTCCAGAAGTTGGAATTGAAATCCCTAAAGGAATAACATCTGAAGTTACAAATGGCAGTTGGCGTCCTTGAATGACTTGATCTTCATCACCAATAATAGAAAATAGATTTAATGTTCCATCAACCTTTGTGTAAGCATCAAACATTCTATCTTTATCATTTGTTGCTCCATCACAATAACCAACTAAAGTTCTAACGGAAGTCCCCGAAGAGTTCATAATATCAAGCCAAATTCTATGTCTATCGATTATAGAATCTGGTATATTACGATTTGAATTTCTATAAAACTGCGAATTATTATAGGTTTTACTTCTATAAGAATTCTTAAAGTTTATGGTTTGAGAAGCGGCAGCACCGTCATTCATTTTGACAAAAAAACCTTGTCCAGCGGCAATATATCCATTAAAAGTTCCTGGCCCTGTTGATGCTCCTAATTTATTATAGGTAATATAATCGCTAACCGTATAATTATAGGTAAAGCTATTATAAAATGGATTTGATGCGGTTGTGTTTGGTAAAGTTCCATGTGTCCACAAAGCGATTGACCCTTCTATATTAGTATTATCGGTTAAAAAAGCAATTGCATTTATAGAAGACGGGTAAGGATTTCCGACAAGATTCCAATTATCATCAAATTTTGTAACGGTTTCTCCACTAATTGAATTAATATAATCAGCAGATGTATAATTTCCTCTACTTATTGTGTAGGTAAAATTCCCATTAATTGGGACATTATTAAAAGTAGCAGTAAAATCTTGAGCTGTCGTATTAAAACCGCTTGGACCTCTAATTATATATCCTTGACCTTTGTTCATTACTCCAGATGCACCCACCCAATTTCCATAATTATTACTAATTGTTGGTAACCATTTGTATATTTTACTTGCTGGTGTTGAAGGACTTACTGCTGATAATGAAAAATTTTCTACTGGAGACGACCAATAAACATAATCATTCAATCGAATTGTTGCAATTCTTTTGTATTTTATATTTCCAATATTAGCAATCGAATTTATTTGTACCAAGCTTGAATCATCATCAAAATTGGCAATTCCTCCATTATTAATAAATTTATTAGTTACTTTCAATGTTTGAGTTCCCGTTACGTTCAAAATGGTATTTGCATTATTTGCTATATCTAAATCATTGGCAACATCCACTCCCGAACCTTGTAATAATTTAGTTCCATTTCCTGAAAAGGAAAGATTTCCATATTCTACTGCATTGTTCAAAATACTTGCTGTTTGATTTGTGCCTGAATATTCAACAGTACTTGTTGTTCCAATTGTATGTGTCGTATAATTCAATGGAAAAGAACTTGTGCCACCAATTTTTAATCTTGCTCCATTAGAAACGGTTAAAACACCGCCAATTGAATTTCTGTTGATAGAAAAAGCGCCGATATCAAAAACCCCAGAACCCACATTTAAATTATTGTAAATTGCTACTGAATTAGCTAAGAATGTAGTATTTGATGTTTTATTAATAAACAAATAATCGAACCAGTTTCCACTCAAAGTAGTGATTATTGAAGGGCCAGTTCCTTGAAAAAAGACAGCTCTTGTTTTCAATGTTACCGCTCCATTTGTTTTGGTATCCCAATTTCCACTAACATACATATCGCTCCCAGATGTGGAAGATAATTCTAATAAATTTGTACCCGAAGTTGTACCACCAATGACAATATTTCCTCCAATAATCAAATCATAAGTAGTATTAACCATTGTAATCGTTCCTGTGCTTGCAGTACCTACCAACCCAATATTCAAATTTCCTGCAATTGCTCTATCAAATCCTGCATATTGTGCTAAATTTACATTTGTACCATTTTGAACTAAAATATTATTTGGATAGCCAGAAGATCCTGGGGTTGTAGAACTCCACTCCACTCGAGAATCATAAAATCCACCAGAATTGTAAACAATTGTTGAGGAAGATCCATATTTTGGGGCAGTAATATCTACATATCCGTTTGAATTTAAAATTAATTTTCCCAAAATCGTAGCTGTTGCACTAAAAACAACTCCATTATTTAAAGTAAAATCATTAAAAGAAAAAGTACCTGAAACGTTACCAGTACCTGCAAAAGTTACCATTCCATTTCCAGCATTGAAATTTCCATTGCAAGTAAAAAATCCACCATTAGAAATTGAAAGGATGTAACTATTGGACATTGAAACGGTTGCGCCAGAATTTATAGTTATACTATTTGCAACAGCATTAGTCGTTTGAAAAATACTTGGAGAATAAGGTGTTGACGTGGGAATAATTACATCTGTTGTACTATTTGGAATCACCGACGAAGACCAGTTAGCTGCTGTATTCCAGTCGGTACTAATAGTTCCAGTCCAAGAATTTACAATTTTAAAAGTAGCTTTATAGTTTGCTCCACCATTATTAGCATATACGGTTCCTGGAAAACCAGCAGCTTCTGAATAAATTTCGAGAGTATAATTTCCAGGTGCTAAACCTGTAAGAATATTTGTTGCATTTGATTCTATTTTCCAAGTTTGATCACCGCCACAAGAACCACCGTCATTTGAAACAAAATTTAGTCCAATTCCAGTAAAACCACCAGCACCCGAAGAAGTAAGATGAACATTATAACGAATAGTACTTCCAGTTACATTTCCACCGCTACATTTATTAGTGCGACTTTCGCCCCCGGCAACAATAATGGATTGAGAATTGGTAAAAGTTCCGAGATTAGCACCGTTAAAATCTGGATTTCCTGTAGAAGCTAATAAATCATAATAGGTATTCCCGCCACCATTAACATTAACAATTGCATAGGTTTGCCAAATACTTATGGATTGTGCTTTTACTTCTGTTCCAAAAAACAAAGACAAAAATAGTATTATAAAACAAACCTTAGAAATAAGATTCCGTTTTTTGGTTTTGTCACAAGTGAAGAATTTCCCTTTAATTTTAATCATTATACGACTTTACTATATTTCATTGGCAAAAACTATTTATTTGTATTTTAAACAAATGAATAAAACGCCTGAATTATTAATCATTGTTAATAATACCGATTTAAAAACTTTGGACTTTTAATTGTATAATGAGAAATGCTGAGGGAATTTTATAATGAAAAATTATAAATGCATTTCCGAATATTATAGTAACAAATTTAAGGCATATCTTTATTAATACAGCTTATAAATGAAATCAAGTTCAACTATATCGTAATAGTGTTGATAAAATTTTGTTTTTGTATTGACTTTTGGTAAAATACCGATTTATTTAAGGAATAAATACGTTGAATTAAAATGATATATTAAATAATTTAAGATCTATTTAAAATATCTTGAAAGACTAAAGTTGACATGTGACTTATAATTTCGGCAAGTTTTTTATTGTCTTTTCCTTTTGTCATAATTGTAATCAGATAGGGTTTTCCACCCAAATAGATAATTGCAGATTCATGAAGTTGTTTTTCAATAGCATCACCACTTTCACCAAATTTATGCGCAATTTTGGTATTTGCTGGCAAGCCTTTTACAATTCCATCTTTAAAATCACATTTTGATAATAATTTTACCGCAAATTCAGAATCATTAATATTTAATAATGCACCGTTGTATAATGCTCTCATAAATAATGAATAGTCTTTTGCAGAAATGGGATAATTTCCTGCATTCCAATCTGGAGCTACTAAACCAAGTTCCGTAAATACTTTTTGAAAAGTTTTTATATTAATATTATTATTCAATAACATTGTAGCATTATTATCAGAATATGTAATCATATAATCTAACAATTGTCTTATGGTATATTTACGCCCGATTTGAATTGATTTTGATAAAAAAACTGGCTTTTTATCTGTAACTAAATAACGGTCAAAAAGAATTTCTTTATTTAACAAACCAGGTGTTTCTTCATTCATCTTCAAAAAAGTAATTAATTCAGGAACTTTTAATAAGGAACCTGGATTGTATTTTTCATTTTCATTAATACAAACCCAGTCATTACTATTAAATTCTTTCAAATATATTGATGCAGAGGTTAAATCTCCAGTTTTTTTATTTGTATCAATATAACTTTCTAAACTTTGCTTAATTGTGGATAAAGATTCTGATTCACAACTATTATCTACAAACAATAAAGGATTTATAAATTTATACCCTTTTACTCTTTTTACAGTGTAATTACAAGAAGAAGAAGTTGAAACCAAATCTTCTATTTTTTTATCATTAATAGATTTATTATAAGTAGTAGTTGCTACAATTGTAATCGTACCTAAAATTAAAATTGTACCAATAAAATAAGGTATTGGAATTGATTTTTTAAAAAACTGCTTCATTATTGTGAGGGAAATTTTAATCTTGTAAAATTAGTTAATTTACAGATGAATAATAATAAATAATTGTTAAATAAATATGGAATTAAATAGAATTTCTAAAAAAAGCAGACCTATAAGCCGGGTTCTGTCTCCGATAAATCGGAGCCTTATCATTTATCTCGGCTCGAAATTACTCGCAAGCTCCATCTTTCTACCCTTCAACAACGGACGAGAAGCCCTTGACTATTGATATACTTGAAATTTCACCGCATAGAGTTTACCTGGTTTCACTACAGCCTTACCTGTACATACTTTCTGTTGCACTTGTCCTCTCTCGATTGCTCGAAATGACGGGCGTTACCCGCTATGCTTCTCTTTGGTGTCCGGACTTTCCTCCCCGATTAAATCGCGGCGATAAGGCGGTCTGCTGTGCAAATTTACAACTTATATACTTTTTTAATGCTATTTATAAAAAAGACTTTAACAAAATTATAATTAATCACCTCTTTATTTTTTGTAAATTTATAATAATCAAATACTTATAAAAATGGAAACGCAATACCATTACACCACTGTTTTAAATGCCTTAAAAGAATTAAATGATAAAGGCTTTATTATTGATTTTAATCTTCACGAAAGTGAAATAATAAATCATCCCAACAATTATAAAATCACAGCTATTTATCGTTATGACGGCGAAAACAATCCCGATGAAGAAGCAACTGTTTATGGAATTGAATCTATTTTTGGAGAAAAAGGAGTTTTCGTAGCTGGTGGTTCGGCCAACTCCAATAGTATCGCAGCGAAAGTATTATATAATGTAGAAATTAGTTGATCGTTGTTGGTTGTTGGTTGTTGGATTTCGTTCCGAGTAAAATTATGAAGTTATTTCTACTTAGATATTTCGTGAATTCGTGGCGGTTTTTTTAGATAAACTGATTTTATAGCATCCTAAATAGCTCTTAACTACAAAATCTGAAATCTAAAATTTTTTGGTATTTATAGAAATTAGAATTTTAAATTTGAAATATAAAATCTATATTTGTGAACCAATAATTTTCTATGGAACAATTTGTAGTATCGGCTCGTAAATATCGTCCTCAAACATTTAAAGATGTTGTTGGCCAAAAAGCCATTACCAATACTTTATTGAATGCCATAGAAACCAATCATTTGGCTTCTGCCCTATTGTTTACAGGTCCTCGTGGTGTTGGAAAAACTACTTGCGCTCG
>JBILPJ010000154.1:0-5554 GCA_044373975.1 Flavobacterium sp. | reverse complement strand
ATCCATCGTCAAAACATCCAATTGTTAGCAATCTTGATGCTGTGAAGTTTGAATTTGCAAGCGGAATTGACACTCTAAAAAATGGAATTAAGAAAACAGTATTGTTGCAATCTTCGCCTTATTCAAAATTAGTTGGTGCGCCAGTTGAAGTCAAATTGGATATGGTTCAAGAAAGACCCGAACAATCCGAATTTAAAAATACTGGAAATATTCCTGTCGCCGTTTTATTAGAAGGCGAATTTCATTCTGTTTTTGAAAACCGTGTGATGCCTTTTCAGGAAAAAACATTTGAATCTAAAGGAAAAAATAATAAAATGATTGTTATTTCTGATGGTGATGTTATCAGAAATCAATTGGATAAAAATTACCAACCTTTAGAACTTGGTTATGACAAATGGACCAATAAACTATACGGAAATAAAGAGTTTTTGATGAATTGTGTCAATTATTTATTGGACGACAATGGACTTATTAACATTCGTAGTAAAGTGGTTGATTTGCCTATTTTAGACAAAGAAAAAGTATATGATAATTATACGAAGTCACAGATTATTAGTGTTGGATTGCCAATTATTACACTGATTATTTTCGGATTCCTATTCACTTTTTTACGAAAAAGAAAATACAGCAAATAATTGTTAATAAAATTGTTTTCACTATTTGATTAGATTAAGATATATTTGTAAAATGAAATAAATACAATTCTGAAAAATTCAGTTTTGTGATTGATTAAAAAAACAGCCAAAGATGAAGTTTATAGTATCGAGTTCGTACTTATTAAAACAATTACAAGTGTTGGGAAGCGTTATTAACAGTAGCAACACCCTTCCTATTTTAGATAATTTTCTATTTGAATTGGACACCAAAACGTTAACCGTTTCTGCTTCAGATTTGGAAACTACGATGTCTGCAACTTTAGAAATTGATTCTGAAAGTAAAGGAAGTGTAGCCGTTCCTGCGAAATTATTGTTGGAAATCTTAAAAACTTTTCCTGAACAACCGCTAACTTTCACTGTTGAAGAAAATAGTACAATAGAAATTAGTTCTAATTCTGGAAAATATGCTTTGGCGTATGCACCAGGAAATGAGTTTCCAAAATCAGTAAATTTAGATGATCCATCTACGACTTTGGTTCCTGCGGATGTTTTGGCAACTGCAATAAGCAAAACGATATTTGCAGCTGGAAATGACGATTTGCGTCCAGTAATGTCAGGGGTTTTCTTCCAATTTTCACCTGAAGGATTGACATTTGTGGCAACAGACGCTCACAAATTAGTAAAATACGCAAGAACAGATGTAAAATCGTCTGAAGTAGCTGATTTTATTATGCCTAAAAAACCTTTGAATATTTTGAAAAGTATTCTTGGAACTTCAGATGCAGAAATCAAAATTGAATACAACGATAGTAATGCAACATTCTCTTTTGACAATTATATCTTGATGTGTCGTTTGATTGATGGAAAATATCCAAACTATGAAGCGGTAATTCCAAAGGAAAATCCAAATAAATTAATGATTGACAGAACACAATTTTTGAACTCTGTTCGTCGTGTTGCCATTTTCTCAAATAAAACTACACACCAAATTCGTTTGAAAATTGCTGGTGCAGAATTGAATATTTCAGCAGAAGATATTGATTATTCAAACAAAGCTGAAGAAAGATTGACGTGTGATTACCAAGGTGATGATATGCAAATTGGGTTCAATTCAAGGTTTTTAACAGAAATGTTGACCAACCTACAATCGGATATGATTATGTTGGAAATGTCATTACCAAATCGTGCTGGAATACTAACCCCAGTTGATGGACTTGAAGAAGGTGAAACCGTTACAATGCTTGTTATGCCTGTAATGTTAAACAATTAAACCAACCAAACCACTATTTTTATATCATAAAAAAATCGCAATTTCTTTATTGAAATTGCGATTTTTCTTTTTTATATCATTGTTGTCAGAAAACAATATATAATCAATAAAACTCAAAAAGTATAGTCCCTACGGGACATTTTCACGAGGAACATATATTTATACTACCAACATTTAACCCCTATCGGGGTATGTCACTTAGAGATTATATGCTGGTAAATAAATAGTTATGAAGTTGTATTTCGACCTTGAGAAACTTTGCATTATTTAATTTACAAAAATTATAAAAAGTATTGCTATTCAAAATAACGACATTATCCATTATGACTTTTTCTTTAAGAAATTAAGACTTTTGACTTTTGATATTTTTTTTAGTCTTTAATCTCTTCATCTATTATCTTTTCGTCTTTTTTTAGACTTTTGACTTTCGATAATTTTTAAGTCTTTCATCTCTTCATCTATTATCTTATCATCTTTTTTTCGACTTTTACTTTCGATATTAAGACATTTTTAAATAACCCCCATCTTTTTCATCAAGAAAGTCGCACTTTTATTTTTACAAATTCCGTTGTACAACTTATAATCAAAATGCAAATCATCATTACTGATTTCAACTTCAAAACAGCGGTTTGATAGTTGACTTGGAAATTCGTTAGTGGTAAGGCAAACTTCAATATCGTGGGTTGCGATAACACCAATTGCATCTTTATTAATAATATTTTTGATAAATTCAATGGTTCCATTTCGTTTGTCATCCGAGTTTGTTCCTCTCAAAATTTCATCTAAAAGCACAAAAGAACGTTCGTCATTCAAAGCATCAATAATAAGTTTTAAGCGCTTAATTTCTGCATAAAAATAGGATTCACTGTCGGATAACGAATCTGATAAACGCATAGAAACCAAAACGGAAAGCGGATGAACGTTGGCTTGGATTGCACAAACTGGAGCTCCAATTCCAGCCAAAACCATATTGACACCTAAACTGCGCAGAAAAGTACTTTTACCCGACATATTGGAACCTGTGAGAATTGTAAAAGCTTGTGGATTAAAAGAAATATCATTCCCAATTCGTGAATTTTCATTCAATAAAGGATGGCTTAAATTTGAAAACGAAATTTCATAATTAGAGTTCAATGTTGGAAATGCAAACTGTGGATTATTAAAAGAAAAATTAGCCAAACTATTAAGCATTTCAAATTCTCCAATTACTTCAAGCCAATTTTCAAGAGCCAAGGCATTTGACTTTTTCCATTGAATTATAGCTCGTAAATTATGAAAATGAAACAGGAAAAGTCCGTTAAAAAGTACCGCTGCAACTATATTTCCAATACTGTCCATTCTAGAAAATAACTCCGAAAGCTGTTTTATTTTGGCACTTGAAGTTCCATCTGAAGTAGTTAATTTTTGTTGTAATACCTTTAATTTTTCGGATTCAAAATCCTTATTTTCAATGATTTCAATCAACAAACCATTTTGATTTATGACTTTGTCAATGTTAGGAGATTGCGTATTTTCTAACAGAATTCGTTTCGTAAATAACCCTAAAAAACCTAAATTAACTGTAAAAATAAATGAAAAAACAGAAAGAAAAATAATATTTGAAGTTATGAAATACAAGCCCAAAGTAAACCATAATAAAATTGGTAATACAAAAGACAATACAACACTAATTCTTGATAATGATTCGCTATTGAACGAACACCAACGCAATAAAGTAGTATAAAACGATTCGTCGTCTTCAGCAGATTTGGCGAAAGCCGCAAATTTTTGACGCCAATCTAAATCTTTAGATAATTCTTTAATCGCTACTTGATTTTGAAGAATTTCATTGTTTGGCAAAATACCTAATAAGTGTTGAGAAAGTATTTTTTTACCAATAAAAGTATAAGTTCTATTTAGATTTTGGAACAAAGAGTTATCTCCAAAAATATCTAAATCATAAGAATATGGATGTGAAAAATCTATGAATTCAATTCCGTTTTCAAAAGGGATTTTTTCTTTTTTAAAAAACAAAATCTCATTTTCATTTATAGAAATAAGCGCTTCTAAATGTTTAATTCTATTGCTTAATTTAGAATGAAATCTAATTAAAATAATAAAAACTAATACAAGAATAATAGCTATAATTTCAAATAAAAACTGCTGCGTTTTAATGTAATAAAACAAGGAAACCAGAGCAAACAGAATACATAAAAGCCTTAAAAAACTAATGAGATTGTATTTCTTTTTTAAATTTCCAAATTCTGCTGAGAATTGTATTTTTCGACTGGTATAACTTTCCATAATTAAATAATTAAAACAAATATAAGTTTTAATTACGATTGAATTTTAAATAAAAAACCGCAAATTAAATTGCGGTTTCTAAAAGTAAAGCTATTCGTGCAAAGCCAATATTGGAACATCGCTTTCAAAGGCAAATGTTTTGATTAAACTTTTTCCAAAAAGGTTGTCAAAGAAGTTGTGTTTATAGGAAAGCATAGCTAAAATATCGATGTCTTTTTGGATTAAAAAATCTGCAATCGTACCTTTAACATCTTCACTTGGAATAATGAAAAATTCAACCGGCTGATTTTTAAAATCTAATTTCCATTTGTCAATTACTGTTTGTCTAATATTAGAATCAAAAGTACGAACAAAAAGGCATTTTACTTTGGCATTAATTTGAGTTGCAAATTCCAAAACTTGTTTCAAGGCAATTTTATCTTTTCGACTATAACGGGTTGTAAGTCCAATTTTTTTGATTTTATCAAACTTGGCTTTGGTTGGCACGGTTAATGACAAGATTGGAATTTTATCAATTACTGTGCCCGCATTAGAACCTAAAAATAATTCTTTAAGACCAGTAGCACCACTTGTTCCCATCACAATCAGATCTATTTTTTCGTCTCTAACAATGCGTTTCATAACACCAATTAAATCCCCTTGTTCCAAAACGTGGCTCATTTGAATTGCATCTAAATTATTGTCTTCGGCAATTTTTCGCAACAAAGGAACTTGATCTCTAAAATTCTCAAAATTGCTCAATTCAATTGATTCATAAACATCGGAAACATAAGTGGGATATCCTTCATAAGAAACTGGTGGCAAGTCATAAACGTGCAAAACTATCAATTCTGCTTTTATAAATTTTGCCATTTCTAAAGCATAAACAAAAGCATTATTTGCTGTTTTAGAAAAATCCGTGGGAAACAATATTTTTTTCATAACTACTGATTTTCAATTATTTAGTTAAATTTAATGCTTTAATTCCAAATATAGAATGATAAAAATCAGTTTTATAAAATTTTAACAAAATTGTCCGATGTAGGAATTAAAACACAAGTTGAACGGAAAATTCCAATACTAATTCGCGGATTAAAAATGAAAATTATACGCACAAATCTTTGTAACTTTGCATTCTTGATTTATAACTTATGATTCAAAACGATACTATTGTGGCTTTGGCCTCGCCTTCTGGTGCGGGTGCTATCGCTGTTATTCGTGTTTCTGGCAGCGATGCCATTGTGGTTTCCAACTCAATTTTCAATTCGGTTTCTGGAAAAGACATTACAAAACAGAAAACACACACGCTACATTTGGGTCATATTGTGGACGGAACAAAAGTTATTGACCAAGTATTACTTTCTATTTTTAAAGGTCCAAATTCCTATACTGGCGAGAATACAATTGAGATTTCGTGTCACGGTTC
>JBILPJ010000039.1:0-15773 GCA_044373975.1 Flavobacterium sp. | reverse complement strand
GAGATTGAAAAAATCGATATGAAAAACCCGTTTGCCGTTTATCAGTCAAAATCCGTTGGTCATCTAAAGATTGAGGCAATTACTAAAAATGAATTTAATAAAATCCTTGAATGTGTTGATGAATCTGATTCATTACTCAAATTAGGAGGTAAGGGAGAAGTTAAAAATATGTATCGTGATTATTTGAAAGACGGATTTAAGTTATTTCTCTTTTCCGGATGTAGAAGAGAGGAGGTTGTAGATTTACGATGGTCAGATATCTATCATTCGGGCGAAACTTATTTCTTTATGATTAATAATAAGAAAGTTGAAAGAAATAACAACATTAGTGGTGAGTTTTATAAGTATATCCCAATAAATTCAGACCTGTTTGATTTATTAATGAAATTAGGATATGAAGAGAAAAAAAATTCAAATGATTTTATTTTATGTCCCGACAGATACGAAAGTACTTTAACTATAATGAATACTTTAAGTAAATCTTTTACTTTCTATAAAAATAAAGCGGGGATTCAAAAAAATATTTCATTAAAAAACCTTCGAAAAACTTATTTAAGTTGGGTGAATCAAGTTATGGGAAGTGAAACACGAATACTGTCCTCACATTCAACAGATAAGGTTCTTCAAGAACACTATTTAGACCCTACAATTTTAAGTGCCATTCAGAAAGGGACGTTAAATATTAAGGTGTTTGGAGAATAAAGAAAAATCCCCGTTTGGGGATTTTTTTTATCCATTTATTACAAAAAAACAGAAAAATTCCTTACTCCAATTCCTTACTCTATGTTTTTGTTATATCTAACAATCACCCATAAAAAAACCCTTAACTATTGATAATTAAGGGTTTATTCTTGTAGCGAGAGGGAGATTTGAACTCCCGACCTCAGGGTTATGAATCCTGCGCTCTAACCGACTGAGCTACCTCGCCATTTTTGCGGTTATTTGCATTTTGAATGCGGGTGCAAATATAAAACATAAATCAGATGTTGCAAATATAAATCGAATAAAAAAAAATATATTTTAAAATGCTTTTTTTTTCGTTATTTAATCTATATATTTCCGAAAAATTATAGGTACACATGGACACAAAAGTAAGATACGAATTAGAATTCCCCCTAAACTCATCACCTCAATTATTATATCAATATATTTCTACACCGTCGGGGCTTTCTGAATGGTTTGCTGATAACGTGAATTCTCGTGGTGAATTTTTTACATTCATTTGGGACGGATCGGAAGAAAAAGCCCGTCTTTCCTCGAAAAAATCAGACGAGAAAGTGAAATTTCGATGGATTGATGAAGACAATAAAGATACCGATTTTTATTTTGAATTGCGAATTCTTGAAGACGAAATCACGAAAGACGTTTCTTTAATGGTTACCGATTATGCGATGGAAGAAGACTTAGACGAGGTGAAATTACTTTGGCAAAGTCAAATTTCAGACCTAAAACATGTTATAGGTTCTGTTTAGATTTTCGTAATTTAGACTTATATTTGTCACGCTTTAGGCGTGACTTTTTTTTTATGATAAACTTCAACGGAATTATTACTTCATCGGACTCTAACTTATTGTTTAATAATCGTGCTTTTCTTTATGGCGATGGCGTTTTTGAAACCTTAAAAATAATTGACAACAAGATTCTTTTTCTCGAAGATCATTATTTTAGATTGATGGCTTCGATGCGTGTCGTTCGGATGGAAATCCCTATGAACTTTACTATGGAACATTTTGAAGAACAAGTACTTTCTTTGGCTAATGCCAATGGATGCCAAGCTTCAGCAAGAGCCAGAATTACGGTTTATAGAAATGAAGGGGGCTATTATTTGCCAAAACAGCGGTCGGTTTCGTTTTTGATAAATTGTACTGCTTTAGAAAACACCGTTTATACAAATGATATAAATCAGTATGAGGTAGATTTATACAAGGATTTTTATGTGACCAAGCAGTTGCTTTCTTCTATAAAAACAACCAATAAAATTATCAATATCACAGGAAGTATTTTTGCGGACGAAAACGGACTTGAAAATTGTCTGATGCTCAATGATGACAAAAATGTAATTGAAGCCTTAAATGGTAATTTATTTATGGTTTTTGAAGATAAATTGATTACGCCACCGATTTCAGAAGGGTGTTTGAACGGAGTTATGCGAAAACAAATTTTAGAATTGGCTTCAAAAATAGAAGGGTTAGAAGTGGTTGAAGAACCAATTTCTCCATTTAATCTTCAAAAAGCTGACGAATTATTTATTACCAATGTTATAAAGGGGATTCAATCGATAACCAAATACCGCAAAAAGGAATTCGGAAATGCCGTTGCCAATGAATTAGTAAAGCGATTGAACGCTAAAATTAGATTGTCTTAATTCCACAATGGATTTTCGGGCGCATCTGCCCAAAGCAAGTATTCTCCTCCGAGTTCTTGTAGTTTTTCTTTCCAAAAATCGGTTGCTTCTTTGCTAATAATCTTATTTTTATATTCATTTTCTACCGCAATCCAAGAGTTCGATTCCATTTCGTCTTCTAGTTGATTCGGATCCCAACCGGTATATCCAAGGAAAAATCGAATGTTGTCTTTTTTGACAGCGCCACTATTAATGAGGATTTTTGTCATTTCAAAATTCCCACCCCAGTAAATTCCGTTAGAAATTTCGATGCTATTGGTTATAATTTCTGGTATATTATGAATAAAATAAAGGTTTTCTTGTTCAACTGGACCGCCATTGTAAATAGTAAAATCGGCATTGATGTCGGGAATTAAATCGTGAAGCGTATATTTTAATGGTTTGTTAAGTATAAAACCAACAGTACCGTCTTCATTATAATCCGCCAATAAAAGTATGGATCTGTTGAATGACAAATCACAAATCACGGAAGGTTCTGCTATTAGCAATTTTCCCTTTTTAATTTTTTCTGAAATCATCGTATTCTATTTTAGTTTAAATAAATTTAAAATCAAATGTCAGTTTTTCCAAAATTAATCGATTATCGTAAAAAAAAAGCCACGCAATAGCGTGGCTTTAATTTATATTGTAAATTATTAGTTTACAGCTGTTTCTAAATCTGCTCCAGCTTTAAATTTAACAACTTTTTTAGCAGCAATTTTGATAGTTGCTCCAGTTTGTGGATTTCTTCCGTCTCTTGCAGCTCTTGCAGTAACAGACCAAGATCCGAAACCTACTAAAGATACTCTTCCACCTTTTTTCAAAGTTCCGCTTACATTTCCTAAAAATGATTCTAAAGCTGATTTTGCAGCTGCTTTAGTAATTCCTGCGTCAGCAGCGATTGCGTCAATTAATTCTGATTTGTTCATAATAATAGTTATTAAATGTTGGTTAAAATTTCATTACACTAACAAAATTAGTAGGAATTCGCTACCACGCAAGACTTTTTTAAAATATTTACTCGTTTTGTTGATAACTTTCTGTATTTGTTCATAAACCTACTGTTTTTCAGCGTTTTTATAATTAAATCAGTGTTTTAGCACTCTAACAAACCACAGCTTTTTCAGAAAATGACATTCCATTTAAAAGTTCTGAAGCTGTCATTTTTTTCTTTCCAGGGAATTGCAAACTCAAAATCTGAATAAATCCATTGGCTACAGCTATTTTCAATTCCTTCTTAGTTGCAATTATCTTTCCGACGGTTTCAGAATGTTCCTCGTCAATTATTTTCGATTCGTATATTTTTACATTCCATTCTTGCTCGTTGTCTTTAAAAGAACACCAAGCAACGGGATAAGGCGATAATCCACGGATGAGGTTGTGAATTTCTTTAGCCGATTGCAACCAATCAATCTTACAATTGTCCTTGTCTAATTTATAAGCTGTTTTTATTTCGGCATTATTTTCCTGAATTTTTGGATTCACATTTCCAGATTCAATCAATTGTAATGTCTTTAAAACAGTTTCACTTCCCAAAACCATCAATCGGTCGTGTAATTGTCCCGCATTTTCTTCTTCGTCAATAGCAATTTCAGAACTCAAAATCATCGCGCCCGTATCAATTTTGTCGTCTATATAAAAGGTAGTCACGCCAGTTTTAGTTTCGCCATTGATAATCGCCCAATTAATTGGTGCTGCGCCACGATAATTTGGAAGTAATGAGGCGTGCAAATTAAACGTACCAAATTTAGGCATTTCCCAAACTACTTTTGGCAACATTCTAAAAGCAACAATAATTTGTAAATTGGCATTCAAAGCCTTTAATTCCAATAAAAAACCTTCGTCTTTTAAATTGGTAGGTTGCAAAAGCGTCAAATTATTTTCTATTGCATATTCTTTAACTGCCGAATATTTTATTTTTTGACCGCGACCCGCAGGTTTGTCAGCCGCTGTAATAACGCCAACAATTTCGTAGTTGTTCTTTAATATAGTATCCAAAATGCCAACAGCAAATTCTGGTGTTCCCATAAAAACGATGCGTAATTTTTCCATTATGATTTTAAAGTGTATTTATTGTTGGGTTTTATAAGGATGCGATCACTTTCTAATAAGTTTTGCAATGCAAAGATAATTGCATCTGTCGATTTTTTGGTATGAATTTGAATTTCTCTTGAATTTAAAGGAGCAACTTTCAATATCGAAAGAATGAGTTCTCGAAGGTCTTCCGTCTCTATTTCTGGTTCTTTCCGCCCAATACAATAGGAGCAAATGCCACAATTTACATCCGATTTTTCCCCAAAATAATTCAATATCAATTTGCTTTTGCAATTTTCAGTGTCTTTTACAAATTCCAAAACCGATTTCAATTGCTCTTTTTTTAGATTATTTTGTATTTCTAAATGTTTTGAAATGCCGTTAATCGTTCGTTCATCTTCTCTAATCACATTGAAAATCAATTGAGTATCATTGCTTTTTGCGTGGTATTCTATAATTTCTTTTTCCATTAATTGATGCAATAACGCATTTACGGCAGTTTCATTGGTTTCCGCTTTTTTTGCAATCATCGCCATATTCAAAGCTGCGGGAACTTCGTGAATTCCTGGATAGGAGCGGAGCAAAGCCAATAATATCGGTTCGTCTTTTCTATTCAAGCTCATATAGCGAAGCACTTCTTTGGAAGGAATTATAAATTGAACCGTCACTTTTTCTGAAAATTCTTGCGACAAAGTAATTATTCCTTGACGGTCTAAAAATTGCATTGCATTATAGGTTTTCAAAATCGGAAATTCATATTTTCCACAAAACTGATTCAAATTAAATGAAAATTGCTCTTCAATTCCTTCGCCGTAAGCAATTTGGAAATAATTACACAATTTCACATACATTGTATTTAGAAATTTTTTATCGGGCAAAACAGCAATAAACTGACTTTCAGCATTCGATTTATCGGAAGGACTTGTCAGCAAAACGGCATACGCTTTTTCTTCATTTCTTCCCGCACGACCTGCTTCCTGGTAATAATTTTCTATATTTTCGGGCAACTGAATATGGATTACAGTTTTCACATTTGCCTTGTCAATTCCCATTCCAAACGCATTGGTTGCCACAATCACTTGCGCTTCTTCCGACATCCAAAGCTGCATATTTTTATCTTTTTCCTTCGCCGATAATCCACCGTGATAATACGTAGATTTGAATCTCAACGCCTGCAATTGCGACGAAACATCCAAACACGATTTTCTGTTTCGCACATATATAATAGAAGGTTCTGGATTTTTCTTCAAAATTTGTTCCATCCGAAACAATTTATCTTCGGCTTCCAAAACAAAATAAGCGATATTTTCTCTGTTAAATGATTTCTGAAATACTGCTGTTTTCTCTAATCCCAATTGCAAAATCACATCTTCCTGAACTCTTTTCGTTGCCGAAGCGGTCAATGCTATAAAAGGAACTTTTGGAAAATGAGTTTTTAAATTGGAAATTTTCAAATACGAAGGTCGAAAATCGTGCCCCCATTGCGACACACAATGTGCTTCATCAATCGCAATAATAGAAATTGGTAATTGCTTGATTCGTTCCAAAACCCATTCGGTTTGCAAACGCTCGGGCGAAAGGTATAAAAATTTATAATTCCCAAATTGACAGTTGTCCAAAAGCGTTACCAATTCGTCCGATTTTATGCCGCCAGTTAATGCAATCGCTTTAATGTCAAGTTTTTGCAAATTCTGAACTTGGTCTTTCATCAACGCAACCAATGGCGAAATTACCAAGCAAATCCCGTCATTCATCAAAGCTGGCACCTGAAAACATATCGATTTTCCACCGCCAGTTGGCAACAAAGCAAACGTATCTTGACCGCTCAAAACAGAGTCAATAATCTCTTTTTGAAGCGATCTAAACTGATCGTGTTTCCAATATTTTTGAAGAATTTCTAACGCTTTTGGCATTTATTTTCGCTTAAAGTTTCAGGTATTTCAACAAAACCCGAACTAAATTTGCTCTAAGATAAAAAGAATTCTGTTATCCAAGGTATCTTTTGGCACTTCAATTAATTCGTAGCCATAATTTTGATACGTTTCCGTAAGGTGATTGTAAATCAATTTTGCCTGTTCATAATTCTCGTAACGGGCGTCATCACTCACATAAATCTTTTCCCAAGGCGGAAGAATAAATATTTTTGTGTAGGTATTTTCACGACAAGCAGCATCAAAAAAAGAAGGATAACTGTCGCCAATATAATGCATATAAGCCAAAACATCGGGAATTCCTCGGTCTAAAAACACAATTTCGTGAGGCTCATTTTGCGCATTCAAAAACTGTTTTTTGCGTCCTTCCAAAAGTAATTCACTAAAAAGCAACGGATTTTCAAGAAACAATTGCTCAATTCCCTGCTTCTTCGCTTCCATCGTCACCTGCCGTGAAATCTCGGGATAACAGCAATATCCGCGCTCTAAAAGCCCATCGATAATCGTTGTTTTCCCCGTTCCAGGCCCGCCAATAATAACTATGATTTCCTTTTGCACTTTTTGGATATAAGGCGCAAATTTACTTAAACTAATCGGGATTTGAAAAGATTATTTTTCTTTTGGAGCGAATTGTTCCCGCATTTTCAGCAATTGCAATTCCTGCTGTCCATTGCAATCCACGCCCAAAAGCGTGGGATTTCCATTTCCATCAGGGCTAAACTAAAAATCATTTGAATACTTGTAAGAAATTAAAAAGATATATTGTAGCAATATCAAAATACGATAACTATTATCAAAAATAGTTTTTGCCACAGATTAAAAAGGATTAAAAGGATTTTAAAGTAAAGAACAAACTAATCTGTGCTAATCTGTGCTAATCTGTGGCAAAAAATTAGCGCTTGATTTAAGTACGACATTAAATTTTAGCGATTACTTAGAGGAACTAAAGTGCATATTTTTAACTGTTTCTGTAACAAATAAACGTTCCTAAAGTGGTTTGTCTTTATAGTAATTCACCATCAAATCTACAAATTTACTATACCCCCCCAAACCATCTTTTTGCTGATTGAATTTCAGGAAATTATCATAAAATATTTGGAATCCTTTTTCTATAAAAGTTTCGTAGTTCTTCCAAAATTCTTCACTTTCCTTGTAGTTTTTCAGAATTCCTGGATGAATCGTTTTTAGTAATTCCTCGAAAACTTTTTCATCTCGAATTCGCCAATTTCCCAAACAATACCGCAGCGCATAACTGTAACCCGAATATTGAAAATACACATTCTCATTTTTTATAGACGCTAAAAACCCAATAAAATTAGCCTCACTTTCAGAAGCATAACCCAATTGATGCGCCATTTCGTGACAAACCGTAGTTGGAAAATTATACATCGGCATTTTGTCATTCACCTGTGCTTCATTGGTAAACGGATTCAAATAGCCACCAAAACCCATAAAACTCAACGGCAAACTAATAAGCGATTTCTTAATGCTGGGATTCGTATATTCAAAACTTGAAAATTGATTAGAAAGCAATTGGTAACCAGTCAAATTTATTTCAAAAACCTGCTCTTGTGAATACGGAAAAACAACTTTCAAACTATCATTTTTCTCAATTTTGCTGTGAATTTCATTTGTTTTCGCAATCAAAACTTTCGTAAATTTCAGCAAATCATCATTGGAATATTTTCGTTCAATCGCCATTTTTTCAAATAATGGCACCCGATGATAATTCATTGCCCAAAGCAAATTAAACAAAAAATAAAATACCGATAGAAAACTCAGAACCCGCAATGCCGAATCTTTCCAATTCAATTTCCCCAATTTACGTTGTTGGTAAAACCATCTTAAAATTAAAAATAGCACCACAAAATAAATGCAATCACCAACAGAAAAAGCAAAACTGCCAAATACAATTCGAGAAAATTTGGAAATATAAACATACAAACCATTACTGTAATAGCGCTCTACCACTTCTGGAAAGAACGAAATCAACTGTAAAAACAGTATTTGAATGAACAGTAATATTGGAAGAATGTATTTTCGTTGCACCGTTTTAGATTTGCCATAAAAATAACAATTAAAAAGTTACTGTACCTTATTTATTTGTAAATTTGTATTCAGATAAAAGTAAGGATGACACAAATAACATTAAATATTCCAGACAACGAACTCTCTTTTTTTATGAAATTAATAGAAAAATTCAATTACGAAACGGTAATAAATGAGTTTTCTATAAATCAAGAAATGATGAATTTGTTGGATGAGAGAAGAGCAACTGCAAAAACGGATGATTTTATTCCTTGGAATGATGCAAAAAAACAATTGCAGTTTAAATCCAAAGGATGATTTATAAAATTGTAATTGAGCCAAGAGCAATCTTAGACATTCAAAATGCAATAGATTATTACGACTCAAAGCAAATTGGATTAGGCGATTATTTTTACAAAGTCGTCAATGAACACATTGAAACTTTGATTAAAAGCCCCTTTTTTCAAATCCGTTATAAAGATTATCACGGTTTTCCAATTCATAAATTTCCATTTATTATCTTCTATTATAGTGATGAAAATCTAAAAACCATCTTTATAATTTCTATTTTTAATACTGCATTGAACCCTATAAATTACCCACAATAAAATTAAAAAAACACAAATGAGTCAAGAAATTAGAAACCTCGAACCAAAAGCACTTTGGAATAAATTTGCCGATTTGAATGCGGTGCCGCGTCCTTCCAAAAAAGAAGAACGTGTAATTGAATTTATGAAAGACTTCGGAAATAATTTAGGATTAGAAACTTTTGAAGATGAAATTCGCAATGTAATTATCAGAAAACCAGCAACTCCAGGAATGGAAAATCGCAAAGCCGTTGTTCTTCAAGGGCATTTGGATATGGTGCACCAAAAAAATTCTGATACTGTTTTTGACTTTGACACACAAGGAATTGATATGTATGTTGATGGCGACTGGGTTCGTGCTCGTGGCACTACTTTAGGAGCCGATAACGGACTTGGAGTTGCAATGATTATGGCAATTTTAGAAAGTAAAACCATCCAACATCCTGCCATTGAAGCGTTATTTACAATCGACGAAGAAACAGGAATGACTGGGGCTTTGAACCTAAAAGGCGGTATTCTAAAAGGAGAAATCCTTCTGAATATGGATACCGAAGAAGACGATGAAATTGATATTGGTTGTGCTGGAGGAATTGATGTTACTGCTACAAGAGGCTACAACGAAGAGGAAACCCCTGAAGGTTCTGTAGGATATACCATTACTGTAAAAGGCTTGAACGGCGGACATTCAGGAATGGATATTCACAAAGGTTTGGGAAATGCCAACAAAATAATGAACCGATTATTGTTTGATGCTTTCGAGAATTTCGGACTTCAAGTGGCTGAAATTAACGGTGGAAGTTTGCGAAATGCTATTCCAAGAGAAAGTGTTGCCAAAGTTATTGTGGCTCAAATGTATGACGAAGCGTATGTTTTTGATATGCAAGAAATTATCAATGACATAAAAACTGAATTCAAAACTACAGAACCGAATTTGACTATTGAAATCGTGAAATCGGAATTGCCGTCAAAAGTAATGGATTTAGGAGTTCAAGAAGGAATTATTCGTTCGATTTATGCCGCTCATAATGGTGTTTATCGAATGAGTGCCGATATGGAAGATTTGGTAGAAACTTCTAATAATGTGGCAAGAATTATCATTAAAGACGGGGAAATTACCATTGGTTGTTTGACTCGTTCTTCAGTTGAAACTTCCAAATTTGATTTGGCTAACGCTTTACGTTCTGCATTTGAATTAAGCGGTTGCGAAGTAACATTAGCAGGTTCATATCCCGGGTGGACTCCAAATGTAAAATCTGAAATCTTGGATGTTTTGGTAGCTATCTACGAAAAACAAAACAACGAAAAACCAAAAGTGGTGGCGTGTCACGCAGGATTGGAATGTGGAATTTTAGGAACCAATTACCCTGATATGGATATGATTTCTTTTGGACCTACCATTCACGGAGCGCATTCACCAGATGAAAGAGCGAGTATTAAATCGGCACAAAAATTCTGGAAATTTGTATTGGAAATATTAGAAAGTATTCCTGTGAAAAAATAAGTACCAATTCATAAAATACTTGAAATTTAAAGTCCCTTTAAACAATGTTTAAAGGGATTTTCTTTTGGAAGTAATAATTAATTGTTGTTTTGCACTTGAATATTTTTAGTTTTAAAAAGGGCTTAATACCATTCGTTTTTCTTGTCTATGTGGGTACGAAGTCAGGAGACTTCGCACAGCAATCCCGACTTATAAGAACGATTAAATTTTTTAAAGAACACTTCGGGAAGCCGAGATTGCCAAATTATCCCAAATACAAAACCATATTTAAATTAAGCCTAATACCCAAATTGCTTGTAGTGTGTGTTAGCAGTCGTTATTGTTTTTTATTCCGCCATTCAATTGTTGAAATTGCATCTTTATATTGTTCTGCATAAGCTCCGTCCAAAATATAATTTTTGTCATTTTCTATTGAATATAATTTCTTTTTTGCTCTTTCATTTCCGCATATCGATAGAATTTCAAGTCTAGCCAATATTTCTTCAATGTCAACTTTTTTATAATTTTCGGTTTCCAATAAATCTAAAAATTCTGTTTGAGTTTTTTTAGAAATATTTATTTCAACTTTTAGTGGTTTTGCCCCAAGTGATATTATTGACTTATTATTAATCGTAATAATTTCTTCTGCAACTTTAATATTATTCCATTCCCATTTGTCATTTGTTGGAAGTTTATCCAGTTCGATTATATACAATTTGTCATTTTCAAAATTCAATTTGCAAGTTTGAATTGCATCGTAACCGGAAATTAGTTTTTCAGTTTTACAGTCAAAAATTCCAAATTCGGAATATTCATTATTTTCTTCATAACCACAAATTGAGATTGAATTATTATCTGAAAAAGTATATGTTTTAATTGGTTTTTCTTCAAGACCATTATAACATTTACAGTCTTTACTATTTTCAATTTTCTGTGAACTTTCATTGATTGTTTTTTGGTTGATTTCTTTCTGTTTACAACCAATAAATACAAATGTCAATATTAAGATAAGTGTTGATTTCATTCGATTTTTATTATAATGACTGCTAACTTGTATATAGTAGTGACACAGTAGCTATAATACACCAAGATTTGGGTAGATTGTAGTGATAAACGTCATACTTTATATATTTTGCTAATGTATGATAAAAATAGTACCAATCATCAAACATCCTTTTTATTTGTTGAATACTTTTCGTACTAATCACCCCTTTTTCAACGCCTCTAGCAATAGGTTTTTTTCGCGGTTAAGTATGATAATTTCTTGCTCAAGCTCCGCTATTTTGTCGGTTTGCTCACTCGAGGCGCTTTTGGTGGCAAAGCCCGCGGGGAGTTGCGCCGCTATATCGGCAAAAAAATTATACTGTAGCGCATGGCATAGTTCCCAGAGTATGGCTGTTTGTATGGAACTATTTTTTTCATATCCATAAATAGTGTTTGGTCTTCGGTTCATTACGCGTGCCAAAGCACTTTTGCGGATGCGCTTTTCTTTAAAATAGCTGGTCAATATGGCACCCGTATCGGGCGATGATGTAGCATCTGGTTTGAGGATATTTTTAGCTTCTTTCATATTTTTTTTTAATCAAAATTAAATAATATATACAATAACACTGTTGTCCGACAAAAACCATATAAAATTAGGGAATCCCAAAAAGTATAGTCCCTATGGGACATTTTAACAGGGAACGCTTCTTTTTTTCTACCAACATTTAACTCCTATCGGAGTATATCTCGTAGAGATTATAAGTTGGTAAATAGATAGTTACGAAGTTGGTTTTTGTCCCGTAGGGACTATACATTTTTTATCGGACAACAATGATACAATAATAACAACAATAACAACAATAACTCATATTAAGCATGGGTTATTATTCATTTTAACCGTGAATAACATATATTAAGCATGGGTTATTATTCATTTTAACCGTGAATAACATATATTAAGCATAGGTTATTATTCATTTTAACCGTGAATAACATATATTAAGCATAGGTTATTATTCATTTTAACCGTGAAATACTCATATTAAGTATGGGTTATTATCCATTTTAACCGTGAATAACATATATTAAGTATGGGTTATTATTCATTTTAACCGTGAATAACATATATTAAGCATAAGTTATTATTCATTTTAACCGTGAAATACTCATATTAAGTATGGGTTATTATTCATTTTAACCGTGAAATACTCATATAAAGTATGGGTTATTATTTATTTTAACTGTGAATAACATATATTAAGCATGAGATATTATTCATTTTAACCGTGAAATATTCATAGAGTGTAGTGGTTAAAAAAAAGAAGATTGCCACGTTCCTCGCAATGACGTTTAGAATCTGAAATAAATTCAGATTGACAAAATATAAAAACAAGAAAAATAATTAGTCCCTCAGCCCCGATTGCAATGGAAATCCTGCGCTTTTTAGCGCAGATTGTAATGGAAAGCGGGAATTGCAATGGCAAATACAAGAGGACAATTCGCTCCAAATGAAATAGAGATTGCTTCAATCTTCGCAATGACGTTCAAAACGAGGGCACGCCCAAACAAATATAAAATTTAACAAAAATGGCACTATTTAAAACTATAAACCTTGCTACATAAACCATAGGGACAGTTTTTATAATAAATAGTTCTGCCTTTCAAGGGTTCATTAACAGTGCTTTTTCAACGGACACAATTGGAATGTAGCGTTGTGAATTGCAAGAATACAAATTGGCTTCGAGTACTAAGGCTATTATCTTTTTCAATTTGCTAATGTAAGTAAGTCGAAAGTTTTAATGTCGTTAAGTCAGGAGTCTCGCAATCGTAAATATCTAAATTAATTTACAAAAAGCAATATTAATAATGGGAAAATTAAACCCGCAATTGCCAATTTCCAACCTCTATTTTTAAAAGAGAATTTCCCAGCAGGAATCATTATCATTCCTGTTATTGCTATAATTATTAAAGAAATTCCAAAGATATCGCCGTAATAAATCCACCAATTGGAAGTGTTTTTATGCAAATTCATCATTTGGCTAACGATTGGGGTTTTTATAAAAGAAACCAATTCTCCTTTGCCAGTTTTGATGTCAATTTCAATATCGTGATTTTCAAAAGAAATTTTCAGGTTTCCTTTTTTGATATTCTGACGGCGCATTTTATCATCAATACCTAATGATTTTCCTAAATTTTCGGCAAATTGATCTGTAATTTCATTCTCTGCTGGAAGTGAAATAGTAATTGATTTGGTTTCTGTGGTGTATTTATCGGGGTGCCAGCTATCGCGATGGTTCATTAATATTCCTGAAATTGCAAACGAGATAATTAGTCCAATATAAAAATAGCCTAAATCACGGTGTAAATTTCTGAAATTAATTTTTTTCATTTTTAGAATTTGTATTTTATTGAGGTCATTATTTGCCTTGGCGCAATTGGATTGATACTGTAATTTTCGTGAACGGTATAATTCAGTTCATTGGTAACATTTGATAATTTACATAAAACTGAAAATTGGTTCCAATTGTATCCCATAGAAAAATCAAATGTAGAGAATCCTTTTATAGGAATCATTCTGTCAGGAATTGTTTGCCCGATGGTATTGTTCCAACCGCCTTCTCTTTTTCCGATGTAATTGCCAATAGTTCCAAAAGAAAGTCCTTTTAATTTCCCTGTTGGAATAGTGTAAAAAGCACTAAAATTTGCTGTATTTGCTGGCGTTCGTGTGAGTCTATCGCCAGTTATAAAACTGCCTATCAAACCCGATGTTTTGGAAAAACGCATATCGTTATAACTGTATCCTGCCAAAATACTCATTCCTTCTATGGGTTGTGCGGTGATATCAATTTCAATTCCTTGGCTTTTAGTTTCGCCAGACAATGACTTTATATCGGGATTTGTATTGATGGTTCCCTCGGAGTTAAATTCGGCTGTTTGGGCTAAATTACTGTTTATGATTTGGTATAATGTAATATTTGTGCTTATTAATCCTCTCCAAAAATCTTTTTTGATACCAATTTCATATTGATCAATAATGGATGCTTTTAATGTTTCATTATTGATTGTAACTCCTGTATTTGGTGTAAATGAATTGGAATAACTTGTAAATAAAGACAAATTTTTTGTTGGTTGAAAAACCAAACCTAATTTGGGTGAATAGGCCAAGTCCTTGCGTTTTTTATCTTCGGTTACTGTATTTGAAACGAGGTTAAAATTTTCCGCTTTTGCTTCTTGCCAAGACCAACGCAAGCCTGTTAAAACTTTAAATTTATCGGTTAATGAAATTAAATCTTGTGCATAAATTCCAAATCTATTCGTGGTAGTTTTTACAATTTTGGTATTTGTTGCTTCTGGAATGGCACTATTTTGGGGATATAAACTTAAATCAAAAATGTTTATCATATCATAAATTGCAGGATTGTAAACAAATGTATAAACTTGTGTTTGTGAATTATCGGCGTCTATGCCACTAAAAAATTGATGTTTTATTTTTCCAGTTGTAAAATTACCTTGTAAATTAATTTGATTGCTAACAAGTTGGTCAATGGTTTTATTTTTTCCCAACGGGCGGTTCCAATCTCCATTAGCAAGAGGCTGAATTCGTTCGGTGCCCTCCCAAGTCCGTTCGTAATTTTGAAAAGCCGTATTGAAATTTAGTTTCCAATTTTCATTAAATTTATGTTTTACCAATCCTGAAACCGACGATTGATAGGTTTGTCCGTTTGACCAAGTTGCACCTAAATAGGTATTGCGAGGAACGTCTGCAATCACTTTTCCAATAGAACCAGTTCCGAAATCGGGTATCCAATTGTCTTTTAGATAATCTCCTTGTAGAATGATTTCTGTTTTTTTACTTGCTTTTAATAGCACCGATGGATTGATGTAAACTCGTTCTCTGGTTACATTATCTCGGAAACTACCAGCGTTTTCATACGTTCCAACAAAACGATAGGCGCTATTTTTGGTTAAAGCACCATAAAAATCTACTGATGGTTTGTAAAATGAATAACTACCTATTTGCATTGCTATTTCTCCGCCTTTTTTGAATGATGGAATTTTAGTAACCATATTTAATATGCCGCCGGGTGCTACATTACCAAATAATAAAGCAGAACTACCTTTTAATACTTCTACTTTTTCTAAAGTTGCAACTTCGGGCATTGAACCGCTGTTTAAACGAAAACCGTTTTTAAACATATTATTGGCGGTCATATCGTAACCTCTTGACCAAAAAGATTCTTGTACATTTCCTCTTGCAGAGCCTACATATACACCATTGATGTTTTTTACTACATCACTTAATCGGATGGTTTGTTGCTGATATAGAGTAGAATTTCCTATTATTT
>JBILPJ010000153.1:0-5600 GCA_044373975.1 Flavobacterium sp. | reverse complement strand
GAATAGATAAATTACTAAAACAATAATTAGGATTGTTTTCCAGTGGGTTTTTACTAAAGTTTTTAAGTCGTTTAAAAATTGATTCATATCTGTGATTTTAAGGTTTAAATTAAATTCATAGGGTTTGATGTCAGATTTTTCTATCAGTTCAGACGATTCAATTTCCAAGGCTTCACTTATTACTTTAATAGAATGAAGACTAGGCTTCACTTCATTGTTCTCAATTCGTTGAATTGTTCTTAGCGTTAATCTTGTTTTTTCTGAAAGTTCTTTTTGTGAGATATTCAAACAGGTTCTAATCTCTTTTAATCTTTTACCAAATTCCATAATGCAAATTTAATTCTCCTTAATTAAAATACGTTTGACAACTTACCGACATTTAGACGTCATTTTAATACAAAGTTAAAAAAACAAACATTATAATTTGTTGAAGAGTCATTTCTTATTGAATAGAAACAACAAAAACCCGACACTTTCGTATCGGGTTTTGTTTTGCTCCCCTTATTGACGAAAGATGCAACTATAATGCGATGATTGAGTATGTAACTATAAGGAAATTAAAGAGTTGAACTTAGTGCAATTTTGCAGGAAGTAAGATTGACAAATTAGTTGCCGAATTCAAGCTTGTTCGCTGCCACAATCTGCCATCGTTTCTGTCTGTGTTTATAAAATTCCTTGGCGAAGGAGGTAATAAATCCAGTCAATATCCCACCGTAAATCGTAATTGAATCTTCGTAATAGATTTTGCCATCACCCAACTCTCTCATTGTTATATCGTGATTCCAAACTTTTGCTCGACTATCCCATTCTTTGGTGGATAGTATATAATTACTATCGTCCATTTTTTCTACAAAAAGATAGTGAATCCCCCCAAAAGGAATGATTCCAAATATAAGTGTCTTAAAGCCGTATGTTTTTCCCACTTCCCATTGTTTTGGGAAATCGTCACCCGAACATTGGAATTTTAACATTCCCTTTGCCACAAACTCTAATAGTGCAGGCGATTTTACATTGTTCCAAGCAGAATCAATCCCAATGGAAATCTCAGAATGGATAGTTAGTTTTTTTGCTTTAACCTTACTGCCATTATACTCAATAAAAAAAGGTTCAACTTTAGTAACTGGGTTCAATTTTTGAGAGTTTGCGTTCATTGCCTAAAATTAAAAAAACAAGACGTTTTTTCATATGGCAAATATAAGAAAAGATGGAATACTACTATTTATCATATAAAAACAAAAAAGCCCTTACATTGCTGTAAAGGCTTTTTGCTTTTTGCTCCCTCTCTTGGGCTCGAACCAAGGACCCTCTGATTAACAGTCAGATGCTCTAACCAACTGAGCTAAGAAGGAAGGCGTATTGCCCTTTAAAGCGGTGCAAATATAAGGCTAATTATCTTTTTTGCAAATAAATTGGAATAAATTTTCAAAAAATATTACTTCCCTATGATTGCTTTATAAATATCGTTTCCATTTGCAAACAACAATAACGATATAAGTAATACGAAACCAACCATTTGAGCATTTTCCATAAATTTATCGCTCGGTTTTTTGCGGCTAATTATTTCATATAATAAAAACATTACGTGCCCTCCGTCTAACGCTGGGATTGGCAATAAGTTCATAACCCCAAGCATAATCGATAATAAAGCGGTAATGCTCCAAAAAGCTTCCCAACTCCAAGAAGACGGAAAAATATCAAATATTGCTTTAAATCCGCCTACACCTTTATAAGCACCAGTACTTGGATTGAATATCATTTGCAATTGTTTTCCGTAACCTACGAGTTGGCTTTTACCTTTTTCTATTCCAACAGGAAATGCTTCTAAAAAGCCATAGCTTTGTTTACGAATAGGGTATAATCCTAATTTTTCTATATTATCATACGGCAATCTTCCTGCATATTGAATTCCCATTTTAGAACTGTCATTGACAAAAATAGAAACCACAATTTCCTTTCCGTCTCTTTTCACAATTGCAGGAACAGTTTTGCCTTTTAAATCTTTTACAGCAGAAATGATTTCATCTGCATATTGAACGGGAACGCCATTAAAATTAGTAATAATGTCTTTTTCTTGAACCGCACTTTTGTTTGCAGATTTTTCTTCAATTCCCGAAACTATAAACGGTAAACGAAGTTCAACAACCGATATTTTTTTGCCTGTCATTAATTGATTGATAAAATCAACTGGCAAAACAATTTTTTGTTCCGATCCATTTCTTTCAACAACAACTTCTTTCCCTAATAGGATTTTTTCGTTTAATTCATGAAATCTGTTGGCTTTTACTCCATCAACAGAAATGATTTTATCACCTGTTTTTAAGCCTGATTTTTCAATCACAGGATTTGTAATCCAAACACCATCGTTTAAATCGCTATTTGAAATATACAAATCGCCATACGCAAATGCCATTCCGATATAAATAATAAATGCCAAAATGAAATTTACGGTTACACCACCAAGCATAATAATCAATCGTTGCCAAGCTGGTTTCGAACGAAATTCCCAAGGTTGAGGAGGTAAAGCCATTTGCTCTTTGTCCATACTTTCGTCAATCATTCCCGAAATTTTCACATAGCCACCAAGAGGCAACCATCCAATTCCGTATTCTGTATCTCCGATTTTCTTTTTAAACAAAGAATATTTTATATCAAAAAACAAGTAGAATTTCTCTACTTTGGTTTTGAATAATTTAGCAGGTATAAAATGTCCTAATTCATGAAGTACAATCAACAATGACAAACTCAATAAAAACTGACCTAATTTGATAACTATTTCCATTTTTTAATTTTCGTATTTTTAATAACGAACAAAAGTAAGGTTTTCTATTTTATGTTCTCTATATTATTATGCAGTTGTGTTTTAAATGTTTGTTAATTATTTAAATAAAGCGAACTGTGTTTTTCAAAAGAAGGCTCTTTATCTAAAATAAATATCTATAAATAACTATTCTTTTATAAACTTAAATTGTTTAGTTCCTTTATTTGTTTGCACGCTTAAAAAATGAATTCCTGAAGCAAATGAAGAAATATTCCAATTTTTATCTGATTTAGTTTCCAATATTTTTTGTCCTAAAACGGTATAAAAAATGGCGCTTTCAATTTCAATTCCTTCTGGCAAATCAATAGAAAGTGCATTTGAAGCTGGATTTGGATAAATTTGGATAGATTGATCAAAGTTGAAATCGGAAGTTTCCAATGTTGCAGTACTTAATTTAGAAATAATATCTTTTTTTGGGTCAAATTGAACTCCTGTTACTGAAAATGGAACAGAAACTATGAATTGCTGCCCATTGAAAGTATTATTCACAACTACATCTTGGGTAAGTCCACCAGCTACAGTTAAACGTATGGGAACTGGCATTTCAAAAAAGGGAACTGATATATCTGTAGTTGTTTGATTCACTGTGATTTTCGCTTGACCAGTAGCTATGTTCTGAACTGTTATAGTATATTTGGGATACCCTTGATTGTAAATCCAATCATTGAAAAATTCCGTCAAACTACTTCCATAAACAGCTTCTAATTTGGTTTGTAAATCCGAAGTTATTGCATATTTATAAGCCAAATTTACATCCGCTAAATAATTTTTAATTCCTTGAAAGAATATAGCGTCGCCTAATTTAAAACGAAGCATGTTCAAAACCATCGCACCTTTATCGTAAGACAGTCTTGGGTCAAAGACTCTATATACATCTGATGCCTGCGCATCTGTTAAATAAACCGCGCCGTCTGGGGACGAAGTAATATTATTAATCATGTTTGTTTTATCAGAAATAAATTCTGCTTGAGTGCCAAAATGTTCTATAACTAACGAAGCAAGATAAGTAGCAAATCCTTCATTTAGCCAAATGTCTTTCCAAGTACCACAAGTAATTTTATCGCCGAACCATTGGTGTGCCATTTCATGAGCAATAAGTCCTCTACTAAAATTATTCATAAATGAAACAGTCGTATGTTCCATTCCACCACCCCAGCCAAATTGTGCATGCCCGTATTTTTCATTAGAATAGGGATACGTTTCAAAAAGAATGCTGAAATAATCTAAAATTAAAGGCGTTTGAGCAAGCTGGTTTTGAACTGAAAGGGAATTTGTTTCTGGATAAATATAATTCACAATTGGATACGTAACCGTTGAAGTTGCATCATTTGGCAATTGTGTGTAAACATCGTAATTGGTAACCGCCATACAAATTAAGTAAGCAGGAATTGGATAGCCATGATGAAAATGTGTCGTTTTTTGACTTCCATTTATTACTGGTGCTTCAGGCTCAACCCCATTTGAAACACTAATGTATTGCGATGGAGCAGTTATATAAACATCAATACTATCAATTTTATCATTCAAATCTTGTTTGCATGGCCACCAATCTCTTGCGCCATAAGGTTCAGAAAGCGTCCACAAAACTGGTGTTCCGTTGTGCGTTTCTGATGCAAAAGAGGCAAATCCATTTACTGGTGGCACTCCTGAATAATTGATTTTTACTGTTGCTGAAGTTCCAATTTGTTGCGGACTTGGCAATGTGATTATCAATTCATTGTTGCCACTTTCTGAAAATGCTAATGGCTCCGGCTCCCCATCCTTTGTGACTGAAGTTACTACCAATTCGTTAGCCATATCAAACGTAACTGATAACATGTTATCTGCCAAAGAAGTATAAGTTGTGGTTACTTGACCCGTTATAAAATATATTTCAGGATCTACTGTAAATTCTAATTTATGATAAATAACATTATAATTTTGAGTATTCGGATTTACAGCTAAATTCATCAATTTTGCCGCTGAAGATTTTTCAGAATTTGCAATGTATTCCTTTTCGGAAAATGAATTTTGGGAAAATGAAATCGTAGTTGTTAAAAAAAGGGCTATTAGGCGAAAAATCTTCATCATTATTTTAAAGTTTGAGCTAAAATAAATAATAATTTTATAAATGTGGTAAATTTATAATTAATTAACAATTTATCAACCATAATATTCAATATCGCAACTTTTATAATTTGCTTTATTTATAACAAACAAATGATTAAATTTGCGACTTATTCCTGAAATAAATTTGGGATTTATAAAAATTATGATATGTTACAAATAGCATTTATTAGAGAAAATCAGGAAAAAGTAATCAAAGCATTGGCAAAAAGAAATATGGACGCCAAAGTTATAGTTGATGAAGTTGTCCAATTAGATGAAAAACGAAGAGCTACGCAAGTAGAATTAGACAACATCTTATCCGAATCTAATAAATTATCCAAAGATATTGGTGATTTAATGAAAGGTGGCGAAAAATCAAAAGCTGCTATTTTAAAAGAAAAAACAATACTTCTTAAAGAAAAAAGCAAAGATTTAGCTGAAAAAGCGGATGCTTTGGCGCACGAATTATTAGAAAAATTATATACGTTGCCGAATCTTCCTTCAGATAGTGTTCCTTTTGGAAAAACCCCTGAAGAAAATGTAACCGTTTTTCAAGAAGGTGAAATCCCAGTTTTGCACGAAGGAGCGCAACCACATTGGGAATTGGTAAAAAAATACGATATTATAGATTTCGATTTAGGAAATAAAATCACAGGTGCAGGTTTTCCTGTATATAAAGGTAAAGGAGCAAAAT
>JBILPJ010000038.1:0-15836 GCA_044373975.1 Flavobacterium sp. | reverse complement strand
AGCGATTCGACAAAAACAGAGCCGAAGAAAATAATGTTATTGAACAACTTGAATTTCCATACCGATTATAACGCAACTTCCGATTCGCTAAGATGGTCGCCTTTGAGAATTAGTGGCGGAACTACTTTTTTTAATAACAAAATGAATTTGAATTTCGCAACGACTTTAGATCCGTATGCAATTGACAATTCAGGTAAAAGAATCAACACTTTCAATATAAATAATGGTGGAAGTTTGTTTAGAATGACGAGTTCTAATATGACTTTGAATTATTCATTATCGAGTAAAGATGGTGATGAAAAAGACAAGAAAAACGATCAAGGAGAACGAAATGGTGGGCGCTCAGATGATTTATATGGAACCAATACTGATTTCAGCGATAGGAGACAAAGCCAGTTTGACGATGAAAATAAAGATAAAAAAGAAGAAGTCACCGAGTTTTTCAAATCAAAATTGCCTTGGGATTTAACTATGGCGTATTCGCTAACGTATAGCAATTCCAACAGAGAAAATAAGATTATTGGAAATACGTTGAGCCTTTCGGCAAATGTAGATTTGACTCCCAAATGGAAAATTGGAGCTTCATCAGGATATGATTTTGTGCAACACGGAGTAACCTATACGCAACTTCGATTTGAACGTGATTTATTGAGTTGGAGAATGGATTTCAACTGGCAACCCTTTGGAGATAATGCCTTCTGGGGTTTCTTTATTGGAATTAAATCAGGTGTTTTGAGTGATATTAAATGGGAAAAAAGAACAGTTCCAGACAGACAATTAAGATAAAAATATATGAAAACAATAATTTACACTGATAAAGCTCCTGCACCAATTGGACCTTACAACCAAGCGGTTTTGGTTAATAATACGCTTTATACTTCTGGACAAATCGCATTAAATCCAACAACTATGGAATTAGTTTTGGATACTATTGAAATAGAAACTACGCAAGTAATGGAAAATATGAAAGCGGTTCTTGAAGCTGCTAATATGACTTTTGCAGATGTTGTAAAATCAAGTATTTTCATTTCAGATATGAATGATTTTGCAAAAATAAATACTATTTACGGAAGTTATTTTGATAAAAAAACAGCTCCCGCAAGAGAAACGGTACAAGTTGCTAAATTACCAAGAAATGTAAATGTTGAAATTTCTATGATTGCGATTAAGTAAAAGACAAAAACTTTTCCTTTGGAGCGAATTGTCCTCTTGTATTTGGAATTGCAATTCCCGCTTTCCATTACAATCTGCGCTAAAAAGCGCAGGATTTCCATTGCAATCGGGGCTGAGGGAAAAATTGTTTTGATGATTTTTATATTTTGGAAAACAAAGCCTTTATTGAATATTTAAAACTACATTTAAAAATAATTAACACTCAACTATAGTTGAGTATATACCGCTAAAAAAGCTATGTATACTCAATTATTGACAATAAAAATTAAGTGTATAAATAAGTTCCAGGATAGTTTAAACCACAACTAAAACATAACCACAAAACAATTTCATTTAAAATGTCTGATTATTATCCAAAAATAGCTGAAAGGCAAACTAACGAATTAATTGAAATTGCAAACTCGTCAACAGAAGTTTGGCAACAAGATGCAATTAATCAAGCCAAATTTGAATTAATAAAAAGAAATATTACAGAAAAACAGCAAGATGATTTTTTTGAAGAAAAGGCAGAAGAAATTAATGATTATTATAAAAATGTAGAGCAGAAAAGAAAATCAAACGAAAATGAAAAGTATAATATTTTTGAAACGATTCTAATTGTAATTATTTCACCTTTTATACTAATCAGACAATGGGGCGTTCTTTACCAATTAAAACAAGAAAATTACAACTTTAAATTTAAACAACGAATTATCTTGTTGACATTAGGAATGATTATTTGGTTTGGATATTTTTATTATGAATTTGACAAATGGCAAAAAGCAGAATTTAATAAGGAATCAAGGAATTAATTAATCAAATCTAAAAAAAACCAACCCAGATGGCTCGGATATGTTCTGTTTCGATACCCCAGGGCTGATATGTCCCCACAACGGATAGGGCGGATTTGCAATCCGTCCCCACAAAGACAAGAAAAAAATAAAAAGTTTTAATACGAAATTAAAGAATTTCATAAAGGACTCGGGATTGTAAATTCGCAATATCTGCTAAGAAGTACTTTAAAGTGGTCTTGAAATACTTTTAACTGTTTATACTACTACTTTAAAGAGGTCTTAAAGTACTTTAAAAGTGGTTATACAACTACTTTTAAGTGGTTCTGAAGTACTTTAAAGTGGTTAGATAACGTATTTAAAGTGGTCTTGAACCACTTTAAAGTGGTCATAGGACGTATTAAAAGTACTTCCGAACCACTTTAATGGGGTTATAGAACGTGGTAAAAGTGGTCTTGAACCACTTTAAAGTGGTTATAGGACGTATTAAAAGTACTTCAGAACCACTTTAATGGGGTTAGGCAACGTGGTAAAAGTGGTCTTGAACCACTTTAAAGGGGTTATAGGACGTGTTAAATGCCGAGGGTTCAGACACGCTGAAATCCCATAGGGATGACCCATTTTGTAACGTCGGACTTCAGTCCGATGATAAAAAGTATCGCAGCTTCCCAAAAATTTCTTATGAAAATATAAACGTACTTTCTAGCCCTGATAGCAGCGGCATCCCACGCTTTTGGGCGTGGATATAGCGAATAGCAGGTGGAATAGTGAAGGAAAAAATAAAACGTGTGCTTCAAAAAAAGAAAAAAGCTACTAAATAAAAAAACGAATTTGAAAGGAATCAAATTCGTTTTTTTTATGATGAAACTTCGCTTTTTTCTAATTCAATAAATGAAATTGAATCAGACCGTCAATTGGTCTTCTCAATACATTTCCAATCGACAAACCATTGAATTCCAAAACCTCTTTTAATTCTTCTTTGAGATAAAAAGCAATTGAACCAATAAAATGAACGGGCACTTCTTTGCAATTTTCATATTGTGTGATATAATTATCTATGAAAACTTGCATATCTTTTCGAACCAACTTTTGGCAATATTCTTCGTCTTTATTTTGAATTAAAAACTTTGCAAAAGTCGCCATATAGGCATTTGGATTTGGTTCTTTATATAAATTGTGTTTGATTACATCGGCATCTAAATCATACGCTTTTTCAAATTTCTTAGCTAAAGCAGCTGGCATTTTACCAAAATAATAATCCCGAATTAATTGTCGTCCAAATTGGTTTCCACTGCAATCATCCATAGCAATATAGCCCAAAGATTGTACTTTTTGATGCAAAATAGTACCGTCAAAATAACTACAATTTGAACCTGTTCCTAAAATACAAACAATTGCTTTTTCATTTTTAGGAGTTGTTGCATAAACGGCGGCATATGTATCTTCGTGAACCACAATTGCAGCGTTTGGGAAATACTCTTGAAATACACCGTGCAAAAAATCTTTCATTCTATCGGTTCCGCAACCAGCACCGTAGAAAAATAAATGAGATACACTTTCTCTATTCAAGGAAAGGTCAAAACGAACATTTAAACGAGAAATAATTTCTTGTTTTACAAGAACTTCAGGGTTTAAACCTAATGTTTGTGTTGTAAATAAAATTTTCCCTGCTTCATCTATAGAAATCCAATCGGCTTTTGTAGAACCACTATCAACTAATAATTTCATAATTAAAAGGTATTAGGCGTAAGTTTATACAAAATCCCCAAACAAAAATTTGAGGATTGTATTTTAATATTATTTTAAATTTGCAATATGAACTGATAAATCAATCAATTTGCTAGAATATCCATATTCATTATCATACCAAGAAATGATTTTGAAAAAAGTAGAATTTAATCCAATTCCTGCATTTGCATCAATGATTGATGTTCTTGGATCAGAAACAAAATCTTGAGAAACAACTAAATCTTCGGTATATCCTAAAACACCTTTCATAGTAGTTTCAGAAGCTTTTTTCAAAACTGCCATTATTTCTTCATAAGAAGTTTCTTTGGCAACTTTTACGGTTAAATCTACCACAGAAACATCAGTTGTAGGAACTCGCATTGACATACCCGTTAATTTTCCGTTCAATTCAGGAATAACTTTTCCTACTGCTTTTGCAGCTCCTGTAGAAGAAGGAATAATATTTACACTTGCAGCACGACCACCTCTCCAGTCTTTTCTAGAAGGACCATCGGTTGTCATTTGGGTTGAAGTTGTAGCGTGAACAGTAGTCATTAAGGCTTCAACTATTCCAAAATTATCATTAATAACTTTGGCCAATGGAGCCAAACAGTTTGTAGTACACGAAGCATTTGAAACGATTAAATCAGTTGCTTTTGCAGTTTCGTGATTTACACCCATAACAAACATTGGTGCATCTGCTGATGGTGCAGAAATAATAACTTTTTTTGCTCCACCTTTAATATGTTCTTGAGCAGTTTCGATTGTTGTGAAAAAACCTGTACATTCTGCAACTACATCTACTCCAACTTCATCCCATTTCAAGTCAGCTGGATTTCTTTCGGCAGTAATTCTGATGTGTTTGTCGTTTACGAAAAGATTTCCGTCTTTAACTTCAACTTTTCCTGCAAAACGACCGTGAACAGAATCGTATTTTAACAAATAAGCCAAGTGATCTACATCTAATAAATCATTAATTGCAACTACTTCAACATTATCTCTGTTGTATGATTCTCTAAATACAATTCTTCCAATTCTTCCAAAACCGTTAATTCCTAATTTTACTGTTGACATTTTTTTTAAGCTTTAGGCAATAAGTATTACACTTTATGCCGGTTATATATTGATTAATTTTTTTTTTTTAGCTTGAAGCTATTTTTTATGTTGACATTATATCTGAAACTCTCAATAATTCTTTATCAATTTCAGTATGTCCTTTTATTGCTTGTTCCAATGGAGTTAATGTTATTTTGTCACCCAAAATTCCTACCATATAATTTGATTTTCCTTCCAATAATGATTCCACCGCTTTTACGCCCAATCGACTTGCCAAAACTCTATCAAAACAAGATGGAGAACCACCACGTTGCATATGACCCAAAACAGAAACACGAACATCATATTCCGGCAAATTGGCTTCAACATAATCTTTAAGTTCAAAAACGCTTTTACCCATTTTGTCTCCTTCGGCAATTACAACAATACTTGAAGATTTCCCTGAAGATTTACTTTTTTCTAAAGATTCTAACAAGCGATCTAATCCTAAATTTTCTTCTGGAATTAGAATTTCTTCAGCACCAGCGCCAATTCCTGCATTTAAAGCAATGTGTCCCGCATCTCTTCCCATAACTTCCACAAAGAATAATCTGTTGTGAGAACTGGCAGTATCACGAATTTTATCTATTACTTCAATTACGGTATTTAGAGCAGTATCGTAACCTAATGTATGGCTTGTTCCGAAAATGTCATTATCAATAGTCCCAGGAATTCCCATTACTGGAAAACCAAATTCACTATTGAATACTTCAGCTCCTGTGAAACTTCCGTCACCACCAATAATTACAAGCGAATCAATGCCTGCTTTTACCAAATTTGCGTGGGCTTTTTTTCTTCCTTCAACAGTCATAAATTCCTTTGAACGTGCCGATTTTAGAATTGTACCTCCTTTATTGATAATGTTATTCACACTTCTTGGTCCTAATTCCTTAAAATCACCTTCTATCATACCTTCATATCCGCGATAAATCCCGATACATTCGATGTTGTGATAGGCACAAGTTCTAACAACAGAACGAATGGCAGCGTTCATTCCGGGTGAATCTCCCCCAGAAGTCAAAACCCCTATTTTTTTTATTGTATTACTCATTTTTTGTGTATTAAAATGTAAACTTACTATAATTCACTCTTTAAAAAAGTGGATTTTTTATTAAATTAATATTTTGCTGAAATTCAAACGTTTTCGTTGATAAGTTTTTAATTTAGTGGATAAGTATCACTATTTCGTTGGCAAAAAATTTCAGTTTTTATAATTTATTTCATTTAAAAAAAAACGATTTTTAATCGCCGTCTTTATTCAAAACTCCTTCAATATTTACCTTTTCAGTTTTTGAAGATTTACTTTTTTTAGTTTTAAAAATAATTCCATCAGAGGGAACGTCAGAATCCAATTGAGTATTCGCTTTAATTACTTTTTTAACTGGAGTTTTTTTCTTAAAAATGGTATTTACCAATTCTTTAAAAGTATCGAAATCTATTTGATAGGATATACCTAATCCTTGTGTATATCCAATTCCTTGACCTATATAACTAATATCATTTTCCTTATTAAACACTCGTAAATTGAGCGTTCCTTCTTCATTTACGCGGTATTGAACTTCCACATCACCAACAACTGCAGATTGATTTATTCCGCCAACGGGAACTCCTAACTTACCATTAAAAGTAATTCTGTCATTAATTTTAGAGGAAACGGTTACACCAAATCTACCATCAGTTTCTGTCCCAGGTCGTCTGTCCGCCAATACATAATCAATTCCTAAATTGAATTTTCCTTCTTCATCTTGAAAAATATCATTGAATAAACCGCTCGCTTTTTCAAATAAATTTCCTGTCAAATCAGATTGACTTACTCCTACTGGACTCAAAAAACCACCTGATGAAAGCAAATATAAGGCTTGTTTTTGTCGGGCATCTTTATCGTCTAATTTGTACTGAATTTCAGATTTTAGAACAGAACTAACCGTTGGAAAATTAATTGTAAAATCAGGTTCTGGATTGCTCAAATTTCCTTTAATTCCAATGACAACTTCCACAGGAACTTTTTTATTAAATGAAGGATTGTCTAATAATACTGCGGGATTTGCAGTAGTTTCATATACCGCTTCTAAATTCAAAATGGCACGAAGCGGATCACCTTCCCAAACAATAGAACCGAATTTTTTTACCTTAAATTTCTTGTCAATAAGTCCACCATATTTGAAATTATAAGTTCCCTCATATACTTGGAAATCCCCAGTCATAATGAATTTCCCCAAGGTATTTATTTCTAATAGTAGATTTCCATTTCCACGCCCTTTCATTCCGTGACCTGAATTTCTATTTAAAATCACTTCGATTTCAGCTTTTTGATTGATGTCTAAATTGAACTTTAATTCTAATCCGTTGTAGTTTCTTGTTTTGTCAACTACGCCTTTTCCGAGATTGTATTTTTCTTTTTTAGTCAAAAAATGAATATAATCATTCGTTCCAACGGCATCAGCATCATTAATTGGAATTTTGATAGCAGTTCCCTTTTCAGATTTCGCATCAATTTTTATTAGCAATCCGCTTGTTGGCCCAGATATAGAAGCGGTTCCGTCAATAAAAGCCGTTCCAAAATAAGCAGCGTCTTCCCTATCTTTTGTATCTAAAGCTAAAAAGCGATTCGATTTAATTTTTAAATCCAAAACCCAATCCGATAATTTATTATGCCGAACCCTGCCTTCTAATATCCCTTTTGACTTGTATTTGGAATCCAAAATAATTGCATTTCTTACAATAAATAAACTCTCCGTAATATCTACAACCGACTTATTTTCAAATTCATAATTCACATTCATATAAGGAATTGAAATTCCAGAATCGTCCAAATACATTCTACCGTTAATTTTTGGATCTGATAAAGTTCCTTCAATATTGGTACTTCCCGAAGCAAAACCTTTAATGTTTGTAATAATATCACCGCCTATTAATCCTAAAATGCCTAAGTTAAATCGGTTAAAGCGTAAATCTAAATTTGTTGTTGTTTGGTCATTTTCAATACTAAAATCACCTTTTGCATTGAAAGATTCCACATTTTCATTTTGAATTGAAGCATTTACATCAAACTTTTTCAAACTATCATCCCCCGAAACATCTAAATTTAATTTGCCTAAAACTACTTTGTTAATATTTAAACTATCAATAAACAATGCCGCTGTAGGTTGATAAATTTTATTTTCTTGTTTCAAATTGACACTTCCATTCAAAATTCCATTAAATGTGAAATTTGGAATATCCGGTGTCAATTTATTGATGTCAATATTGGAGAAATCTAAATTTAAATCTTTCGTATCAGCTTCTTTTAAAAAACCTTTTAAATTAATTTTTTGATTTTCGTGTGATAAAACGATATCGTCAATTGAAAAATTCTTAAGCTTTTTATCGAATATAATTTTGTTTTGATTGTTCTCATTTTCATTTAAAAACCACAAATAATCTTTGAATTTTATCTCTGATTTTTGAATTCCAACAACATTATTATTTTGTTTATCAATCGTATGAAAGAGATTTAATTTGTAATAATCATCCGCTTTATTGCCACCTTTAAATTCTGTTCTAATGTGTAAAGTATCTTTTTGAGTTACATTTATCAAACTAAAATCGGAAATCTTGTAGTTCTTAGTTTTAATGCTATCCATTTCAATATAAGCATTGTACAAAGGATTTTTATTATCAACTCGGATATTTATCTTGTCAAAATAATTTTCAAATGCGGCAATTTGTGGCGAATTAAAATTGAATTTAAAATCGTTATTATCTGAATTTATAGAACCTTGAAGTACCGTATTTGGGGCAACCGAAATCCCAGGAAAGAAAACTTCGATGATTTTATTATAAACTGAAAAATCAAATTTCAAAAACTGCCCTTTTATAACTTTGTTCGGAGAATAATTGGCATAAAGGCTTCCTAATGAATTTTCAATCATCTTTTGAAGTTGACCAATTTGGAATTTTCCAACTACTTTTCCTAGAACAATATCTGGGGAATTGATAGAAATTGTTCTAATATTATTTTTATCAAAGCTTGATTCCAAATCAAAATCATCAAAATAATACGTGTCTTTTAAGTTTTGATATGAAGTATTTTTAATATTTACAGCCCCTTTTAGATTGTCTAAATTGGTTCCTGTAACCATAATATCTATATTACCTTTGAAAACTGAAATAGAATCTGATTTTACAAAATTCAACTTTGCTAAATTGGCATAATCAATTTTTGCATTGAAATTATAATTGATGTCTTTCTTTTCTAAATTTACCAAACCATCAAAATCCATAAATAAATTAGGATCATTTACATAAATTTTCCCTTTAAATATAGGCTTTTTGAAATTTCCATTGACAACAATATTTGTATAATTGTAACCTTTATAATTAATTTTATAAACATCCCCAGAAAATGATGTGTTCAAATTGGCTATTTTAAAGCCTCGACCATCGACATCTAAATTCAAAGTTACCATTCCCAAATCTTTCTTTGAAAGGAATTTTCCAATCTTGAATTGCTCTAAAATTACATTTCCAGAATAAGATGAATTATCAATATCATCAATATTTGTCATCTTCAATTTGGACTGAATGTTCCCCAAAGCAGTCGTCATATAAAAATCTGCATCGATAGTAGAAGTCGTAATTTCAGTTTTACCTCTCAAATTAAACTGCCCTAATTTACTTAGCGAACTCGGTAATTTCTTGCCTAAAATGTTAGGAAGTAATGAAGATAAATTTTTGTAATTGGAAGAAATACTATTAAAATTTCCTTTCATATAAAATTCTTGCTGTTTATTTCCAAATAGGTTTCTGAAATTGACATTTCCAATAATCTGAGTGTTTTTTCCATCTATCAATTTCAATTTTGAAGCGTATAAATCGTTCAAAGTTCCTCTTATAATTGATGTTAATTTGAAATTTTGGTTTTTTCCTAACTCGTTATAAAAGTACCGAATGTCATTGGTAGCAAGCGATGCCGAATCCAATTGAACATCAAATTGCACTTTATTATTAAAATCCACAAAATCTTTTCTATCATAATTCAGAACCAAATTTCCTTTCAGAAAAGACTCTTTCGTATGAATATTGAATTTTTCTAATTTAATGTGTTTTAAAGTGTAAGCAAAATTTCCATCCAAATTTTCAACAAACAATCCACGATGGTCTAAAAAAGACATTTTCATAATGTTTGTAGTCACTTCAGGTCCAAATATTTTAAAATTACTCAATTCAACATTGAGTTTTTTGAAATCTAAATCCTTGGGAACACTATGATTTTCATCTGTTAAAATAAAAGTACTATTTGAAATATAAACATTCTTAGATTTCATCAAAAACTTCTTTGTTGATGGCTTTCCAGAGTCGAAAAGGGCTATGAATTTATCAATATTAGAATCTTTTTCACCCTTATACGTTTTCATATTAAAAAACAGACTGTCAACTCGAATTTCTCCAAATAGTAAATCACCATTGTACAATTTTCGGAAACTCAAAACGTTAGTTTTAATGCTTTTAGCTGAAAATAAAGTATCTTTTCGATAATCTCTAACTAAGACTTTTTTAAGTTTCACACCACCAAAAATTGAAACAGAAACCTGCTCAACATTAATATCTGCTTTGTAATCTTTGCGAAGCATATCGGTGACATACTTACCAATTTCAGTTTGAACTACAGGCAAAGAAAGGGAAATACCAAGTACCAATAAAAGTAGGATTAGTCCCAAGAGCGAACGAAATACTATTTTTTTAATTTTTTTGATACCTAATGTTGTTAATTAATTTATATAAATTTTATTTTGACTGTGTAAACGAGAGCACCTTAAATAAAAATTCTTTAATTTTGGCTTTTCCGAACCTTTTATGGAACGGAATGTCAAATATTATTTAAAATTTATGCCCTTTTATGCTTAATCAGCCTGTTTTTATACTTGCAATAGAAAGTTCTTGTGACGATACGGCTGCCGCTGTTTTACAAAACGATGTAGTTTTGTCGAACGTTGTTGCCAATCAACTCATTCATAATCAGTACGGTGGCGTTGTTCCAGAACTTGCTTCACGAGCACATCAGCAAAACATTGTTCCTGTTGTTGATGCTGCACTTCGCAAAGCGAATATACAAAAAGAACAGTTAACGGCAATAGCTTTTACGCAAGGACCTGGATTAATGGGTTCATTATTGGTGGGAAGTTCCTTTGCAAAATCATTGGCATTGGCATTAAACATTCCATTGATTGCTGTAAATCACATGCAAGCACACATTTTAGCACATTTTATTTCAGAAGAAGGATTTGAAAAACCAACCTTTCCCTTTTTGGCTTTAACTATTTCTGGTGGTCATACTCAAATTGTAAAAGTAGCCGACTTTTTTGAAATGGAAATAATTGGTGAAACCACAGATGATGCAGTAGGAGAAGCATTTGATAAAAGTGCAAAAATCCTCGGTTTGCCATATCCTGGCGGTCCTTTAGTTGACAAATATGCACAATTAGGAAATCCAAAAGTATTTGCATTTACAAAACCTAAAGTACCCGGATTGGATTTTAGTTTTTCAGGATTGAAAACAGCAATATTGTATTTTATTCAGAAAAAAATAGCAGAAAATCCTGATTTTATTGCTGAAAATTTGAATGATATTTGTGCCTCAATTCAACTTACTATTATAGAGATTTTGATGGACAAATTAAAATTGGCAGTAAAAGAAACTGGAATTAATAAAATAGCTATTGGTGGTGGCGTTTCCGCAAATTCTGGAATTAGAAATACACTAAAAGAAGCCGAAAATAAATACGGTTGGAAAACCTATATTCCAAAATTTGAATACACCACAGATAATGCCGCAATGATTGGAATTGTTGGTTATCAAAAGTTTTTATTAGAAAATTTTGAAACTTCAGATGTCGTTTCTAAAGCAAGAATTCAATTTTAATTTATATGCAATTATTTTACAATCCCAACATAAATGAAACTACCGAAAGCTTTTCTTTTGACAAAGAAGAAAGCAAACACATTATTAAAGTAATGCGTAAAAAAGGTGGCGATATATTATTTGTAACCAATGGTTTAGGATTTTTATTTAAAACTGAAATTGTTTTAGGTTCTGATATAAAATGTACCGTTAAAATTGTTTCCATTGAAAAATCTGAACAACCGAAATATCATTTGCATTTAGCGGTTGCACCAACTAAAATGAACGATCGATACGAGTGGTTTTTAGAGAAAGCTACCGAAATGGGAATTTCAGAAATCACACCAATTATTTGTGATCATTCGGAACGAAAATTTGTGAAAAGCGATCGTTTTGACAAAATATTACAATCGGCAATGAAGCAATCGGTGCAATTTTATTTACCAAAATTAAACGAACCAATCACTTTCAAAGAGTTCATAAAACAAAAAAACGAAGGGTTACTTTTGATTGCGCATTGTGAAGAAACAGCTAAAAAATCATTGAAATCTGTTGTAAAACCAAATGAAAGTGTAACTTTATTAATTGGTCCTGAAGGCGATTTTTCCAATAAAGAAATTGCTCAAGCATTAGAAAATAAATACAAACCCGTAACTTTGGGAGCTACCAGATTACGAACAGAAACTGCAGCAATTGTTGCGTGTCACAGTATTGTTTTTATAAATGAAAATTAAAATGAAGATATTAAAAATCATCTTACTTGCATTAATTTCAAATTATAGCTTTTCGCAAGAAATCGCATTGTTAAAATACAGCGGAGGTGGCGATTGGTATGCAAATCCAACTTCTTTACCAAATCTAATTAAGTATTGCAATCAGAATATAAATACGAAGATAAAACCTAAAAATGCAATTGTAACCCCAAGTAGTCCTGATATTTTTTCCTATCCTTATGTTCATGCAACAGGACACGGAAATGTCATTTTCAGTCCTTCTGATGTTGAAAATCTTAGGAATTATATGACTTCTGGGGGTTTTTTACATATTGATGATAATTACGGAATGAATGAATATATTAGAAACGAGATTACAAAATTGTTTCCTAATACTGCTTTGGTAGAAATTCCTGCCAATCATCCAATATTTCAAAAACCAAATTCATTTCCTGCTGGAATTCCCAAAATTCACGAACACGATGGAAAACGCCCACAAGCTTTTGGAATTTTCATAGACAATCGATTGGTTTTATTGTACACATATGAAACTGATTTAGGTGATGGTTGGGAAGATGCCGATGTTCACAATGATCCTTTGGAAGTAAGAGAAAAAGCACTGAAAATGGGTGCTAACATCTTGAATTATATTTTTAATAATTAGTTTAAAGAAAAATAGTTTGGATAGTTCGCTCCTACATCCTGAAATTCAAAAATTTATTACTGCCAATATTGGTGCTGATAGTTCCAAACTTGCCCTTCAAAAAAATCCATTTCCAGAAGTTAATTGGATTTCAATTATAAATCAAATTGCTGCTAAAACTAAAGCAAAAGAAAAATTACCAACATTTTTTAGAACTGAGAATATTATTTACCCAAGTAAAATTTCAGTTGAGCAAACATCCTCTGAAAAAACAGCACGGTATAAAGCTTCAATTGTTAACGGCGACACTTTAATTGATTTGACAGGTGGTTTTGGAGTTGATGATTTGTACTTTTCAAAAGTGATGGGAAAAGTAATTCATTGTGAAATTGATGCCGAATTATCAAATATCGTAAAACATAATTTTGAAATTTTGGGTATTAGAAACATTAAATGTGAATTGGGTGATAGCTATATTTATTTAGAAAAAACGCAATCTAAATTTGATTGGATTTACATCGACCCATCGAGGCGAAACGATATAAAAGGCAAAGTTTTTATGCTTAAAGATTGCTTGCCAAATGTGCCAGAATTGTTGTCTTTTTACTTTACGAAATCAGATAATATCTTAATAAAAACCGCACCAATATTAGACATTTCAGCAGGATTATTGGAATTATCAAACGTGAAATGCATTCATATTGTAGCAGTTGACAATGAAGTTAAAGAATTAATTTGGGAATTATCAAAGTCATTTATAGGAAATGCAACTATTAAAACCGTTACTATTACAAATGAAAAAATAGAAGAATTCAGTTTTGAATTAAATTCAAATACTCAATTTTCGAATTATAGTTTACCGAAAAAATATCTTTACGAACCCAATAGTGCTATAATGAAATCGGGAGGTTTTGACGAAATAGGCATTCAGTACCAACTTGACAAATTACACCAACATTCTCATTTATATACATCGGTTGAAAAAATTGAATTTCCAGGAAGGATTTTTGAAATTCAAGATGCTATTTCATATACTAAAAGTGAAATGAAAGCCTTTTTAGAAAATAAAAAAGCGAATATTACCACTCGCAATTTCCAGGATAGCGTTGAAGAAATCAGAAAAAAATGGAAAATTAAGGATGGAGGAAATTTGTATTGTTTTTTCACAACCGATATGAATAACCATAAAATAGTTTTAATTTGCACCAAAATAAAATAAAATGAAAAATTTACTTTTCTCAATCATTATCCTACTTAATTTAAATTTATTTGCTCAAAAACCTTGTGATTACAGCGTAAATGTTAAGGATAGTATTGGAACTTACAAGGAAACCAAAAGCAATATTGTTCATGAACATGTTTTTGGAGGCACCTCAAGTTATGTTGTTTTTTCATTAGCATTAACAGACGAAATGCCGACTTTGACCATTCAAATTATACAAAAAAGTAAAGATTTTATAAAAGTAAATTGTTTAGATAAAAGTTCTAAAGTATTTTTACAATTGGATAATGGAAAAATCATCACGTTAATTGCGACTAATCAAGAAAATTGTGGTGCTGCCGTAAAAGATGATTTAGGTTTTAATAATAGGATTTTATCGGGGACTTTTATGTTTATAAAAGGAACATTGGAAGATTTGCAGCATTCACCAGTTTCTTCAATGAGAATAAAATTTACTACAGAATCGTTGGACTATATCTTTAAAAAGGAGTTTATTTCAGAACTGGATGGAAAAGCTTATTCGCCTGGAAGCTATTTTATGGATTATTTGCCTTGTGTAATTAATTAATCGCATTTCCATTTGAAATTAGAAATAGGATCTAATTTGGCATTTTTCATGTTATAATGCCACCATTCCGAATCAAAAGATTGGAAATTATTTTGCAACATAACTTTTTTTAGGAGCTTTCGGTTGTCCAAAATTTCCTTTGAAAAATTTTTATTATTGTGACTCGCTTCAATTCCAAAGTAGTCAAAAGAGGTTCCCATATTCAGTTCAACTCCATTTTTATCAACAAGCGAAATATCGACAGCTCCTCCTCTATTATGAATCGAACCTTTGCTTGGATTGGCTACATATATAGGATTAGAAACTATTGTCCACATTTTTTTCTGAATATCTAACGGTCGATAGCAATCGTATAATTTGATTCTAAACCCCATTTTCATAAATTTGGCATTGGCTTTCATCATTGCTTTAACGGTTTTTAATCGCAAATAACATTCTGCACATTCATATACTTTTGCTTTTAGAAAATTATCATCTGTAGCATATTTCATATCATAAACGAAATCCAAACTGTATTGTTTTAGATTTACAAATGTAGAGTCGTTCGTATTACCAAACGGAATTGTTTTTGCATTTAAACCGTCATTAAACACTTTATTATTCGAATCATTAGGAATTTGATACACCGATTTAGTTTTACAAGAAATTGTAATTAAAATAAAGAAAATTAGTATAATTCTAGATGTGATTGACATTTTAAATTTTATTACAAATAAAGTAAAAAATTTAGTAACGACACTATTTTCAAAGCATTATGATTTTTATTTTAGTTATATTAAAAAAGAATCCATTTATAATAATTTTGAAATACTAATTTTGAGTAATATAAAATTAAATATTCCTTTTGTTAGATAAATATTAGTTAGATTTGTTGCCCCGAACTATAAACTAAAATTTAAATTACACCTGAATGAAAAAAATACATTTACTAATTGCCTTATTATTTACAATATTAAGTTATTCACAACCAGCTGGATATTATAATTCTGCAATTGGAACAGGTTACACTTTAAAAACACAATTAAAAACTATTATTACTAACGG
>JBILPJ010000152.1:0-5613 GCA_044373975.1 Flavobacterium sp. | reverse complement strand
ATGTTAACTAAAGGGAAACCACTAAGAAATTAATTATAAATTATAAATGTTGAATTTTAAATTTCTAAAAGACATTTGATTCAACCGATAATTTAAAATTTATAATTCAAAATTTAAAATAATTATGAAAACAGCCTATATCGTAAAAGCATACAGAACTGCCGTTGGAAAAGCACCAAAAGGCGTATTTAGATTTAAACGTCCTGATGAATTAGCAGCCGAAACCATTCAGTTTATGATGGATGAATTACCCGATTTCGACAAAAAACGCATAGATGACGTTATGGTTGGAAACGCCATGCCAGAAGCCGAACAAGGATTGAATATGGGACGATTAATTTCCTTAATGGGATTAAAAATCGAAGATGTTCCTGGAGTAACAGTCAATAGATATTGTGCTTCAGGATTAGAAACTATAGGAATGGCTACAGCTAAAATCCAGTCCGGAATGGCCGATTGTATCATTGCTGGTGGTGCTGAAAGTATGAGTTTTATTCCGATGGGAGGGTATAAACCAACTCCAGATTATGCTGTTGCAAAAGCGGGAAATGAAGATTATTATTGGGGAATGGGTTTGACTGCAGAAGCAGTTGCAAAACAATATAATATATCGAGAATTGACCAAGATGAGTTTGCTTATAATTCACATCTAAAAGCTTTGAAAGCACAAGCCGAAGGGAAATTCGACAAACAAATTGTTCCAATAACTGTGGAGCAAACTTTCATTAATGAAAATGGTAAAAAAGAAACCAAATCATATATAGTCAATAAAGATGAAGGTCCAAGAGCAGGAACTTCGGTAGAAGCTTTGGCAGGATTACGACCAGTTTTCGCAGCTGATGGAAGTGTAACCGCTGGAAATTCTTCGCAAATGAGCGATGGAGCTGCTTTCGTTTTAATAATGAGCGAAGAAATGGTAAAAGAATTGAACCTCACCCCTATTGCCCGTTTGGTGAATTTTGCATCGGCAGGAGTTGAACCCAGAATTATGGGAATTGGCCCAGTAAAAGCGATTCCGAAAGTCTTGAAACAAGCTGGATTGCAATTAAAAGACATTGATTTAATTGAATTGAACGAAGCCTTTGCATCACAATCATTAGCAGTAATTCGAGAATTGGGATTAAATCCTGATATCGTAAATGTAAATGGTGGCGCCATTGCTATGGGACATCCGCTAGGTTGTACTGGTGCAAAATTGTCTGTTCAGCTATTCGACGAAATGAAACTCAGAGGAAATAAATACGGAATTGTAAGTATGTGTGTGGGAACTGGACAGGGAAGTGCAGGGATTTATGAATTATTATAAATTTATTTTAAATGATGAATTTTAAATTTTAAATTGGATGAAAGAAAATATTATTGTTACGAAAACCTTTGATTTTGCTTTGTCAGTAGTAAACCTTTTTATTGAACTTAAAAAAGAAAATGAATTCATTATTTCTAAACAAATATTAAGATCAGCCACAAGTATTGGAGCTAATGTCGAAGAAGCTATTGCGGCACAATCCAGAAAAGATTTCATTCATAAAATGTCAATTGCATCAAAAGAAGCACGAGAAACTAAATATTGGTTGCGTTTGTTAGACAAATCAAACCTAACTACGATTTCAATGTCAAATTATTTAATAGAAATTGAACATATTCTAAACATCATTACCAAAATAATAAAAACTTCTCAGGAAGCCAGTCTAAAATAATTTAAAATTTAAAATTTAAAATTCAAAATAATGGATATTAAAACTAGAGGCGGACAATTTATCGTAAAAGAAACAAAATGCGAAGACATCTTCACACCAGAAGATTTCAATGAAGAGCAAATCATGATGCGGGATTCAGTTAAGGAGTTTGTGGACAAAGAAATTTGGCCAAACAAAAGCCGATTTGAAAACAAAGATTACGCGCTAACCGAGGAAACAATGCGAAAAGCGGGTGATTTAGGTTTTCTGAGTGTTGCAGTTCCTGAAACTTATGGTGGAATGGGAATGGGATTTGTAAATACAGTCTTGGTTTGCGATTATATTTCGGGTGCAACAGGTTCTTTTTCAACAGCTTTTGGTGCGCATACTGGAATTGGAACAATGCCAATTACTTTATACGGGACGGAAGAACAAAAACAAAAATATGTGCCGAAACTCGCTTCTGGCGAATGGTTTGGAGCGTATTGTTTAACAGAACCAGGTGCTGGATCTGATGCCAATTCGGGTAAAACAAAAGCGGTTTTATCAGAAGATGGCTCGCATTATAAAATTACGGGAGGAAAAATGTGGATTTCGAATGCAGGATTTTGTTCGGTATTCATTGTTTTTGCAAGAATTGGGGATGATAAAAATATTACTGGTTTCATTGTAGAAAATGATGCTAATAATGGAATTTCAATGGGTGAAGAAGAACACAAATTGGGAATTCGCGCGTCTTCTACACGTCAGGTTTTCTTTAATGAAACCGTTGTACCCATTGAAAATATGCTTTCGGAAAGAGGAAATGGTTTCAAAATCGCTATGAATTCCTTGAATGTAGGAAGAATAAAATTGGCTGCAGCCTGTTTAGATGCTCAACGAAGAGTTACTTCTGGCGCAATAAAATATGCTAATGAAAGAATTCAATTCAATACACCAATTGCACAATTTGGAGCTATTCGGTATAAATTAGCCGAAATGGCAACTTCTTGTTATGCAGGAGAAAGCGCTACATATAGAGCTTCAAAAGATATTGAAGACCGAATTCACGCTCGAGAAGCCGAAGGAATTTCCCATCAAGAAGCAGAATTAAAAGGAGTGGAAGAATATGCCATTGAATGTTCGATTCTAAAAGTAGCGGTTTCAGAAGATGTACAAAATTGTGCCGATGAAGGAATTCAGATTTTTGGTGGAATGGGATTTTCAGAAGATACTCCGATGGAAAGCGCTTGGCGTGATGCCCGAATTGCACGTATTTATGAAGGTACAAATGAAATAAATCGAATGCTTTCGGTGGGAATGTTGATTAAAAAAGCAATGAAAGGCCACGTAGATTTATTAGGACCTGCTTCTAAAGTTCAAGAAGAATTGATGGGAATTCCATCATTTGAAACTCCTGATTATTCCGAATTATTTGCTGAAGAAAAAGAATTAATTGGAAAATTAAAAAAAGCATTCCTAATGGTGGCGGGTGGTGCCGTTCAAAAATACGGTCCTGATTTAGATGCTCACCAACAATTATTAATGGCCGCAGCCGACATTTTGATCGAAATTTATATGGCGGAAAGCACCTTATTAAGAACAGAAAAGTTAGCCAAAAAAGAAGGTGAAGAAAAAGTAAAAGAACAAATTGCAATGGCAAAATTGTATTTATACAAAGCGGTTGATATTATCAATATAAAAGGAAAAGAAAGCATAATTTCATTTGCTGAAGGCGACGAACAAAGGATGATGTTAATGGGATTACGCCGATTTACTAAATATACCAACATGCCAAATATTGTTGGTTTGAGAGAAGTTATTACTTCCAAATTAGTGGAGAAAAACGAATATTGTTTCTAAAACATAAGGATAGTTATTGTTGTTTTTTGGTTAAAAAGTCACTTTGTATTCATTTGCAAAGTGATTTTTTTATATAAAAAACGTTGAAATTTTAATATAACATTAAGTTATTTAAACTCGATTTATAAGAATTTATACCTAATTTTAATAAAAATTAAATTTCTAATTATGAAAAAAATAATAGTCTCAATCGCAATAATTATTGCCGTAATTATTGGATGTAAAACCAATTCTTCAAATGGTATTTCAAATAAATTAAACGTAAATTTCGAACCTAAAAGCAATAGTAATGTTTCTGGCTCTGGGGTTTTTACAGAAAAAAACGGTCAGGTTACATTTACAGCCAATTTCAAAGGTTTAAAACCTGGAATTCACGCAATTCACATTCACGAAAAATCAGATTGTACCGCTGCTGACGGAAGTTCTGCGGGAGGACATTGGAATCCAACATTCAAAAAACACGGAAAATTGGGTGAAGGAGAAGCCCACAAAGGAGATATTGGGAATTTTACAACTGATGAATTTGGTGTCGGAACAATCACTATCACAACTTCAGAATGGTGTATTGGTTGCGGCGATGCTAATAAAAATATTGTTGGAAAAGGTTTAATCGTGCATCAAGGACCCGATGATTACGTAACGCAACCAACTGGAAATTCAGGAGCAAGAGTGGCGTGTTCAGCAATTATAAAGTAATAATTAATTTAGTGTAAAATCGCTTTATTAATGCTTGAAAATATATAAATTTGTTGCTATAATTCGAAGCAATGATAAACCCATCAGCAACCGGCTGGATTGATAAATTTTTTTTAGATCAAAAATCTTTAACGAATCCCGTTATTGAGAATCCTGACTTTTTTTATTCAAAAGTTCGAGATACAGGTTTTATCTATGGCTATATAATTTCATTGCAAACGCCTGTATTTGTTGACAATAAAGGTTGGACGGAAGATGAAATTACCAAAATTGCCTTATTGAATACATTGTTTGGCGTTTACAAAATTACAACTCTTGAAACCAATCCTGAGAAATACATTTCTAAAGTTTTAGCATTTTATAATGAGATGCATCCGCAAGGATTTAACTTGTTTAAGAAAATTTTACCGAGCAATTCCAACTCGTTGAATTTAGAGAAAATCATTGATACTCGCATTCAAACCAATATCGATATTATCAACAAACAGTTTTCTCACGTGTTGACCAATGCCTTACTTTTTGTTGATGTTTTGGCGTTTCAACATTATTTAACGCACGATTCTATTCCCGAAAAATATTTAAAAAAGATTGAAGAAACCATTATTAGTTTGGTTTCATTGGCGTTAAAAACAAAGTCCAACAAGACTAAATATGACGATTTACTCATAAAATTATTTGAAGCATCGGTTCGTTATAGTAAGTTTTCAAATGTGAGTATTCAAAATTTAGAAGAATTGAAATTGGATTATTTTACTTCCGATTTAGAAAAATACTATTTGATAGATTTGGCAGGAATGGCGTTGTGGAGCGATGGAATTATTGAGAAAAACGAAGCTTATTTCCTACATAATTTGGCTGAAATAATGACGGTTTCCGATGATTTTGTTATAGAAAGTATTGCTAATACAAATGAATTTATTACAGAATACAAAGATGAAATTCCGTATTTCAAATACTCAAATCCCGTAAAACACTTTTTTGATCACACGACTCAAAGTGTGGAAGTTTTGATTAGTCGAAACAAAAATAGATTGTTCAAAGAACTTTCTGAAAGCAAAGAATTGATGGTTTTGCTTGCAAAATCCACGCGACGCGATTTAGACGATAAAGAAAAGAAGAAAGTCAAAAAACAATTGTTGGATATTTGCAAATCAATTCCTTCCTTGACCATATTTTTGTTGCCTGGCGGAAGTTTGCTTTTACCAATATTAATCAAATTTATTCCAAAGTTACTTCCTTCTTCGTTTAATGAAAATTTAGACGTAGAATAACGAGGCCACTGAAAAAGTCCTCTTATTTTGATCAGCGTGGTTTTCTAAAGAATAAAAAAAACGCTTATAACAGGATTTTACACATCCGTTATAAGCGTTTTATTTTTATAACTGTTTTTTATTGTAGG
>JBILPJ010000151.1:0-5620 GCA_044373975.1 Flavobacterium sp. | reverse complement strand
GTTTTCAATTGCTTCTATATTATTGCTTTCTGTGATGGAATGGCAAAAAATAAAGGCTTCGTTTTTGAAGTGATTGATGGCGATGATATTCTGATAAACGGCATAATAAATATCAGGAATTTGCAAGTCGCTGTCTTTTTTATTGATTTCAATATTTTCAAAATAGCGAACGGCATCATAAGAAATATAACCAAACAATCCGTTATTGATGAATTTGAAATCGTTGTTTTCGGATTGAAATTGAGACGCGAATTCCTCGATTATTTTTGGAATATTTGAATTTTCATCAATTGCCATTGCGTTTGAACTTCCGTCAGGAAATGTTCTATAAATGGTTTCATTTACTATTTTTATTGACGCAATTGGATTGCAACAAATATAAGAGAAACTATTGTCGTTAGCGTGATAATCGCTACTTTCAAGCAAAAGGCTATTGGCAAATTTATCACGTATTTTTAAGTAAACACTCACAGGCGTGATAGTGTCGGCGAGAATTTTCTTAAATGTGGTTTTGAATTTATAAACTTCCATAATTTGATTTTGTTTATTGAATAAAAAAAGGGCTTGTCGTGATGACAAGCCCTTTTTGATATTTATATGATTTAAAATATACCTATAAGTAAACTCTTCACGACGAATGACGTAAGCTGTTCCACCACCAAGTATTATTTAAAATTGATTTCATAATTGAATTCTGAATTACAAATGTAAGTATAAATTGAATTGAAAAAATAAAATTTTATTTTTTTTTGGACGAATTATGAATTTTTATGAATTGTTGAATTTAAGTACTATTATTTTGCGAGAAGGATAGTAGTGGTTATCCTTTTCTTTTTTTTATTTAAAAAAGAAAAGATAAAAACGGATAGCCTGACCCGAAGTTTTTACGTAGGGACTCGCCCAAAAAATAATTTGGCTAAGAAATTAAATAACTATATTTACATTCTGAATTTTGTGTAAGCATTTAAGTTTAAGTTATGGATAAAGTGGTTCTGATTACGGGTGGTTCGTCGGGAATTGGGAAATCAATTGGGGAATTTTTGCACGAAAAAGGCTATAAAGTGTATGGCACGAGTAGAAATCCTGAAGGTGCAGGGAAGTCTGTTTTTGAACTAATTCAACTCGATGTTCGTGATGCAGATTCTATTGCGTATGCTGTTGAAAAAGTGATTGTTATTGAAGGTCAATTGGATATTTTGATTAATAATGCTGGGATTGGGATTACGGGGCCGATTGAGGAGATTCCGATGGTGGAAATGCGAAATAATTTTGAGACTAATTTTTTTGGTCCCATTGCAATGATGAAGGCTGTTTTGCCTCAGATGCGATTTCAAAAGTCGGGTTTGATTATCAATATTACGTCCATAGCGGGGTATATGGGCTTGCCATATCGTGGGATTTATTCGGCTTCAAAAGGGGCGTTGGAACTCATTTCGGAATCTTTGAGTATGGAAGTGAAGCCTTTTGGAATTCATATTACGAATGTTGCGCCTGGGGATTTTGCCACGAATATTGCTTCGGGACGTTTTCACGCACCTGTGATTAAAGGCTCTGCTTATGAGGTTTTATATGGGAAAACGCTCCGTATTTTAGACGAACACGTTGACGGAGGAAATAATCCTATTGAAATGGCGGAGGCAATTTTTGCTATTATTGAAAATCCAAATCCTAAAATTCATTATAAAGTGGGCAGTTTTATGCAAAAGTTTTCCATTGTTTTAAAACGGATTTTGCCTGATAAAGTGTATGAAAAAATATTAATGAACCATTATAAATTGTAATTTTGCGAAATAGTTTAAACATAAATAATTAAAAAGATAAGTATGAAATTTTTTATTGACACAGCAAATTTAAATGAGATTAAAGCAGCTCAAGCACTTGGGGTTTTGGATGGTGTGACTACAAATCCGTCGTTGATGGCGAAGGAGGGAATCACTGGAAAAAACAATATTTTGAAGCATTATATTGACATTTGCAAAAGTGTTGATGGCGATGTAAGTGCGGAAGTTAATGCTGTTGATTATGATGGAATGATTCGTGAGGGTGAGGAATTGGTTGATTTGCACCCACAAATTGTTGTTAAATTGGCAATGACGAAAGAGGGAATTATGGCGTGTAAATATTTTTCAGACAAGGGTATTCGTACGAATTTGACCTTGGTTTTTTCTGCTGGTCAAGCCTTATTGGCAGCAAAAGCTGGTGCTACTTATGTTTCTCCGTTCATTGGAAGATTAGACGATGTTTCTACAGATGGTTTGGCATTGATTGAGGAAATCAGATTGATATACGATAATTATGGTTACGAAACTCAAATTCTTGCTGCTTCGGTTCGCCATACAATGCACATTGTGAATTGTGCTAAAATTGGCGCTGATGTTATGACGGGGCCGCTTTCTGCAATTTTAGGATTGTTGAAACATCCTTTGACAGATATTGGTTTGGCTCAATTTATTGCTGATTTCGAGAAAGGAAATAAGTAGTTAATTTTAAAAGTTAAACACGAATTACACTAATTTACACGAATTTGAATGGGGATTTCAACACAGATTACACAGATTACACGGATTATCACAGATTGAAAAAAGTAAAGTTAATGTGAATTTTGAGAAAAAGTTAAACACGAATTTCACGAATTTTCACGAATTTTCACTAATTCTAAAAGAGATTTTAAAATATGTTACTCGGATTATTGCTGATTGAAAAAGTAAAGTTAATGCGGATTTTTTGAGAAAAAGTTAAACACGAATTGCACGAATTTTCACTAATTTAAATAGGAATTTCAACACAGATTACACTGATTATCACAGATTTTAAAAAGTAAAGTTAATGTGAATTTTTTAGAAAAAGTTAAACACGAATTGCACTAATTTTAAAAGAATTTTTAAAATTGATTATAACAAAAAACGTCTTGATTTCTCAAGACGTTTTTGTATTTCTGAACAAACTGAACACTTTTTAAAACTGTTCACTGAACACTGTTTGAAACTGAACACTATTTCTTCTTCATTTCTTTTTCAATCATTTCGTAAAATTCATCGATTTTTGGAAGGATAACAATACGAGTTCTTCTATTGATTGCTCGGTTTGTAACAGAATTATTTTCTACCAATGGAATAAATTCTCCTCGACCTGCAGCGATTAATTGTTTTGGATTTACTTTCAATTCATTCGTTAAAACACGAACAATTGCAGTAGAACGTTTGGCACTCAAATCCCAATTGTCAATCAAGATATTGTTTCCAATAAACGGAACATTATCGGTGTGCCCTTCAACCATACATTCAAATGTAGGTTTGTCATTGATTATTTTTGCTACTTTCGCAAGTACTTCTTTTGCACGTTCACTCACTAAATAACTGCCGCTTTTGAAAAGTAATTTATCAGCAATAGAGATGAAAACCACACCCTTTTCAACATTTACTTCAATGTCTGGATCTGACATTCCAACCGAACTTTTTATGCTGGTAACCAATGCAAGGGTAACGCTGTCTTTTTTGGTCAAAGCATCTTGCATTCTTGTAATTTTCAAGTCTTTTTCCTTGATAGTTTCCAATGCTTTTTCAATGTTTTGAGCACCTTTAGTTGATAAAGTAGTCATATTTCCCATTGTAGAAATCAAATCGGAATTGTTTTTCTTTAGAAATTCAATCTGACTTGCAATTGCGTCTTTTTCCGTTAAACACATATTCAATTTTACAGAACAAGTGTTTAGTAAATCTTGAATTTCTTTGTTTTTAGATTCTAGTGCCGCAATTTTTTTCTTCGTTCCGCAAGAAGATGCTAATAAAGCAACTAATGAAACTGCTAAAATGATTTTTTTCATAGAGGGTTTTTTTTTGCAAAATTAATGAAATAAATGGAATTAAAAATAATAGTTTAACTATTGTTAAAATAGCTTTTCAAAAACGATGCCACGTTTGATATAATAACTATAAACGATACTTTTAACTTTATAGTATGTTTTTAATTTTGTTTTTCCTCGCTTTTTATAATTAATTGAAAGGAGATGATAAAAGTAAAAATGGGCTTTTATTATTGCTGAAAAATGAGCAAATTTCCCTTGAAATAAAAATCGGATTCCTGCAATTCCATCTAAAATCATTCTAATGAAAAGTACTTGAAATAAGTATTCTTTGGGTAGATTTTTTGTTAACATCAATAAGGAGTTTCTAAAATTTAAGAATGTTTTTTTAGGGTTTCCTTCTTTTAATGTAGCTCCGCCAACGTGATAAACGGTGGAATTTCCATTGTATTTAACGATGTGATTGTTATTGAACGCACGCCAACACAAATCTATTTCTTCTTGATGGGCAAAAAAATCGGCATCAAAGCCATTCAATTCTTTGTAAACGGAACTTCTAATAAAAAAGCAAGCGCCCGAAGCCCAAAAAATTTCGCAAGAATCGTTGTATTGTCCGTTGTCTTTTTCTAAAGTTTCAAAAATCCGTCCACGGCAAAAAGGATAACCATATTTATCTATGAAACCGCCGCCTGCACCAGCATATTCAAAGTATTCTTTGCGTTTGTAATCCAATATTTTTGGTTGAATAATGGCAGTTTGTGGATCATTTTTGAAGGTTTTAATTATGGGTTGCAACCAATTTTCGGTAACTTCAATATCGGAATTTACAAGGGCAAAAATATCAGCATCGACGCTTTTCAAAGCTTCATTATAACCTTGTGCAAAACCAAAATTATATTCGTTTTTTATAATTTGAACGGTTGGAAAATTTGCTTTTACAAATGAAATAGAATCGTCTGTTGAAGCATTATCTGCAACAAATACAGTAGCTTCAGATGAATATTGAACAACAGAAGGTAGAAATTGTTCCAACAATTTCACTCCATTCCAATTGAGTATGACAACGGCAATTTTCACTTATTAAATAGAATTTAAAGATTGATATTCTGGCAATTCAGGTAGAAAATCGTATTTCTCACTTTCATAATCCATTTTGCAAAAGTAATGATTAAGTCCGTTAGTTACCATCAAATATTCGGCATTCAAAGTCATATTATATCTTGCGATTTGGTCGAATGTGTGCTGCGATATTTTAATTTCAGGGGCTTTACATTCCACTAAAATAAAAATACTACCATCGGGATTGTAAACAACAACGTCATATCTTTTATTTAAATCATTGATTTTCAATAGTTTTTCTACGTTTATATGTGACTTTGGATATTTTTTATCTTGTAGCAAAAACTGAACTACGTGCTGACGAACCCATTCTTCGGGAGTAATAATTATAAATTTTTTCCTGATTTCATCGAAAATAGCTACTTTATTTTCACTATTTTTGAATCGGAATGAATAAGTGGGAAACTGGAGTTGCTTCATATAGCAAAAGTATAAAATAAGTTTAAGGTTTAATGTTTCACACGATGCAAAAAAACTTTAAACATTAAATATTAAACATAAATCAATGGATGAAGTTTTAAAAATTGTTAACGATATTAAAGCAGGAAATATAAAACCAATTTATTTTTTGATGGGTGAGGAGCCTTATTATATTGATAAATTATCAGATTATATTGAAGAAAATGTTCTTTCAGAAGAAGAGAAAAGTTTCAACCAGACGGTTCTTTATGGTCGTGATGTTTCTGTTGAAGATATTAT
>JBILPJ010000037.1:0-15920 GCA_044373975.1 Flavobacterium sp. | reverse complement strand
AATTCAGCGGGTAGTTTTAATTCAAGAAAAAATACGGTAAAATTCAGCACGGGATTATTAAATAATCATATCGAAATTGCGGGTCGTTTGTCAGTTTTGAAATCCGACGGTTATGTTGATCGAGCGAGTTCTGACTTAAAATCTTATTTTCTTCAAGGAACTTATGTGGGGAAAACAACCTTAATAAAAGCGTTGGCTTTTGGGGGAAAAGAAAAAACCTATCAGTCTTGGAATGGAATTGATGGCGAAACGTTAATCAAAGATAGAACTTTCAATTCGGCAGGAATTTATACAGATGAATTTGGGCAAACACGCTTCTATGATAATGAAACGGACAATTACCAACAAGATCATTATCAGGTACATTGGAATGAAAAATTCTCAGAAAAATGGAATACCAATTTAGCGTTTCATTACACTAAAGGAAAAGGATATTTTGAAAATTATAGAGAAGACGCTAATTTTACTGATTATGGCTTAGCGCCAGTTGGTTCTGAAGTTACAACAGATTTGATACGTCAAAAATGGTTGGATAATGATTTTTATGGCACTACTTTTTCATCAAATTATAAAGATGAAAAGCTGAATTTAATTATTGGCGGAGCTTATAATAAATACGAAGGAGCTCATTTTGGGAAAGTAATTTGGGCTCGATTTGCTTCTCAAAGTGAGTTAGGAGATCATTATTATGACGATTATGCCAGTAAAACAGACGGAAATATATTTGCGAAAGTGAACTACCAACTATCACAAAAAATTAGTCTTTATGGCGATTTGCAACTCAGAAATGTTCATTACAAAGCAAATAGTTTAGAAACGGGGTTGGTGAACGACAATTTCAATTTCTTCAATCCGAAGGCAGGTTTGAATTTTGATTTGAATTCTAAAAATACCCTTTATTTTTCTTTTGCGCGTGCCAATAGAGAACCAAACCGTGATGATTATTCAAGTGGAACACCAAAACCAGAACAGTTGAACGATTTTGAATTTGGTTGGAGATTGAATTCGGAAAAATCAAAATTGAATGTTACGGCCTATTATATGAAATATAAAAATCAGTTGGTTTTAACAGGTGCTTTGAGCGATGTTGGCGCACCATTGCGTGAAAATGTTGGGGACAGCTACAGATTGGGATTGGAAATTGATGCCACTTTGTACCTTTCTGAAAAATGGCTATTACGTCCAAATATCGCTTTAAGCGAAAACAAAAACCAAGAATATTATTTTCAAAAGGATGGAATTATTCAGGATTTCGGGAATACAAATATTGCTTTTTCACCAAATGTTGTTGCGGGAAACTACTTGACATTTGCGCCAAGCGAAAAATTGCAATTTAGTATTTTATCCAAATTTGTTGGAAAACAATTTATGGGAAATATAGATTCTAAAGCATCGGAATTAAATAGTTATTTTGTAAATGATTTGAATGTATCGTATGAAATCCAAACAAAAAAAGTGTTTAAATCGATATTATTTTCTGTTTTAGTGAATAATTTATTGAATTATAAATATGTTTCCAATGGCTATTATTTCACTTTTGATGATACTTGGACAACTCCAGGAACAACGACTACATTAGACGGTGCTGGATATTATCCTCAAGCAGGAATTAATTTCTTGGCAGGAATGACTTTGAAATTTTAATAGTAAAAATCAGTTTATTAAAACCCTTGTAAAATTTATTTTCAAGGGTTTTATTAATTGTAAATTCTGATAATTGTGCCATTTGTTTCCACACGATACGGTTTCATCGGATATTCTTTCCCCGGACATTGCCCAGAAAAAAGGTTGTATTCAGCATTATCACAGCTGCAAAACGCATTGATACCGCGCACTGACATCGTCGAACACGAACTCATCGCTTGATTTGGACACGCCGCATCATACGCAACATAACCATTTCCATTATTGAAAACGATAACGCCCCGAGCACCTGCATTTGGAATATATTTTCCGTTGCTCACGAATTTTAAGCTGTTATAAGTTGGTAAATCGGTGTTTATTTCAACGGCAAAACTATAATTTGGAATATTTGGATTGTTATTATTGAAGGTTCCGCTGTCGCAATTCCACAGAAAAGGGAATATAAGTAGAAAGATGTATTTTTTCATTTTGAAATTTTATTAAAAGAATAGTTGAAACAAATTTAATTTATTTAACTTTGAATTATATATGATTAACATATATTTATTGACTAAAAGAAATAACAACTATCTTTGTAAAAAGAAATCCCGTCCCGATGGGATTTTTTCTATTTTATATAAATGATGAAATTATGAGTGCAGTATCGTATTACACAGCAGAAGGATTGAAGAAATTAAGAGAAGAATTAGATTATTTGAAGAGCGTGATGCGTCCAAAAGCGTCCGCCGATATAGCAGAAGCACGTGACAAAGGCGATTTGTCAGAAAATGCCGAATATGATGCTGCCAAAGAAGCGCAAGGTATGTTGGAAATGCGAATTGCTAAATTAGAAGAGGTACATTCTAACGCAAGATTAATCGATGAAACGCATTTAGATGTTTCAAAAGTATTGGTTTTGTCGAATGTAAAAATCAAAAATTTAACAAACGGAATTGAGATGAAATACACCTTGGTTGCAGAAAGTGAAGCCGACTTAAAAACGGGTAAAATATCTGTGACTTCACCAATTGGTAGAGGTTTATTGGGGAAATCTGTGGGTGAAATAGCCGAAATCACCGTTCCAAATGGTGCTTTGAGATTTGAAATATTAGAAATTTCGAGAGATTAAATAGTTGAATCGTTTAGTTGTTAAATCGTTTAACCGTTTTTACAACTAAACAATTAAACAATTAAACATTGCTACTATGTCAAGTATTTTTACAAAAATCGTAAACGGAGAAATTCCTTGTTACAAAATCGCTGAAGATGAAAATTTTCTTGCTTTTTTAGATGTAAATCCAAATGCGATAGGTCACACTTTGTGCATTCCAAAACAAGAAATCAACAAAATTTTCGATTTAGACGATGCCCTTTATTTAGGTTTAATGCAATTCTCGAAAGAGATTGCAATTGCTCTTGAAAAGGCAGTTCCTTGCAAAAGAATTGGAATGAGCGTAATTGGTTTAGAAGTTCCTCACGCTCACGTTCATTTGATTCCATTGAATGAAATGGACGAAATGCGATTCCAAAATAAAGTAAGTTTGAGCAAAGAACAATTTGAAGATTTGGTAATGAAAATACAAGAGAATTTGTAAATACAAGTTCTAATTTATCGGTTTTTAAGCCTTTCTAAAACTAATTTGCATTGTAGTTCCTTTATCGATTTCAGAATGTAAGACTTTTACTTTTCCATTATGGTATTCTTCTACGATACGTTTTGTTAGTGAAAGTCCCAACCCCCAACCTCTTTTTTTAGTTGTAAATCCTGGTTCAAATATGGTTTTAAATTGTTTTTTAGGGATTCCTTTGCCCGTATCGGTCACTTTTATTTTTACAAATTCCCCTTCCAATTCAATAACTACTTCCAGCTTTCCTCGTCCTCGCATTGCGTCGATGGCGTTTTTTACTAAGTTTTCAATTGTCCAACTAAACAAAGCTGGATTTAAAGAAACAGTGATTGGAAATTCGGGAGCGTTGAATGAAAAAATAACTTGTTTTGAAAATCTGGATTGCAAATAAGCAAATGAATTTTGAGTTTCGGAGATAATATCTTTCTTTTCTAAAATAGGTTCGGAACCAATTTTTGAAAATCTATCGGTGATACTTTGTAACCTAATAATATCTTTTTCGATTTCAAAAACAGTAGTTTCGGCAACATTATCCGATTTTAATATTTCAAGCCAACCAATTAAAGACGAAAGTGGTGTGCCAATTTGATGTGCAGTTTCCTTCGCCATTCCAGCCCAAAGTTTGTTTTGAGTCGCCATTTTTGTACTGCGATAGAAATTGTAAACCAGCAAAGCAAACAAGACAATAATTAATAAAAAGGCGATTGGAAAATAAATAAGATTGTTTAAACGCTCTGAATTTCCATAATAAAAATATTGAAATTTTCCCGGAATATATTGCAATTTTATGGGTTCATTTTGATTTTTTAGACGCTTGAGATAATCAGCAGCTTTAACTTTATCTAAAACAATTTCTTTGGGAATATTTGTTGTGTTAATTATCGAATCATTTTCAACAACAATAATTGGTATGTTAGTATTTGTAATAATCTTTAATGGAAGTTCCGTATTTGCATTTACATCACCATAGTTCAGCGATTTAATTGCTTCTGCCCAATATTCCATTTTTATACGTTCTTCATTTTTGAAAATTTGAAAAAAGTTGAAGGTATTCCAAAGAATAAAAATGATAATGATAAAGGAGGAAAAAATAATAATCCAACGAGTTAAATTCCTTTTGTTCGAAAACTGCATAAACTTCTTTATAAAGTGATATTCAACGATAAATATAATGAAATATTATCATTTTGATTGTAGAAAAATAATTTTCCGCATTAATGAATAAATATTAGATTGTAAAATTCTGAATTTTTGAATCCAATTTATTATATTTGTTCAAATTGATTTTTATGATTAGCATCGAACCAAAAGACATTTCACCCGCAAAATTACAAGGCTATTTACAAAGTTCTGTAGGCCCGCGACCTATAGCTTTTGCAAGTACAATTGATAAAAATGGGAAGCCAAATTTATCGCCTTTTAGTTTCTTTAATGTGTTTAGTGCGAATCCTCCAATTTTGATTTTTTCACCAGCAAGACGTGTTCGTGACAATTCTATCAAACACACTTTAATTAATGCCGAAGCAACTCGCGAAGTGGTTATTAATGTGGTGAATTTTGATATTGTACAACAAATGTCATTGTCAAGTACGGAATATGCTGATGGTGTAAATGAATTTCTAAAAGCGGGATTTAAAGCAATTCCTTCAGATCTTGTGAAACCGTATCGCGTAGCCGAAGCTCCAGTTCAATTTGAATGCAAAGTCAATGAAATTATTAGTTTGGGAAATGAAGGCGGCGCAGGGAATTTAGTGATTTGTGAAGTATTGAAAATCCATATTAATGAATCTGTTTTAGATGACAATGGAACTATCGATCCCTATAAAATAGATTTGGTTTCAAGAATGGGCGGCAATTGGTATTCTCGTGCCAATCAAGGATTGTTTGAAGTTGCAAAACCATTGACAACATTAGGAATTGGTGTAGATCAAATACCAGATTTCATCAAAGAAAGTACTGTTTTTGATGGAAATGATTTAGGAAAATTAGGAAATATTGAAGCATTGCCTACAACGGAAGAAATTAATATATTTGTAAATAAAAATTTTGCAGTGAAAGGTGTTTTAAGTGCAGATGATGTTTTGAAACAACATCAAAAAGCCAAGAAATATCTGGATGAAAACGATGTTGATTCTGCTTGGAAAGTATTGTTGGCGAAGTAAATAAAGAGAATAAAATAATAATAAAAATAGTTAAGATGGAAGTATCAGGAAAAATCAAAATGCTTGGAGAAGCAAAAAATGTAGGTAGCGGAAGTTTCCTAAAAAGAGAATTAGTTGTTACAACTGACGAACAATATCCTCAACATATTTTAGTTGAATTCGTTCAAGACAAATGTGATTTATTAAACAGTTTCAATGTTGGTGAAGCGGTAAAAGTTTCTATCAATATAAGAGGTCGCGAATGGGTTGACCCACAAGGCGTGACTAAATATTTCAACGCAATTCAAGGTTGGAGAGTGGAAAGATTGGCCGCTGCTGCACCAACTCAAGCGCCACCAATGCCAGCTGCAGAAGCATTTGCACCAGCGGAAACATTCAAAGAAGAAGAGCACGACGATTTGCCTTTCTAAAAATAGTTAAAATAGGATTTAAATACTGTTTAAACTCAATTTTTAATTAATAAACCTATGCCATAATTTGTTCCAATTTGAGGATAAATTAAGGCGTGGGTTTTATTTTTTCCTATTGTGAAAGACTTGTATGGACTCCAATAGGAAACGGCAAGTCCAACAGCTGTTCCAATTCCTGCACCCGCAAGAACATCCGAAGTGTAATGTTTATTGTTTGCGATTCTTAAAAAACCGGTTGCTGTTGCAAATAAATATCCACTGCTCGCATACCAAATATTAGCATCTTTATACTCGTAAAACAACAAAGATGCAGTTGTAAATGCTGTTGCAGTATGACCTGATGGGAAACTAACGTGATTACTGCCGTCAGGTCGTTCAGCTTTAAATGTGTGTTTCATCGTTTTAACAATTCCACACATTATTGCCATTGACATAGCTATATTAATGTTTTGATGAAGAAAATCATTCTTTGATTTTAACCCTAAATAACGACCTCCATAGATTTGGAGTATTGGAGTAAATTGCAAATAATCATCAATTTTTGTATGGAAATCAGTTCCGAAAAATTTTCTACTATCTCCTTGTAAATTTTTATTCATCGGTGCATTTTTCAACAATAATCCAGTTGAAATTAGTGCCGCAGGAATAATAAAATGCTTGTAGGATAATTCGTCTTTAAATGAAGAAATGCTGTCTTTTTGTTGCGCATTTCCATTTAAGGATAATAAAAAAATAAGAGCAATTAATAGTTTGATATTCATTTTTGTAATATTTAAAAAGCGACAGTTGCACCAATTAAGTTGTAACCAAATCTTCTGGAAGCATTCATATTAAATGTATATTTTTTTGGAGTTTCTAAAGGCGAATTGCTTTTCGTGATTTTACTTTTCACGATATTTTTACCTATAATATAACCCATAACCAATGCAATCGGGTAATCTGAATACCAATGAACATTGGCCTGAGCCATTTCAAATCCTAATATTCCAATTAGACTGTAACCAACTGGTTTTATCCATTTTTTATCTGGATAATTTCCAATAATGACATTCAAAGCTGCCGTTGCGGTCATCACGTGACCTGATGGCATTGCATCATATTGAGGTGTTTTTTTTGAAAATGCCGCAAAACTTGGAAATGGATTCCAATCGCCACCAGGATTTCCGTCTCTAATTGCTGGAGCTGGACTTTGTCTTCCCGAAATTCTTTTTATAGTTTGACTAAAAACCCCACAAACCGCTATGCTTTCCAAAAGTCCAGTAGCTGTATTTAAAGAGCGATAATCATTATTTATCAAGCCAAAAGTTGCAAATCCCATACTCAATAATATTGGGGTTGTACCATTTCCTATCAAATAAATTCCCGATGTTATATTTGGGGGAATATTACTTAAAGGTCCAAAATTTTCATATCGAGCTACATCTTTTAAACCAATTTGTTCGCCAATTAATCTTGAATTATCTAATAAATATTGATCCGCTGGAAGTAATGCCACAGTTAAAACAGTTGCTCCGCCTAAAGCGATTAGATTTTCTTTTGTTCCGAAATCCTGAATCGTTCCATACACATTGCGAGGAATATGAGTAATCATTTCAAAAAAACGTGGCTTTTTATAAGTATATATTTCGCCGTTTGAATTGGTATAACTTTGAAATTCAGATTTATTGGAAATGGTATCCTTGATTTGGGAAGATAGTAACAGAGAAGTAAAGATTAGTGTGAGTAGGAATACTAATTTTTTCATTTAAAAAATTTTTCGCTAAAGATATTGTAAATTTTTCTTAATTTTATTTTTTTAGATTATAAACTTTTTTAGTAATTAAAATTTAACGATGTATTTACTTTCTGAACTTATTTTTTTTCCACCAGTAGTAAGTGCAAACACCGAAGGAATTCTTGCTGTTGGCGGTGATCTATCAACCGAAAGATTATTATTGGCCTACAAAAGTGGCATTTTTCCGTGGTTTAATCCTGGTGAACCTATTCTTTGGTGGGCGCCAAGTTCAAGAATGGTTTTGTTTTTTGATGATTTAATTATTTCAAAAAGCATGCGAAATATCCTCAATAGAAATGTTTTTAAAGTTACTTTTAATCAAGATTTCAAATTGGTTATTTCCAATTGTCGTTCTATTAAAAGAGAGGGGCAAAATGGAACTTGGATTAGCGATGAAATGATTGAAGCGTACTGTAATCTTCATAAATTGGGCATTGCAAAATCTGTTGAAGTTTGGCAAAATGAAGAATTAGTTGGAGGATTATATGGAATCGATTTAGGTAATGTTTTCTGTGGCGAAAGTATGTTTTCCAAAGTGAGTAATGCTTCCAAAGTGGCTTTTATTTCATTGGCAAATCAATTAAAAAATGACAATTATAAACTATTAGATTGTCAAGTTTATAATGAACATCTCGAAAGTTTGGGTTGTAATGAAATTGATAGGGAAGATTTTATGAAAATTTTGAATGAAAATTCTTAACTTCTTTTCCAACAATCTTCTACGTGGTCGTTAACCATTCCTGTGGCTTGAAGATGAGCGTAAACAACTGTTGACCCAACAAATTTAAATCCTCGTTTCTTTAAATCTTTGCTAATTGCATCCGAAAGTGGCGTAGTGGCTGGAACTTCTTTCAATATTTTAGGGTAATTAATAATAGGTTTTCCATCTACAAAGCGCCAAATGTAATTGCTGAAACTTCCAAATTCTTCCTGTATTTTCATAAATGAAATGGCATTTGAAACAGCAGAACGAATCTTCAATTGGTTGCGAATAATTCCTGCGTTTTGCATTAATTCTCGGATTTTATCTTCAGAATACAAAGCCACTTTTGAATAGTTAAAGTCGTCAAAAGCCAATCGAAAATTTTCTCTTTTTTTTAATATTGTAATCCAACTCAATCCAGCCTGAAAAGTTTCTAAAATTAGAAATTCAAATAATTTTTGGTCGTCATAAACGGGAACACCCCATTCTTCATCGTGGTATTTTTCGTAAATATCGATTCCAACGCACCATTTGCATCTAATTTTTTCTTCCATTATTTATTGAATTATATTCAAATAAAAGCTGTTATTTTTTAGAAACGGTAATCATAAAGTCTTTTAAATAATACGGCTCAAAGTACGCCACATCTTCAAAATCTTTTTCTTTAAATTTTTTGTAACTCAAAAAACCCATTTCTTTTGCGGATGGATATATGATTTCATCGTGAAAAATAAAGTTTGGATTCGTTAAAACCGTTTTTGCTTTCTCCGAACAATCGCCAACAAAATGAATTGGTTCAGTAATTTTTAAAAAAGATTCTTCTGTGATTATTTCAGCTTTAACTTCCCTGATTTTTTCAGCTTCAGAATTGAAAATTGCAGAATACACTTCCATTCTTCGAGCATCAATCATTGGAATAATTAAGCCTTCAGAAATTGATAATTGTGAAGCCAAAACTTGTAATGTATCGATTGAAATTAGAGGAATATCCAATGCAAAACACAAACCCTTAGCTGCCGAAACGCCAATGCGCAAACCAGTATAAGAACCTGGGCCTTGACTTACTGCAACTGCCGATAAATCTTTGGAAGTAAGCTGTAATTCTTGCAAACATTCTTCAATGAAAACGTGTAATTTTTCTGCGTGAGAATATCCTGCTTCAGCCATTTCTTTGCATAAAATAGTTTTTCCATCTTTTGCAATTGCAACAGAACAGTTTTTGGTAGCCGTTTCTAAATTGAGAATATAAGACACTTTTTGGTAATTGAAATTTCTAAATTACTTCTTTTCTGGCTTTTCAATTCCAGTACTCACCACAATTTTATCACCTGAATTCAATTCTTTTGTGACCGTTGTATAAGGACCAATAATTACAACATCACCTTTTTTAAGTCCCGAAATTACTTCGATATTGGTATCGTCTTGAATGCCAGTTTTTATAATTCTGATTTTAGCTTTATTTCCGACTTTCACAAATACACATTCAAATTTTTTATCGCTTTTTGGTGCAATTGTGTTTTCTTTATTAGAATCTTCAACAACAATTTTAGAAGTTGCTGTTGTATCTGATTTTACAACAATGGAACTAATTGGTACCCCAATAACATTTTCTTTTCTAGTAGTAATAATATCAACTGTAGCAGTCATTCCTGGTCTAAATGGCGAATAGGTTACTGGTTTTCCTTCTAATAAATCCATATAAGATTCTTTTAGAATTCTGATTTTTACTTTAAAATTGGTGACTTGATCGGCTGTTAATGCTGTACTTGCAGAATTTGAAATACTCGTTACAATTCCTTTAAATTCTTTTTTCAAATAGGCATCAACTTCTACTTTTGCAGAATCACCCACATTGATTTTCACAATATCATTTTCATTTACATCCACTTCAACTTCCATATTATTCAAGTTGGCAACACGAAGAATTTCAGTTCCTGTCATTTGTTGCGTTCCTAAAACGCGCTCGCCCAATTCTACATTCAGCATCGAAATAGTTCCGTCTGCTGGCGCATAAATGGTCGTTCTTCCTAGGTTATCTTTGGCTTCATTTACCGTTGCCGAAGCACTTTGCACGTTATAATACGCCGATTCTTTAGAAGCTTTTGCAACTTCAAATGAGGCAATGGCTTTGTCCCAATCTGACTTTGAAATGATTCCTTTATCAAATAAGGTTTTACTTCTATCATAGTTCGATTTTGCTTCTTTGAAAGAGGCATCCGCTTGGCTCAAACCCGCTTTTGTTCCCGATAAATTAGAAAGGGTTCTGTTGTATCCAGACGTATATAAATCAGGATTTATCTTTACTAATAAATCCCCTTTTTTAACTACTTGTCCTTCTTTTACTGGCAAAGCGATAATTTCTCCAGAAACTTCTGATGATATTTTTACTTCAATTTCAGGTTGGATTTTCCCTGTTGCAGAAACAGTTTCTACGACCGTAATTTCGTTTACAGTTGCAATTTCAACTTCCGTTCCTTTATCTTTTTTACCAATAACGCCTGTTTTTGAAAGTACTAATAACACTACAACAAGTGCTACTGCTGAACCTAATAAAATATAAATTGTTTTCTTTGACATAACACTTATTGTTTTTTAATGATTGGAATTCCAAAATAGAATTCAATTACTTTAACTCGGAATATATAATCGTATTTTGTTCTTACGACTTCTGATTGTGCATTTACAAATAATGTTTGCGATTGATTTAAATCAAAAGCATTCAACATTCCAACAGCAAATTTTTCTTTGGCATAATTATACGCTTCTTGTCTTGCTTCCAAAGTGATTATTGCTGATTCATTGGCTTTCATAGCGCCTTTAGCATCGGTAAAAGCGGTAAATACATTTCTTTCTAGATCTAATTCTTGCTGGCTAAATGCAATTTTTGAACGGTCGAATGCAATTTTTGAACGATCTACATTATTGCGAACAGAAAAACCATTTAATAAAGGAATATTCATTTGAAACCCAAAAGAATGCCCTTTATTATTGTCAAACTGTTCAAAAAGAGGTAAAGCCGGAGCAAAAATTGGAGTTGTTCCGTTAAATCCTATTACTCTATCAGTATATCCTGCTCTAGTATTTAGACTATAAAATCCTTGTAAACTTGGTTGATAAGCCCCTTTAGCAATTTTCAAATCACTTTCTGCCATTTCCAAATTGGCTTTTGCGATTTTCAATTCTACGCGTTCTTCTTTTGCTTTTGCGAATATTGCAGCGGGAGTTTGAAGAAGTGTCGAACTTTCTTTGGCATCATAATTGGCATCGGCTACATCAAAATCTTGAAAATTGTCTAATTGTAGTAATTGTGCTAAACTCAATTTTGAGATTAACAACGCATTTTCGGCAGTTACAATCGCCTGATTATTGGTGGCAACTGTCGCTTTTATATCCAATAAATCTCCCCGAGGAACTACTCCAGCATTTACTAATTCTTGCGAACGAAGCAATTGTTTCTCATTATTTGACAATTGTTCTTTTTGAACTTTTAGGTTTTCTTTATTGAAAAGTATTTGTAAAAATGCATTGGCAACGTTCAAAGAAATATCGTCTTTCATTTTTGAAAGTTGGTATTCTGAAGCTACAATTGCAAGATTGGCTCTTCGCAAACGGTTTTGATTTTGCATTCCATTATAAATCGCAACGTTAGAACTTATTCCTGCAGAAGTAAATTGCGTCGTTTGATTTTCAAGTAAATTCGTTATAATATTTTGGTTTAAACCAATATTCCAAGAATGGGAACCGTTAATATCAAAGGTAGGAAGAAAATTTCCAACAGCTGAAGATTTTTCAATTGAAGCCGACTTTGTATCCAACTCCGATTGTTTAATAGAAATGTTATTTTTGATAGCATAATCAACACATTCTTCTAAAGTCCATTTTTTAGATTGCGCTTGAGATAGCAAGCCTAAAAAAAGTACTATTATTAATGAGATTTTACTTGAAATTGTTTGTTTCATAAAATTCTGAATTCAAAAACGGTTGATACAACTGCAAATTTAACTATTTTTAGCAATTTAAACTAAATTTAACTTAATCTTATAAGACGATTCTTAGGAAATTATGGTACTTGAATTTTAGTATTTGAGTGAAAATAGAATTAATTTTGCACTCAAATTAAATTAAAAATCGTTTTGAAAACTCTCTCTAAAATTACGTTTCTTTTAGCACTTATTCTTTTTTCAAGTTGTGCTACTACCTCAAAAATTACTGCTTTGAAACCTGAACCAGACGACGCTTCGCCTTTGGTTTATGAAAATACACCTTCGTTTATAAATATTCCAATAGCAATCAAATTGAAAGATATTGAAAATCAAACCAATAAATTTATGACGGGATTGATTTTTGAAGACAATACAATTGAAGACGATGATATTGAAATGAAGATTTGGAAATTGGCACCGATATCCATTGAAAATTTGAATGGAAAAATCAAAACTGTTTTGCCATTGAAAGCTGCTATTAAATACCGAATTGGAACCGATAAATTAGGAATTGCTTTGTACAGCACGCAAGAATTTAATTTGAATGGAAACATCACTTTGATGAGTGATGTGAATTTGTCAAATTGGAAATTAAACACCAAAACTGAGTTTAAATCTTTGGATTGGAATGAAAGTCCAACAGCAGTTGTAATGGGAAAATCTGTTCCAATTACGTATTTGATTAATCCGGCGGTGAAACTTTTTAAATCGAAAATTGAGCGAACAATTGATGCTGCAATTGAAAAATCTATGGATTTTAAGCCTAATGTTTTAGATGCTTTAGAGAAAATATGTACGCCATTTCAAATGAATGAAGCTTTTGAAAGTTGGCTTCGAATTGTTCCAATAGAATTGTACGCAACGGATGCAAAATTCAAAAAGGAAATCATCACTTTAGAAATGGGTTTGAAATGCAATATGGAAACCTTAATTGGTCAAAAACCAGTTTCAAAATTTGATAGAAATAAGATTGTTCTGAAATCGGTGACGCAAATGCCTGATAAAATTTCAGCAAATATTGTTGCGGTTTCAAGTTATCAAGATGCATCGAAAATTATTACTAAGAATTTTGCTGGTCAAGAATATGGAAATGGAAGCAAGAAAGTTACGGTTCAAAATGTATCGATTTGGCATAAAAATGGAAAGATGGTTATTGCTTTAGAGATGCTGGGAAGCATTAATGGAACGGTTTATTTGACTGGTTTTCCACAATACAATGAAACGACTAAAGAGATTTATTTTGACCAATTGGATTATGTTTTGGATACGAAAAGCAAATTATTGAAAACGGCAAATTGGTTGGCTCAAGGAATGGTTTTAAGAAAAATTCAGGAAAGTTGCAGGTATTCAATTCAACCAAATTTGGAGGAAGGAAAGCAAAGTATGATGAATTATTTGAAGAATTATTCTCCGATGCCAGGTGTTTTTGTGAATGGAAAAATTGACGATGTTCAATTTCAAAAAATACAGTTAACTAACAAAGCTATTATTGCATTTGTAAAAGTAAATGGAAATGTGAAAGTTGCTGTTGATGGGATAAAATAGGTTCTTAAACCTGACAGGTTTTTAAAACCTGTCAGGTGTGTTCGAATGAATAAACTAAATTTTTTAGCCGCAGATTCACAGATTTTAATAGATTTTCCAATTAAACGGATTTTCCGAATAACCGATTTTTTAAACCTGTCAGGTGTGTCTAACGAATAAATTGGAAATACCACCGCAGATTCGCAGATTTCCCAACAACCATCAACCAACAACCAACAACTTCTCCTCCAAATAACCGAATTAACAAATAATCAAATCAACATTTATTCAGCCCCGATGGAAGGGAAAATCCCGAGCTTTTTAGCGAGGATTTGGAATGACAGCGGGAATTGCATCTCCTGAAAAAGAGGGACAATTCGCTCCTAAAAAAAAGAAATTATGCTTTGTTTTTGTTGGTGTACATTTTGTAAACGGCGAAGAAAACTAAACCAACTAAGATGTAGGGAATTACCATGAGATAGACAATTCCGTCGTTGATTCCTTTAGCTTTGGCTTGATTTCCTTCACTTTCTAACGCCGCTCGACACATTGCGCATTGGGCATTTGTTGATAGAGAAGAGAATATGGAAACAAGAAATACGAAAACAGAAGTGATTAATTTCTGGTGACTTTTGACTTTCGACTTTTGACTTTCGACTTTATTTAACATAATATGGGGAAATCATCAAATATACGATTACGCCAGTAACGGCAACATACAACCAAATTGGAAAGGTGATTTTGGCGATTTTTTTATGCTTGTCAAATTTTTCAGCCAAGGCCCGAACGTAGGTAATTAATACGAGGGGAATGGTGGCGATGGATAAAATAATGTGTGATAAAAGGATGAAAAAATACACGTATTTGATGAAACCTGTTCCACCAAACGCAGTGGAATCGGTGGTCATGTGGTAGGCGATGTACAAAAGCAGGAACACTAATGAGCAGGCGATTGCGGTTTTCATTAGCAATTCGTGGCGTTTTCGATTGCCGTTTTTAATTGCAATTACAGCTGTGATTAATAAAACGGCTGTAATTCCGTTTATAGTTGCGTAAATTGGAGGTAAAATAGGCAATGGCGACACATTAAAACCTAAATCTTTTAGTTTAATTTTGAAAAGTACGGCAACTGCGACTGGGATTATTACGGATAATGCGATAATCCATTTGTTGTATTTCTGTTCTACTGAATTGTTTTCCATAGTTATTCTTTTAGTAAAATTGCAATGTCTTGTTGTAGGGTTCTCACGCCTTCTTTTTCGATACCATCGTAGTATAAAATTGGGTTTCCAAAGTTGTCTTTTCGGCAACGAATATCACCATTTTTATCGATTAATGCAAATAATCCTGAGTGTTCGAAACCACCGTTAGCTTTTGCATTTTCACCTACATATACGTTGAAACCTTTGTTTGCCAATTCAAATATTTTGGTTTTATCGCCAGTAAGGAAATGCCAATTGGTTGATTTTACACCTAATTTGGTAGCGTGTTCTTTTAAAACTGCTACGGTATCGTGTTCTGGATTTATAGTGATGGAGACGATTCCAAAGTTTGGATTTCCGAAAAAGGTGTTTTGTATGGTTATCATATTCAAATTCATTTTTGGGCAAATTGTAGGACAGGTTGAAAAGAAAAATTCTAAAACATATACTTTTCCTGCGTAATCTTTATTTGAAATTAGCTTGTTATTTTGATCGGTAAGTTCGAATTTTGGAGCTGGTCCAATAGTTAGTAATTTTGAAGGTTCTGATGAAGAATGATTTGAAATGATGTCCAAACGATCTCCTTTCACCACTTCACCATTTTGAATTCTATCGATAATTTTTGGAATTGCAAAGATACCAAACACTAAAATGACGAAGAAAATTCCGATGTATGATTTATTTTTTATCATTTTTTAATGTTTAAATTTTACGTTCTGCGTTTTTATTTTTTTTCAAAGCAGCTCTGTATTCGTATAAAATGATTTTGAAATCATCTAACATTTGGTTGCTTAAATCCGAAGGGGAAAAGGTGTTATAGCCTTCTTTGTATTCGTCTTTTTTCTTGCGACCGCGAAGGTTTCTATTTTTATCAACAATAAATACGTTCGACGTTCCGAAATCAGGATTCA